>NZ_JBHVPZ010000004.1:0-420925 GCF_042887135.1 Kitasatospora sp. NPDC057965
CACTGATCACCAGGCAGCCGGCCGGGTGCTCGGGATCGGTGTAGACGGCGGCCGCCTCGCGCAGGACCCGGGCGAAGGCCTCGCGGGCGGTCGCCGCCTCCTGGAGGGCGACCGCCACGAAGCTCCCGAAGCTCTGCCCGTACGTCTCGACGACCTCGTCGAAGAGCGTGCGCTTGTCCCCGAAGGCGGAGTACAGGCTCGGCGCGTTGATCCCCATCCGCTTGGTCAGCTCGGCGACCGAGGTGCCCTCGTAGCCGTACTGCCAGAACAGCATGGTGGCCTGCCGGAGCGCGGCCGCACGGTCGAAGGTGCGGGGTCTTCCTCGGGCCATGGTCGTCCACCTTTTTTGTACTGTTCGCTAAGGAAGGTAATGGCATGGTTGCACAGATGCTGCCCGCGCCGCCCGTGCGCAGTTGGTACGCCACGGTGCTCTGGTGGGACCTCACGGACTCCGCGATGACCGTCGAGTCGCTGCTCGGGCGGTTGCGCCAGGGCCCGGAGCCCTCGCCGGAGGGCGACGGCGCCGGCCGCTGGCTGTGGGACCGGGCGGGAAACCGGTGGGGACGCGTGGTGCTCTGGGACCCGCTGGAGGGACGGGCACGGCCCGACGACTGCCCGGCCACCGAGCTGATCGGCTACCCGCCGACCGACTGCTGGTCCTTCGAGCTGGAGGCAGGCCCGTCCCCGGGCGTGCCCGAGGGCCTCGCGGCCGGTCAGGAGGCCGGCGGCCGCTCGCCGGGGGTGTAGCGCAGCCGGGCGACCACGGTCGCCGTCCGCCCGTCGATCGAGGCCAGGTCCAGCGCCTGGCCCATCTCCCGGTCGAACAGGTCACGGGCCTGGCGGGCGGTCTCCTTGCCCTGCTCGGTGATCCGGGCGAGCACGCCGCGCCGGTCGGTCTCCGAGACGCCCCGGCTCACCAGGCCCTGACCCTGGAGCCGCGCCACCAGACGGCTGGCCGAGGACTGGTTCAGACCGAGCGCCTCGGCGAGCTGCTGGATGCGCAGCCCCTCGGGCTCCGCGGCGGCCAGGGCGTTGAGCGTCTGGAACTCGCTGAGGCTGATCCCGGCCTCACGGGTGAGCCTGCGGTCCACGGTGGTACCCACCTCGGCGACGAGCACCGCCAGCTGGTTCCACAGCTCGATGTCGCTCTCGCGTCGCTGTCCCATGGACGACCTCTTACCTCTCCGGCGGCTCCGGCACGCCCTGGCGTACCGCTCCGCTG
The DNA here is from genome assembly GCF_042887135.1 of Kitasatospora sp. NPDC057965. Classification (NCBI taxonomy): domain Bacteria; kingdom Bacillati; phylum Actinomycetota; class Actinomycetes; order Kitasatosporales; family Streptomycetaceae; genus Kitasatospora; species Kitasatospora sp. NPDC057965. Next base: position 1,223 of record NZ_JBHVPZ010000004.1, read on the forward strand.
CGGGGCCGCCGTCCACCCTATGCATTCACATGCAGTTCCGAGGCAGCAGGAAACGGACATCAACAGTACCGCAGGACAACCGGCCGGTGCAGTGCGCGCGGCGCCCGCCCGGCCGGCGGCCCCGGCCGGTCACACCGACAGCAGCAGCTTCCCGCGCACCCCGCCGGCCTCCAGCCGGGCGTGCGCCGCGGCGCCCTCGGCGAGCGGCAGGACGCCGGCGATCCGCAGCGTCAGCACGCCCTTCTCGACGAGACCGGAGACCTCCGCGAGCCGCTCCCCGTCCTCCCTGGCGAAGCAGGTGGACACGGTGATGCCGCGCTCCGCCGCCGGCGGGTCGGGCACGTACACCGTGACCGCCCGCCCGCCGTCGCGCACCGCGCCCAGCACCCGGCCGGGATCGCCGGTGGTCGCCAGCAGCGCGTCCGCGACACCGGCGGGCACCGGGGCGTCCGCCGGGAGCACCTCGGCCGCGCCGAGCTCCCGGGCCAGTCGCTCGTCCCCGGGCCGCACATGGGCGATCACCCGCAGCCCCAGCGCGCTCGCGAGCTGCACGGCGAACCCGCCGACCGCGCCCACCGCGCCGCTGACCAGCAAGGTCGAGCCGGGCTCCGGCGCGAGCTGCTCCAGCGCCTGGTGCGCGGTGAGCCCCGCCAGCGGCAGCGCGGCCGCGTCGACCAGGTCCGTGTTCCCGGGCGCGAGCGCGGCGGCGGACGCGTCGAGGACGACGTACTCGGCGCAGGTGCCGATACCGGTGGCCAGCTGGCCGATCATCGCGATCACCCGGTCGCCGGCGGCGAACCGGGTCACCCCGCTGCCGAGCGCCTCCACCGTGCCGGACACGTCCCAGCCCGGCACCAGCGGGAGCGGGTGGCCGATGTGCTCGGCCAGCGCGCCGGAACGGGTCAGCAGATCGACCGGGTTGACCGCGGCGGCGGCCGTGCGGACCAGGATCTGCCCCGGTCCGGGCTCCGGCACGGGCAGCTCGGAGAGGGTGAGCACCTCGGGGCCACCGTAGACGGGGATGACGAGCGCGCGCATCGGCGAGTCCTTCCAGGAGAGAGCGATCCGCAGTGCGGATTGCATGCAGTAGCAAATACTTAGCGAGGGTCGCGAGCCTGTCAACCGCACAGAGCCATGGACTTTTGTTCGACTAATTGCTTGCGAATGCATGGACTTGCTGACTATGTTGGCCCCGTCGTCACCGATCAGCACCCCGGGAGGTACCCACGATGTCCAAGGCGCCAAGACCGGACCCCGCGGCGGTCCGCGGCAGCCGGCTGCCGTCCCTGACCGGACTGCGCTTCATCGCCGCCGCGATGGTCTTCCTGCACCACGGGATCTGGGTGAACCTCTTCGCCGACACCGGCTTCGCCGGCCTCTACCACGACCTCTTCATCAACGCCGGGCACGTCGGAGTGTCGTTCTTCTTCGTCCTCAGCGGCTTCGTCCTCACCATGGCCCAGCGGCCGGGGGACACCCTGCGGGGGTTCTGGCGGCGCCGGCTGGTGAAGGTCTACCCGAACCACGTCGTCGGCTTCCTGGTCGCGCTGGTGGTCATCGGCCAGAGCGTCCAGTGGAACCAGGTCCTGCCGAACCTCCTCCTGGTGCACTCCTGGGTGCCCAGCTACGACGTGCTCTTCAGCGCCAACCCGCCGAGCTGGTCGCTGGCCTGCGAGGCCTTCTTCTACTTCGCGTTCCCGTGGCTGGCCCGCTGGATCGGGAGGATCCGGGCCGACCGGCTGTGGTGGTGGGCGGGCGGCGTCGTCGCCGCCGTGGTCCTGGTGGCCGTGGCCGCCCAGGTCCTGCTGCCGACGACCCCGGGCATGGCCGACGGCCAGCCGATCGGGCTCTACCAGTTCTGGGCGGTCTACGCCCTCCCGCCGGTCCGGGCGCTGGACTTCGTCCTCGGCATCGTCATGGCGCGGATCGTCCTCTCCGGCCGCTGGATCGCCATCGGCCCGCTGACCGCGGTGATCGCCTTCGTGGCCGCGTACGCGCTGGCGATGCGGCTGCCGTACGTCTACGGGCTCGACGCGGCCACCCTCGTCCCGCTCGCCCTGATCGTTCCGGCCGTGGCGGCCGGCGACCTGGCCGGGAAGCGGACGGTGCTGCACAGCCGTCCGGCGATCTGGCTCGGCGAGATCTCCTTCGCCTTCTACCTCCTGCACGTCCCGCTGCTGATCTGGCTCCGCGCCCGGCTGGGGACCAGGCTCTTCGACACCCCCCAGGCGCTCGCCCTGCTGCTCCTGGGCCTCGCGATCACCGTGGTGGCCTCCTGGCTGCTCCACACGCTGGTCGAGCAGCCCATGATGCGGCGGTTCAGCCGCCCCCGCCGGACGGCCCCGCCGGCCCCGGACGCGCCGGCCCCGGCCCTGGCCGCGGCCCACGACAACGGCCGCTGAGGACCTCCGCACCGCGCGGAACCCGGCCCGACCACAGCTTCCCCGTCGCTCCATCCAGGTTCGCCACCCAGCGCAAAGGAAGAAGAACATCATGACCAGCTCACTCTCCCGCAGACGGTTCATGGCACGGTCGGCCGCGATCGGCGGAGCGACCGCGGCTGCGGGGCTTGCGGGGGGCATCGCAGTCGCCGACACGACGTCGGTCGCGACGATCACGACCGATCCGGTGTTCGGACCGGTGACGGTCCTTCCGGCCGACGGCCGCTTCCCCGACGTCCGCACCGGCGCCAATCAGCGGTTCGTCGGGACTCCCGACTACGTCCGGCTGACCGGCACCACCGCCCAGGTGGTCGCGGCGGTCCAGGAGGCCGTCACCGCCGGCAAGCGGGTCGCGGTCCGCAGCGGCGGCCACTGCTACGAGGACTTCGTGGCCGGTTCGGACGTGAAGGTCGTCATCGACATATCGGAGATGAACGGGATCTCGTACGACAGCACCCGGCAGGCCTTCGAGGTCGAGGCCGGCGCCCGGCTCGGCCAGGTCTACGACAAGCTGTACAAGGGATGGGGCGTCACGGTCCCCGGCGGGGCCTGCCCCTCGGTGGGCATCGGCGGCCACCTGCCGGGCGGCGGCTACGGCGCGCTGTCCCGGCAGTACGGCCTGATCGTCGACTACCTCTACGCCGTCGAGGTGGTGATCGTGGACGCCTCCGGCACCGCCCGGAGCGTGATCGCCACCCGGAACCCGGGCGATCCGCACCGCGAACTGTGGTGGGCCCACACCGGTGGCGGCGGCGGGAACTTCGGCATCGCGACCCGCTACTGGCTGCGCTCGCCGGACGTCACCGGCACCACCAGCAGCACCAACCCGGCCACCCTGCTGCCCAAGCCGCCGTCCACGGTGTGGATCAGCACGGTCAACTGGGCCTGGTCCAGCCTGTCCAAGGCCGCGTTCACCCAGCTGATGACCAACTACGGCCAGTGGCACGAGGCCAACAGCGGGACCACCTCGCCGTACTGCGCGATGTTCAGCGAGCTCAAGCTCCCGCACCAGTCCGGCGGATCGATCACCCTCACCGTCCAGATGGACGCGACGGGCGCCAACAGCCAGCAGATGCTGGACAGTTACATCGCGGCCGTGGGCGCCGGCGTCGGCGTCGCCCCGGTGGTCGTGGAGGAACGGCTCGTCCCCTGGCTGCACGCGACCCAGTGGGGCGGATTCACCGGGCCCGACCCGACGTACCGCTTCAAGGGCAAGCCCGGGTACCAGCGCAGGGCCTTCACCGCCGTCCAGATCGACGCGATGTACCGCAACCTGACCCGCACCGACTACTTCAACCCCGGCGCGCTGATGCTCATTTCGGCGTACGGCGGCCAGGTGAACCGGTGGTCCTCCACCGACACCGCGGTGGCCCAGCGGGACTCGATCCTCAAGGTCCAGTGCGCGGCGCTGTGGACGGACCCCGCCCAGGACGGCGTCCACCTGGCGTGGCTGCGGCAGTTCTTCCGCGAGCTGTACGCCGAGACCGGCGGTGTGCCCGGCCTGAACGTGGCCACGGACGGCATGTTCATCAACTACGCGGACACGGACGCCCGTGACCCGCAGTTGAACACCTCGGGCATCCCCTGGCAGCGCCTGTACTACAAGGACAACTACCCGCGCCTGCAGCAGGTCAAGGCCGTCTACGACCCCAGGAACGTGTTCCGGCACGGCCTGTCGATCGAGCTGCCGGTCTGACCCCGGTTCGGCCGGGAGCCCGGGCTCCCGGCCGACCTTCCCCAACTTGCTTGCGATTGCATGTAGCGACCGCTACATTAATCACATCGCCCACCACGAACGGAAAGGCACCGAATCACCATGACCGCCACCAAGAAGCTCGCCGGCAAGACCGCCCTCGTCACCGCCTCCTCGCGCGGCATCGGCCGGGCGACCGCCCTGCGCCTGGCCGCCGACGGCGCCCAGGTCGCGGTCAACTACCACAGCGACGCCGAGTCCGCCCAGGCCGTCGTCACCGCGATCGAGTCGGCCGGCGGCCGGGCCATCGCGATCCAGGGCGACATCGGCGTCCCGGCCGACGTCGAGCGGGTCTTCAAGGAGACCGTCGCGGCCTTCGGCTCGCTGGACATCCTGGTCAACAACGCCGGCATCGGCGCCATCGGCGCGCTCGCCGAGGTCGGCTCGGACCTCCTCGACCGGGTCATCGACGTCAACTTCAAGGGCACGTTCTACGCGATCCAGCAGGCCGCCCGGCTGCTGAACGACGGCGGCCGGATCATCAACATCTCCACCGGCTACACCAAGCAGCCGTTCCCCGGCTTCGGCGTCTACTCCGCCACCAAGGCCGCCGTCGAGGCGCTCGGCCTGGCCGCGTCGAAGGAGCTCGGCGCCCGCCAGATCACCGTCAACTCGGTGCTGCCGGGCCTGGTCAACACCGACCAGACCGCCCCGATCCGCGACCAGTTCCCGGCCGTCGCCGGCATGACCCCGCTGGGCCGGGTCGGCGAGCCCGAGGACATCGCCGACGTCATCGCCTTCCTCGCCTCCGAGGACGCCCGCTGGATCACCGGCCAGGTCATCGCCGCCGCCGGCGGCCTCGCCTGACCGCTCCCCGCAGCACCGGCACGCACCGCGGCCCGGTCCCCCGGAACCTCCGGGAGACCGGGCCGGTCGCATGCCTGGGGCGAGGGCAGGGGAACGCCGATCGTTCCGGCCTACGCCCGAGTGGGCCGCCAGGGGCTCGAACCCTGAACCTACGGATTAAAAGATCAAGCCGGATCGCGATCCGGCCGGCTGCGATCGGTTACTTGGTGTTGTCCCGGCAGGTTGGCGTGCCGTGTGATCGCCCTGGGTCCGGCTTCGAGTGGATGCTGTCGCAGAGTCCGCTCACGCCTCGCTCACGCATTTGACCCAGCCGAACCGCCTGCCCGGCCCATCGGCATGACGTCATAGGACCAGCGACGGGCGCAGCGGGCCCACTCAGGAACCTTGCGAGGTTCTAGAATCGCTCCTATGCCACGGACGACGAGCCCTGCGTTGCGGGAGCTGATGGAGCGCACCGGAGCGACCCAGACGCAGATCGAACGGTGGCAGCAGCACGGGTACTTGCCGCGCTTCCCCCGGTCGTACGCCGGCGGTGGCGGTAGCAGGTCGGTGCTCACCGACGAGATCGTCGAGCGCGCCCAACTTCTGGCGGACTACGCGCGGCCCGGAGCGTTGGACCACAAGCCGATCTCGCTCATCGCCAGCCTGGCCGAGCCCGATGTCGGTCTCCTACGCGAAGCCGTGGTTGGGCATCTGACGGCTGCCCACCAGCGCCTCGGGATGGACGTCACCACGACCGTGCCAGCCGAGGCATCGGCCAGCCCCCGGCATGGCTAAAGGTGCCCCTATCACACAGCTGTTCCCCAACGAGACCGAGCAGCTGCGAGCTCTGATTCGTGATCAAGTACTGCCCGCCCCGACGTACAGGCAGCAGTGCGATCTGGTACTGACAGCACCTCCGGACCAACTCATTCGGGCGTGCCGCGTGATTCCGACAAGCCGTCGACTTCAGGTCACCGCCCGGGCCTCTGCGCAGATCGCCCTCATGCGGCACGCCGGCACCCTGACCGACGACACGTTCAAGGGGTGGCACGATCTCGGCATGTCCTACACGGACTCCCAGCGGATGGTCGCCCATCCGATGTGGGTCTCCTGGGGGTATCGGATCGTGAACGGGGCAATGCAAGATGTCACGGACGGCGAAGAGATCGCGCTCGGCCTCCACCGGTCGGCGCTCCTCGACCAGCGGGAGGCGTACATGAACTTCCTCGCCTCGCTGGTCCCCGTGCAGGCTCTCCACCGACTGGCCTTCTACCAGTCACAGCCAGGTGACCAGCGGACGATCATCTGATCGTCCGCTGGTCACCTTGGCTTCGCCTACTCCGCCTTGGCAACTGCGTCCCACGCGACCTTCAGAGCGAGCCGCCTGACCTCGCCGTGGGGCGGGTACATGGAGTCGGTCGTGATCCCCACGCTGGCCAGACGGCCCAGCAGGTCCGTCTTCCAGCTGGCGTCGACCCGGATTGTCCAGCCGGTGGCTGGCCAGTGGGTGTTCGCCTTGCTGGTGGTGCTCTTCAGGAAGTTGACTCCCAGCGTAGAGATATCCGGGAAGTCCTCTGCCGGGCGGTTCAGACCGTCCACCATGTAGGACCGACCGCCGTACCGCTTATTGAGTCCGCCGACGAGGAAGCGGCCGCGCTGGGCGTGCATCCGCGGGTCCAGGGGGGCCTGGTCGACGAGCGCGACGCGCTCCGTCCACCGAAGCTGCGGCCGCCCCCTCCGGGGAGCGGATCACGGGTCCTTCACTCCACTGGCGCGTAGCAGAGTCCGGTGCGATCCGCATAGGCAGTCAGGCTACGGTCGGGAGCACTCCGCGTGACCAGTGGCCAAGCCAGAAGGCGGCTGTGGAGGGTTCGGGCTGGTCCTCGGTGGAGCCGTCGTGGGGCAGCAGTTCGGTGGGGGCGATGTAGCCCTCGCCGGGCTCCAGGCGGATGCGGTACACGTTCAACCGGTGACCGGCGGCGATGTACGCGCGGAGGTCGTCGGTGTGCGGGTGGCGGTTCTCGGGGTCGGGGTGGACGGTTCGGCAGATGGCCTGGATGTCGATGTCGCCGAGCAGGATGTACCGGGTGCCGGGGCCGAGGTTGATGCACAGGCGACGCCGGCCCAGGTGCTTGGCGTGGTATGCGAGCTTGTCCCAGTTGTCGACGTGCAGACCGATGCGCCGGCCGTCGCGGTAGTTCGGCGTGGTCGTGAGGGCCTTCGCGGGGCTTGCGGCCCGGCCGAGGTGGACGGCGTCCGGGTCGCCGAGTGGATCGGCCAGCGCGTCGAGGCTGATTGGCGCCGGTCCGTCGGGCAGCCTCACCAGCTCGACCAGCGTGGTGTCGCGGGTGAGCGCGGTCGGTCGGAGCTGGTGGGCAAGGTCGGCGGTGAGGGGCTGCCATGGACCGTCGGGAAGGACGGCCCCGTCCTCGTAGTCGGCTTCGCCGTATGCGGTGCGGACGCCGGCGACGTCGCACCGCTCGGCGAGCGCGGCAGGGTTGTGGTGGGCGATGGCAAGGTTCATTCCGGGCTCCTCCCGGTTGGTCTCACCGGCGGTCGTCCAGGGTGTCCGCGAACGTCACGTCCAGCTCGGCGACCAGGGCTTCGGCGAGCTCGGCCTGCTGGGCCCGGTCGATGATGACCTTGCCGAGGTTTGCGGTGCCCCGGACGGTGCTCAGGTCGTTGCCACGCAGGTCGAGGTCCTGGTACTTGCCCCGGCCGAACTCGGCCAGCCGCAGGCTGCAGGCGTCGAGGACGGCCCGGCTGAGGTCGCTGCCGGTGAACGTCGCCTCGCTCAGGACGCACTTCGAGAAGACCAGCGGTCCGGTGGCCCGGACCTGCTCGAAGCTGCTGTAGTCGAGCTTGCAGTTCTCGAACAGCACGTTGTCGAGGGTCACGCCGGTGAGCTGGGCACCCATGATCTTGCAGCTGCGGAAGACGACACGGGAGAGCTTGGCGTCCGTGATGCGGGCGGTGGCGAGGTCACAGGTGTCGAACTCGACGGAGTCGAGCCTGACCTTGTCGAGCTGGACGCGGTCGGTGCGAAGCCCGATGACGCGGCCGGTGATGAGGCTGGTGTCGGTGAGGTCCAGGTCCCGCAGGTTGGCGTCGGTGTACTGGAAGTCCTGGACGATGCCCCGAGCGGAGTCGAGCGTGCTGACGTTGGACAGGTACAGGCCCGGCTCGTTCAGGCTGGGCAGGGTCACGGTGACGCGGCCGAAGGTGCTGTCCACGGGCTTGCTCCGCTCTCTCGGTTCGGGGGACCGGGCCCGCACCGCACGGTGCGGGCCCGGGTGGCTCAGGTGGTGCTACTTGCCCTTGTTCGACCAGTTGTCCCACGTCGGCCGGTTGTCGAACGACGATCCGGCGTTGTCCCAGGTGGGCCGGTTGTCGAACCCGGCGACGGCGACGGTTCGGCCGGCGGTGAGGTCGGCGACCACCGGGGCGTCGGTGGCGGCCAGCAGTTCAAGGACGGTCATGCGGCTTGCTCCTCTCGGACGGTATCGGACAGTGCGGTGATGAGGGCCTGCCTGGACACACGGCAGTAGTTCGTCTCGGTGGTGTCCAGACGGCCGTTCTCGAAGTAGCGATTGCCGGCCTGGGCTCCCCGGCAGAAGCCGAAGAACTGGCAGGTGGCCTCGCACTCGTCCAGGCCGGTCAGGAACTCGCGCACGTACCGGAGTTCGTGCGCGCGGTCCAGCATGGAGCCGATGCTCAGCTCCATGACGTTCCCGGCTCGGAAGTCCTCGTATGCCGGATCACTGATCCCGGCGAGCTCGGGCGAGAGCAGGACGACGTCCCCAGCGGACGAGACGGTCGGAATCGGGTCGATCAGCAGCTCGTCCCACGCGGCTCCTCCGCCTGCGCGGGCGGCCTGCAGGTAGCTGCCGAGGCGGTCGACCTCGCGGATGGTCAGGCCGCGGTGCCGGCGGGACCAGGCGATTGCCCGGCGCCAGAACTCGCGGGCCTGTCCGACGGTGGGCACCGTGCGGTCGGTGTTGACGCCCTCCAGCTCCTCCATGTTCAGGCCCACGGTGTGGCAGCCGAGGTGGGCCATGAAGTCCAGCAGGCCCTCGGGGTCGCCGATGCTCTCGGCGCTGACGACCGCTATCGCGGAGAACCCCACGCCGCACTCGCGCAAGTACCCGATGCCCTTCGTGATCCGGTCGAAGGCGGGGCGTCCTGCCCAGTCGACCCGCTGGTGGTTGAGCGCGGCCGGACCGTCGATGCTCACCCCGACCCGGAACCCGTAGTCGGTCAGGAAGTCGCACCACGCCGGGGTGATCAGAACGGCGTTGGTCTGCACCGAGTGCTCAACCAGGCCAGCCTGCCGCAGTGGCTCGAACGGGGCCAGCAGCTCGGCGAACCGCCGACGGCCGATGGCCAGCGGCTCGCCGGCGTGCCAGACGATCTCAACCGGTGTCGCCGAGGTGGTGTCGGCGAACTCGGCGACCGACCGGGCCACGGCATGGGCGACCTCGATGGGCATCGGTGTGCGCCGGTCGCGGTCAGGCAGGTAGCAGTAGGTGCACTTGAGGTTGCAGAAGCCGTCCGGCTGCGCGACGACCACCTTCGGACGGCGGGCGATTCGGCTCCGGTAGCGGTCCAGGGTCTGCATCGTGCGGACTCCTTCGCGAGTCAGATTGAGGGTGCCAGCGGCTCGGTGTCGGGAGTGGAGGCCGCGATCCGGGGCAGCGGGTCGCCCGTGAGCTGGTGGTCGGTCAGGGCGCCGAGCAGGCCGAGCACGACGAGGTGACCGGTGATCCAGACCGTCTGTAGGGCGGTACTGATCGGATCGCGCGCCGAGCCTCGGTGCTGGCCCCTCACGGTTTCCCACCGACTCGAAGGTCGGCATGGACGGTCTTGCCGAGAGCTTCCAGGGATACTCCCCAGCGGCCGTGGGTGAGCTTGGCGACGAGTTCGAGCCCGCGGCCGGACTCGTCGCTGCTGCCCGCCTTGATCCGCACCGGCAGGACGCGGCAGCCGTCCGTCACCAGGATCCGCACCGAGGCGGCCGTCGTACGGATGATCTGGAGCGTCATCGCCGTGTGGCAGCCGGTCTTCGCGGAGTTCGCGACCATCTCCGACGCCACGAGCACGGCGTCGTCGACCAGGTCGTCCAGACTCCACTCGGCCAACATCGTCCGAACCAGCTCTCGAGCCTGCGACGCCGACTCCGGCCGGTAGGGAAGGTCGATGCTCGTCCCGGAGGTCGGTTCCTGTTCCTCCAGCGCGCTGATCGTGCCGGTCACGATGGCACACCTGGGTTGCGCCGCGCGGTGGCCGGGGCTCGCCTGGGAAGACCAGAGGGGAACGGCATCGCGGGCTCCATGGGTGAGGGCAGGGATGTGTCGGTGCTACCGCCGCGGGGGTTCCGGCGGCGGCCGCACAACCAGTGAACGACTGCCAACGCCTCGGTGGTGAGGCAAAGTTCGGTGCGGCATGGCTCGGCACCAACCGGAAGACTTGACGGTCCCATTACCCGAAGCCCCGCACACCAGGTGACAACGCGGCTACGTTGACCGCATGGTGGCAAACGTCGCTCTCCGCCGCAGGATGGCCGAACGCCGCATGACCAAGGCCGAGTTAGCGCGCGAAGTGAATGCCGAGATAAGGACCCTGACTGGGAAGCCGGGCACCGTATCAGAGCGCACGGTCCACAACTGGCTCACCGGCGTGACCCGGTGGCCACCGGGAAAGATCCGCGTCGCACTGGGTGCAGTATTCGACTGCATGCCCGAACAGCTCGGCTTCGCCCCCACGGGCCGGGCCCACACCGCACCGGAGGCAGACGTGAGGCGACGCGACTTCATAGCGGCCGCCGGCAGCACTGCCGTGGCCGCCCTCACCGGCACAGCTGCCGCCCCTGCACCGCGCCGCATCGGCGCCGCTGACATCCAGCTGCTGGAGGCCCGCTTCGCTGAGGTCATCGCCAGCGACCACAGGCACGGCGGCCGGGTCAGCATCGAGGCCAAGGCTGTCGCCCTCGCGGACGAGGCACTCGCCCTCCAGGAACACGGCACCGCAAGCCAGCGGATCCGGTCGGCCCTGTACGCCTGCGCGGCCTCCTTCACGTCGAGCGCGATGTGGGCGGCCATCGACGGCCGCCGATTCGACGCCGCTCTCCAGCATCACCAGAAGGCGGCCTCTATCGCGGCGATGTCCGGCGACTCCGCCATCCAGTTCCGTATCTGGTCGCACGCCGGGAGCCTCTACCGCCACCTCGGCCGCCCCGGCGACGCGCTCGCCGCCAACGACGTCGCCCGCAGTCTGCCGATCGCCCGCCGCGACCCGCTGTTCGCCTCCCTCGGCCACGCCCGGCACGCTGCCATCCACGGCCTCACCGGCGACACCAACGCCGTCCGACGCTCCCTCGGCCATGCGCAGGACGCCCTCGACCGCGCCGATGCCGCAGCGTCCCGACCCGTGTGGATCACCGCGTTCTACGACCAGGCCGAACTCGACTCCCTCGCCCTCGCCGCTCACCTGGCCGCTGGCAACTGGGAAGACGCGGAAGCCCACGCTCACCGCAGCATGGCGCTTCGCCGTGGTGCGATGCAGCGCTCCCATGCGATCACCACCGTCCGCCTCGCCCACGCCCAACTCGGCCAGGGCGACTTCGAACCCGCTGTCGCCACCGCCGTGTCGGTGCCGGCCGCGGTCTCCACCCACCCTCGCGTCACCGGCATGCTGGCCTCGTTCGGCACCAAGCTGACCGCCCAAGCGCCCGGCAGCGGCCCGGCGCTGACCTGGACCGAGTACGCCCACGACACCTGGAGGACCACCACGTGACCGTCGAACTCCGTCACTACACCGATCTCACTCCCGATGCCCGCCAGGACCTCCTGGACGTCTACGCGGACGTCCGCGCCCCGCTGCTGCACCTGGCGAACTACCGTGTCGAGGCGTTCGTCGAACGCCTCGACCGGCACGCGACCGAGCCCGGCTTCGAAGCCGTCATCGCGTACGAGGGCATGACGGCCATCGGGTACGCCTACGGGAACACGCTGACGGCCGACGACCGGTACTGGAAGCGCATGACTGAGCCGCTGCCCCATGGTTTTACCGAGGTCAGCACACTGGTGATCAAGGAGATCGGCCTTCGAACCCCATGGCGGGGCACGGGCATTGCACGGCGCATCCACGACGACCTCCTGGCTGGCCGCACAGAGGAGCGCGTCACCCTGATGGTCAACCCGCTCGCCGGAGACGGCAAGGTTCAGGCCCTGTACGAGTCCTGGGGATACGAGGCCATCAACAGCCAGCAGCCCTCGCCCGAGTCGCCCCGCCTCACGGCCATGCTCCGGACGCGGAGCTGACAGGAGGACGAGCAAAGTCCCCTTATCGATCGGTGCAGCCCTACGAGAAGCGGCAACCGGGCGTGGCGGCGGAGATCGTCGTCTGCGGCCTGGTCGGCGTTGGCCGGCGGCGGGCTCTGCTGTTCCTCCCCCTCGTCGGCACCCCTGGGCCGCCCGGGGAGCCTCCGCCCCCGCGGGGGCGGAGGCGGGGTAAGAACTCCTTACCCCACAACCTGCACGTGGGCCGCCAGGGGCTCGAACCCTGAACCTACGGATTAAAAGTCCGCAGCTCTGCCAATTGAGCTAGCGGCCCGTGGCCCGGCCGGGGTGGTGGCGGGCCGCCGTGATCCTACCCGGTGGGGTCGGGCTCACGCGTGGCTGTCCGGTGGGTGGTTCGTGCGGTGGGCGGTCGGTGGGCGGTCGGTCCAGTGGGCGGTGCGGACACGGCGGAGCCAGGCCTCGGCAGGGCGGTCGTCGGGGTGGTCGGGCAGGACGCCGGGGCGGTCGAGGCGCTCGGTGGCGGCGGCGAGCAGGCCCTCGGCGCGGGCCGGGTCGTCGGCGATGCGCTCGCCGAGGTCGCGGACGCGTTCGGGGTCGGGCAGCCGGACCAGGTTGTGGCCGGCCCCGTGCAGATGGACGGCTTGTTCGAGCAGGCGGACCAGGTGGCGGGCGTGCTTGGCGGCGCGGGCGCGGGTGGCCGGATCGGTGGTGTCCCGGGTCCGCAGCTTGCGCAATTGCTGGGTGGCGTAGCCGAGGTAGGCGGTGCGCACGGCCCCGGCGCTCAGGAAGGAGCGGCGGATCGCGATCAGCTCCTCGCCGAGCGGGGTGCGCACCTCGTAGAGGTCGTCGGGCAGCCAGACCAGTTCGGAGGCGGTCGGGTTGCAGCGCAGGGCCAGCCGGCACCACTTGGCGGCCTCGTGCAGGGTGCGGTCCGGGGCGGTGGTGACCTGGGACTCGACCGGGGGCCGCAGGCCGTGGAAGTCCTCGGTCGGGGCGGCGAACAGGCCGAGCCGGTCGAGGTCGGAGCCGGCGTGCGCCAGGCCGTAGGCGGTGGAGCCGACGATGCCGGAGAGCAGCACGGTGCCGGGGGTCGGCGCGGTCGGCGGGGTGGACATGGCGGGACTCCTCTCGTCGGCCGGTCCGGAGGAACGAGTCTGCCGGGCGGGGCCGCGCCGGGCGAGCGATTTCCCGGGGCCCGGGCCGGGGCGCGGCGGGCGGGTAGGGTGCGGAGCATGTCGACAACGAACGGTTCCGCGCAGCCCGACGTCGTTCTGATCACCGGTGCCGGGCGCGGCATCGGCGCCGCCACCGCGCTGCTGGCCGGGCGGCGAGGCTACCGGGTGTGCGTCAACTACCGGGCGGACGAAGCCGCCGCCGCCTCCGTGGTGGACGCGATCCGGGCCGACGGCGGCACCGCGCTCGCCGTCCGGGCGGACGTCACCCGCAGCACCGAGGTGGCCCGGCTGTTCGACACCGTCGACGCCGAGCTCGGCCCGCTCACCGCCCTGGTGAACAACGCCGGCACGCTGGAGCGGCAGAGCCGGCTGGAGGACATCGACGAGGAGCGGCTGAACCGGATCTGGGCCGCCAACATCACCGGCCCGTTCCTGTGCGCCGCGCAGGCCGTCCGCCGGATGTCCACCCGGCACGGCGGGCGCGGCGGCGCCATCGTCAACGTCTCGTCCGCGGCCTCCCGGCTCGGCTCGCCCAACGAGTACGTGGACTACGCGGCGGCGAAGGGGGCCGTCGACTCGATGACCCGCGGGCTGGCCCTGGAGGTCGCGGCCGAGGGCATCCGGGTCAACGCCGTGCGTCCGGGCCTGATCCACACCGACATCCACGCCCTGGGCGGCGAGCCCGGCCGGGTCGACCGGGTCGCACCCGCTCTGCCGATGCGCCGCGGCGGTCGGCCCGAGGAGGTCGCGGAGGCGATCCTCTTCCTGCTGTCGCCGGCCTCCTCGTACTCCACGGGCGCGTTCCTGGACGTCTCCGGCGGCCGCTGAGCACCACGGGGAACAGGACCTCCGGCGAAGATCGAAAGGACCGGCCTCTTCCTTCCCCTGGCCCGGTCCGCGACCGTACGGTGGTGGCCATGACCGACGACGTGCAGTCCGCCTTCATCGACATCCCCGGCGTGCGCAACTTCCGTGACGCCGGGGGCGTCGGTGCGCTCCGCCGGGGCGTGCTGTTCCGCTCCGGCTCCTTCCACACCCTCACCCCCGAGGGCGCCCTGCGGCTCAAGGCCCTCGGCCTGCGCACCGTCATAGACCTGCGCAGCTGGCACGAGCTGGACGCCTTCCCGGACCTGCGGCACGACCTCGACCACGAGGCGCTGCACCTGCCGACCCTGCCCGCCAAGCCGGAGGAGGCCGCTCGCCCCTGGCCGGAGGACCAGGTCGAGCTCTACCCGTTCATGGCCTCCACCGCCGGCCCGTCGCTGGTCGCCGCGATCCGCCGGCTCGGCGCCCCCGGCACCCTGTCGGCCGTCGTCCACTGCGCCGTCGGCAAGGACCGCACCGGCCTGACCATCGCCGTCGTCCAGTCCCTGCTGGGCGCTTCCGAGGCCGACATCACCGCCGACTACCTGCTCTCCAACACCGGCCTGGGCCTGCTGGACGGCCCCGCCCCGTACCTCGACGAGACCGGCGCCGAGCGGCTCTCCCGCCCGGTCTCGGCGGAGCTGCTCGCCTCCTCCTTCGCCTGGATCCACGACGAGCACGGCTCCCTCCCCGCCTACCTGCACGCCCACGGCGCCACCGAGGCCGACCTCGACGCCCTCCGCACCAACCTGTCGGCGTAGCGCGGGAGCCGGGCGCGTGTGAAGCGATGAAGCGGGGGGAACTGCTCACCGCCCTGGGGCGGCTCCGGCAGGCGAACACCGGCGGGGTCCGGGCCCCGCACAAGCCACTGCTGCTGCTCTGGCTGCTCGGCCGGCACGCCCGGCTGGGCAGCAGCCTGGTCGGCTACGCGGAGGCCGAGGAGCCGGTCAGCCGGCTGATCAACGACTTCGGGCCGGCCGTCGGCCGCGCGACGGCCGTGCAGCGGGCGGCGATGCCGTTCGTCCACCTGGAGCGGAGCCTCTGGTCGCTCTGCGACGCGGCCGGGCGCGAACTCGACGCCAAGGACGTCCGGGAGAGCGGCGCGGCACTGCGCGGGGCGGGCGCGGTGGGGCGGCTGCGGCCCGAGGTCGAGCGGCTGCTCACCGAGGACCCGTCGGCCGGGCCGATCGCCGTCCGGCTGCTGCTCGACCGGCACTTCACGCCCACCCTGGAGGCGGCGATCTGCGAGCAGGCGGACGTCGGGCTGCCGGACCTGGACATCGCCGACCTCGGCGTCACCGGCCTCGGCGTCGGCGATCCGGGCGTCGGCGATCCGGACGCCGGTGCGGCCCCCGACCCGGTGTTCCGGCTGGTCCGACGGCGGGTGCGGGCCGCCGGGTTCGCCGCCGACGTGCTGCGGGCGTTCGACCACGCCTGCGCGTTCTGCGGGTACGACGGCCGGCTCGGCCGCCACCCGGTCGGCGTCGAGGCCGCGCACATCCGGTGGCACAGCCAGGGCGGCCCGGACGTCCTGGCCAACGCCTTCGCGCTCTGCTCGCTGCACCACGCGCTGTTCGACTTCGGCGTGCTCGGGGTGACCGAGGACCGCACCGTACGGATCTCCCCGCACTTCCGGACCGACTCGCCCGCCGGCGAGGCGGTCCGGGCGCTGCACGACCGACCGGTGCCGCACCCGCACGGCCGACCGGCCGCACCGCGCGCCCACGACTTCCTGCGCTGGCACGACCGCTCGGTCTTCAAGCACGACGGGTACCGGCTGGACCGACCGGTCAACTGAGCCAGGGCCGCCGTTCCAGGCGCCACCACTGGGTCGGGGAGTCGACGTCCTCCCACTGGTGGACGGGGGTGGTGGGGTCGTCGGTCGGGGCGGTGAGGGGCTTGCCGCTGATGAAGCTGGTGAGGGTGCAGGTGCCGGGGTCGTCGACGTGGTGCTCGACCAGCCACTCCTGGGCGCCGAAGGCGTTGGCGGACCACTGCTGGACCGGGACGCCGTCGTCGGTCGCGGCGCCGGTGACGTCCAGCCGCTTGCCGCCGGCGACGTTCTCGACGTGGAACAGCGCGCCGCCCGGGTGGACGGCGGTCAGCCGCCAGAGCTGGGCGTCCGAGCCGTCCTCGGCGGCGAGCAGCACCTTCACGCCGCTGCGCCGGCTGCCGCCGGGGACCTCCAGCAGCAGGCCGGTGGCGACGTTCCGGATCCGGTAGAGGCCGTCGGTGATCTCGTGCTCGGTCACCGGGCGAGTCTCTCACCCGGCACTGACAGCCCCTATGCTGCGGCGAATGGTGTTCGACCCTCACTCCTCGCAGGACGGCCGCCCCGGCGGGCCGTCGGACAGTCAGCAGTCCGCACTCGACCGGGCGGTGGGCGCTCTGGAGGCGGCCGTGGCCGGTCCGGCGGACGGCCCCGACGGGGGTGAGCGCTTCGATGCGGCGCTGCGCCGGCTGGGCGGGCTGCTCGGGCCGGCCGGGGAGGCGGAGTCGGCGGCGGTCGGGCCCCGGCTGGCGGCGCTGCTCACGGACACCCCGGCGTTCCCCCGCGCGCACCTGGCGATGATGGTCGGCGCCTGCGTGGAGCGCGGCGCCGACCCGGTGGCCTGCGCCGACCGGGTGCTCGCCGGGCTGCGCGAGGCGCTGACCGGGGCACTGCTGCTGATCGACCGGTGGGCCGACAGCGACGACAGCGACGAGGAGGACCTGCCGGACCCCGACCGGGACGACCCGGGCCGGGCCCATGCCCGGCTCCTCGGGGACGGGCGGACGGACGCGCGAACGGACGGGCACGGACACGGGCACAGGCGGGTGGCCGGGTGGCACGCCCACCGGGCCGTGGCCGGCTGGTGGACCCTCGATCTGTGGCAGCGGGCCGCGTTCGCGCTCTGCACGCACGCCGCCGTGCGCCGGGCGGCCCGGGCCGACGGCGTGACCGACGTGCTCGCCGAGCTGATCGACCGCTACCGCGAGCGGTCCGAGCGGCACGACCTCAAGGGCCTGCGGTACCTGGCCGCCGCCCTGGACGACGAACCGCTGCTGGTGCTGCACCGCCCGAGCGGCACCGGCTACCTGCTGCGGATGGACGGTCTGACCGACAACTTCCAGTTGCACACGCTGCTCGCCGAGGCGCTGATCGGCGGCGGTCACCTGCCCGGCACCCGCCCCGACCCGGAGGTGGTCGCGCTCAGCCGCACCCGGTGGCTGGACGGGCGCCGGTTCATCGCGACGGGCGCGTTCAACCTGGTGGCGCCGGACGGCGGTTGGATCTGGAACGAGGGCATGCCGGAGGACATCCCGGTGGTGGACGGCGTGCGGACCCTCGTCCTGGACCCGCAGCCGTACGAACGGAGCTGGGCGGCCGGGCGGTTCGTCGAGCAGGTGCCCGGCGACCTGCGGCTGGAACGGGTCCTGGCGCCGGAGGAGGCCGCGGCCCGGCTGGCGGCCGTCGCGCCCGCGCTGCCCTTCGAGCGGGCGGTGCGGTAGGGCCGGGGGCCGGGGCGGGCCGGGGAAGGCGGCGGGTTATCGTCGGAAGCCCGGGGAATCCCGAGAACCCGCCGCGGATCCGCACCGGATCCGCCGAGGAGTGGAGTCGACGATGGCGAGGATCCCGAACGCGCTCGCGAGCACCGCACCGGCCGCGCTGACCGCGGCGAGCGGTCTGGTCGGCGGCTACGGCGTCGCCCGGTGGACCGGGAAGCGACAGCTCGGCGGTGCGGTGCTGGCCGTGGCCGGCGCGGGTGCCGCCGCCCAGTGGTACCGGCGCTCGGGAGCACCCGCCGCGGCGGCGCTGACCGGGCTGTACGTGGCGGCCTTCGGCGGCTCGCACCCGCTGGCGAAGAAGATGGGCGCCTGGCCGTCCGTCTTCGCCGTCACCGGAGTGGTGACCACCGCCTCGGTGCTCACCTCGGCCCTGGTGACCCGAAAGCACGGGTGACCCGGAAGCACGGGTGACCTGCGGGCACCGGTGACCCGAAGGGCCCGGTGCCCCGCGATCACCCGGGACGTCAACCGCCGAACCGCTGCTCGAAGGCGGCCCGGTTCGGCGAGACCGGCGTCCGGTCCCAGACCGCGAAGACCACCCGGTCGAAGGCCGCGCCGTAGCGGGCCAGCGCGTACTCGAAGGCCTCCGCGACCTCGGCCGGGTCGTTGCGGAACACCCCGCAGCCCCACGCCCCGAGCACCAGCGCGCGCACCTCGTGCCGGGCCGCCGCCGCGAGCACCCGCTCGGCCCGCTCGGCGAGCACGCCCCGCACGTCCACGCCCCCCGGGGTCCGCAGCGCCAGTTGGCCCGCGTTCGGCGCCGGCGAGGTCAGGAACGTGACGCCGTACGGCCGCGCCAGCAGCCCGCCGTCCTCGCCCCGGACCACCGGCACGTCGGGCGAGACGATCACCCGATGGCTGTACCGGAGGTCGGTCGAGGCCCGGTGCGCCTCGTAGTAGTCCGGCGCCTCCAGCAGGCAGGTGTACAGCAGGGCGCTGCGGCAGAGGTCCTCCTCCTGGGCGCGGGCACCGCGCAGGTAGCCACCGCCGGGGTTCCGCGCGGAGGCGAAGTTGAGCACCCCGACCGGGCCCGCGCCCGCCTCGACCAGCCGGTGGGCCGCCTGGACGCTGCCCTCGGCCGTCACCTCGACGGCGCCCGCCGCCACCGGACCGGGGCCGCCCGCCGCGACCAGGGCGTCCAGCCCGGCCGGGCCGTACGACACCGTGCCGGCCCGCGCCGCCGCCAACTGCTCCGTCAACTCGACGAGTTCGCCCCCGGTCGCACGGTAGCTCCCCCGTTCGGCGATGCCCTCGTTCACCACCGCCACCTGCGTTCTGCTGCTCATGCCGCCGACGGTAGGCCACGGCGGGCACGCCGCGCCACTGGTTATTCTCGGCCACAGAACAACCGGCCGGGCGGGCCGGCGAACGGCGGCGCGCGAACGGCGGCGGGCCCGCCCCACCGAAGTGGAGCGGGCCCGTCGCGGGTGCGTCAGGGGCTACCCGACGTCAGGTGCTGCGCGGTGTCAGTTCTTCCAGCGCGGCTTGCGGTCGTCGCGGTTGAAGCCGGAGTTGAAGCCACCGGAGCGGCCACCGCGGTCGTCGCGCTCACCACGGTTGAAGCCACCGGACTGCGGACGGCCGCCGGAGCGGTGGTCGTCGCGGCGGGCGAACGGACGGTTGTTGCTGCCGCCGCGCTCGTCGCGGTCGCGGTTGAACGAGCGGTCGCGGTCACCGAAGGAACGGGCCGGACGGTCGCCGAAGGAGCGGCCACCGCGGTCGTCGCGGTCACGGTTGAACGAGCGGTCGCGGTCACCGAAGGAACGGCCACCGCGGTCGTCGCGGTCACCACGGTTGAAGCCACGGTCGCGGTCGCCGAAGGAACGGCCACCGCGGTCGTCGCGGTCACGGTTGAACGAGCGGTCACGGTCACCGAAGGAACGGGCCGGACGGTCGTCGCGGTCACGGTTGAACGAACGGTCACGGTCACCGAACGAGCGGGCCGGACGGTCGTCACGGTCACGGTTGAACGAACGGTCACGGTCACCGAACGAGCGGCCACCACGGTCGCGGTCGCCGAAGGAACGGCCACCACGCTCGTCACGGTCACGGCCGAAGGAACGGCCACCGCGGTCGTCGCGGTCACGGTTGAACGCCGGACGCTCGGTGCGCGCCTCGCGGTACGACGGCGTGCGCTCCTCGGTCACCGCGGCGGCCGGCTCGGCGGCGGCCGGGGCGGCGGTCTCGTCGGCGGCGGTCGCACCCTCGGTCTCGGCCTCGGCGGCCGGGGCCTCGTCCTCGATGCCCAGCTCGGCCCGCTCGCGCGCGGCCCGCGCCGACAGGCGGTCGGCCTCGTCGCGCAGCTCGGCGGCGCGGCGCTGCGCGCGCTCCAGCTGGCGGGTCATGTCGGCGACCTCGCGCTCGGCGGCACCGGCGATGTTGGCCGCGCTCTCCGCCTGGACCTCGACCAGCGAGCGGGCACCGGTGATCCGGGCCACCTCGACGTCGAAGGCGTGGTCGAGGATGTGGCGGCTGGCGTCGACGCCCGCGTCCTCCATCAGGCGGAAGACGCCGCGGCGCTGGTGCGGCAGCACCAGGGTGACGACGGTGCCGGAGCGGCCGGCACGGGCGGTGCGGCCGGAGCGGTGCAGGTAGTCCTTGTGGTCGCCGGCCGGGTCGACGTTGAGCACCAGGTCGATGCCGTCGACGTGGATGCCGCGCGCGGCGACGTCGGTGGCGACGACGACGTTGACGTAGCCGTCCTTGAAGTCGCCGAGCACCCGGGTGCGGGCGCCCTGGGTCATGCCGCCGTGCAGCGCGTCGGCCTTCACGCCGGCCTCGACCAGCTGCTCGGCGACGCGGTCGGCGCCCATCTGGGTGCGGACGAAGATGATCGTGCGGCCCTTGCGGGCGGCGATCGCGTTGGTGATCGGCGCCTTGTCCTTGGGCTTCACCACGAGGATGTGGTGGGTCATGGTGGTGACGGCGCCGGCCGACGGGTCGACCTCGTGGGTGACCGGGCTGTTCAGGTAGCGCTTCACCAGGGTGTCGATCTCGTTCTCCAGGGTGGCGGAGAACAGCAGGCGCTGGCCGCCGGCCGGCACCTTGTCGAGGATCTCGGTGACCTCGGGCAGGAAGCCCATGTCGGCCATCTGGTCGGCCTCGTCGAGGACGGCGACCTGGACGTCGTCGAGCTTGGCCGAGCCGCGGTTGATCAGGTCGCGCAGGCGGCCCGGGGTGGCGACCAGGACGTCGACGCCGCGCTCCAGCGCGTAGATCTGGTTCGACATCGAGGTACCGCCGCAGACGACCTTGAGGCGCAGGCCGAGCACCGAGCCGAACGGCTCCAGGGCGTCGGCGACCTGCATGGCCAGCTCGCGGGTCGGGACGAGGATCAGGCCGCGCGGGTGCTTGGCGCGGGTGCGCTCGCCGTCGGCGAGGCGGGTCAGCAGCGGCAGGCCGAAGCTGAGGGTCTTGCCGGAGCCGGTGCGGCCACGGCCCAGCACGTCCTTGCCGGCCAGGGCGTCCGGGATGGTCGCGGCCTGGATCGGGAACGGGGTGGTGACGCCGCGCTTGGCGAGGGCGCGGACGACCTCGTCCGGCAGGCCCAGGTCGCCGAAGGTGATGGTCGGCTCGGCGTCGGCGGCCTCGTCGGCCTCCTCGGCCTCGACAGCCTCGTCGGCGGCAGCGTCGGTGTCGGTGTCGGTGTCCTCGACGGCGTCGACGGCGGCGATCAGCTCGGCGTCGGCCTCGGCGGGGGCGGTGGTGGTGGCATCGGCGGCGGACTCGCTCGCGGGCATGGCGAAGCGGGCGTCGTCAATGAGAGACATGCAAAACCTTCCGGAAGTGGCACGCGCCAAAGTCCGGGGTTCTGTTTCACAACCGCCTCTATGCGGTCAGCCACGGATCGCCGGAACGCGCCAAGGGCGCCAGATGGGAGTAGGGCGCCAGTCAAATGGATCAAACGAACGATCTACCACCATAGAGGAGCCTGGGGATCTGAGGCAAATGCGCTGGCCAGGCTGCGGATCGGGGGTAGTCCGAAGACAGCCCCTCGCTAGTGGCCGCCCGGCGCACCCGAACTGGTGGGCGCGGTGACGCTCGGGGCGGAGGTCGGTTCCGGGGCCGTGGTGGCGGTCGGGGCGGGGGGCGTGGTGTGGCCGGGCTCCGGGGAGGACGAGTGCCCGGTCGGGCTGGCCGCCGGGGCGGGCGCCGTCGAGCCGCCGGAGCCGCCGGTTCCGCCGCCCGCGGTGCTCCCGGCCCCGCCGGAGGGGTGACCGCTGCCGCCCGCGCCGCCGCTGCCCGCCGCACCCCCGGCCGCTCCGCCCGTGCTGGTACCGCCGGCGCCCGGACGGGGCGCGGGGCTGGCGCTCGCGCCCCCCGTGGTGCCGGTCGCGCCGGGCGCGGCCTCACCGGGGGCCGCCGCCGGCACCGGCTCCACGCCGGCGGGCGCGCCCATCGCACCGCCCCCGCCGTTGCCGCCGCCCGCACCCGCCGCACCGACCGCACCGCCGGCCGACTCACCGGGCGCCGCGTTCATCCCCCCGGTCGGCGCGCTCTGGGCCTGCGCGCCCACCGCACGCTCCGACCGCCCCACCGCACCCCCCGGGTGTCCGCCGCCGCTCGGCGAGGCCGACGGGGTCGCCCCCGGCCTGGTCGGCGTTCCGACCTGGCCGACCGGCACCACACCGCGCTTCTCCTCCGCACCCGGCCCGACCGACATGCAGCCGGTCAGCCCCAGCCCGGCCACCGCCAGCACCGCCGCGCCGCGCACCACGGCGCTCCGGACCACCGCCGTTTCCCGCTCCGTCACCGCACGCACCACCCGCACCGCACGCATCGCCGCCACCGAGTCCCTCTCCTGCACCCGCCCCGCCCGGACCGCCCACCCACCGCGCACGGCCACCCTTGCGGGTGTCCAACGCGTCTGCCGGGCGCCCGGACACGGGTGGGGCCCCGGAAGCACCCGGACGGGCCCCGGAGCGCCGCGCCCGGCCCCACGGCCCTGCGTGTGCTCAGCCCCAGAGCGCCGAGGCCAGCCCCGCCCCCGCGTACGCCGCCGCCAGACCCGCCGCGATGCTGCCCGCCACATTGGCCAGCGCGTACCGCCCGGCCCCGCTCCCGGTCAGCCGCAGCGTCTCGTACGAGAAGGTCGAGTACGTGGTCAGCGCCCCGCACAGCCCGGTCCCGAGCAGCAGCTGGACGTGCGAGGACGCGGCGCCGACCGCCACCGCCCCGGTCACCAGCCCGAGGATCAGACAGCCGGACACGTTCACCACGAAGGTCCCCCACGGGAACACCGAGTCGTGCCGGGACTGCACCGCCCGGTCGGTCAGGTACCGCAGCGGCGCGCCGACCATCGCGCCCGCCACCACCAGCAGCCAGTTCACGCCCCGGCCTCCCCCGGCCCCGGCCCCGGCCCCGTCGCCGGCCCGCCGGTCCGCCCGGCGTACCGGAGCACCTCGCACCGTTCCAGGGTCGCCAGCCCCTCCACCTCCAGCTCCGCCAGCTCGGGCAGGAACGCCCGCACCCGGTCCTCGGTGTCCACGATCACCACCGCCACCGGCAGGTCCTCGCTCAGCGACAGCAGCCGCGCGGTGTGCACCATCGAGGACGCGCCGAACCCCTCGACCCCCCGGAACACACTCGCCCCGGCCAGCCCGGCGGCCCGCGCCCGGTGCACGATCTCGCTGTACAGCGGGCGGTGGTGACACCGGTCGTTCTCGCCGACCAGCACCGTCAGCCGCAGCGCCGGCCCGCCCAGCCGGGGGGACTCCGTCGCACCCGTCACACCCGTCTCCCCGCTCACGCCCGCCTCCCGGCCCCGCGCAGCAGCAGACGGCGCGTCACCGCGGCCGCCGCCCAGACCGCCGCCATCGCCGCCACCAGGGTCAGCCCCAGGTACGCCAGGGCCGGTTCCGGCCGCCCCTCCTCCAGCAGCCGGCGGGTGTCCACCGCGTACGTCGAGAAGGTGGTGAACCCGCCGAGCACGCCGGTGCCGAAGAACGGCCGCAGCAGCGGATGGGCCGGCCGGCCCTCGGTGACCACCACCAGGAAGACCCCGATCACGGCGCACCCCACCACGTTCACCAGCAGCGTCGTCCACGGGAACGCCGAGGGCCCGGTCGTCCACAGCAGCCCCGCGCCGTACCGGGCGCTCGCGCCCAGCGCCCCGCCGACGGCCACCACGGCCACCGCCGGCCCCTGCCCGCGCAGCACCGGCGGCCGCCGCCGCACCGCACCGGCCGCCGCACCGTCCGCCACCACATCCTCCGAGGTCGCCACAGCCCCATGAAACACCGGCTCCGACCGCCTGGCACACCGTCATCGCAGACCCGACAATGAACCGGTGGAGATGACCCGGGAAGAGTTCGAGGTACTGGTCGCCGACGCGCTGGACCGCATCCCGCCGCAACTCGCCGCGATGATGGACAACGTCGCCGTCTTCGTCGAGGACGAGCCCGACCCCGCCGACCCGGAGCTGCTCGGCCTCTACGAGGGAACCCCGCTCACCGAGCGCGGCGAGTGGTACGCGGGCGTCCTGCCGGACCGGATCATCGTCTACCGCGGCCCGACCCTGCGCCTGTGCGACGACCGCGAGCGGGTCGTCGAGGAGGTCCGCACCACCGTCATCCACGAGGTCGCCCACCACTTCGGCTTCGACGACCACGAGCTCGACGAGCTGGGCTGGTCCTGACCCCCGCCGCCCGCCCGGCCGAAACCCGTTTTGGCGTTCGGCCCGACATCCCATATGCTTCTCGACGTCCCCGAACGCTGGAAACAGCCGGACAGGCCGCAAGCCCTCATCGTCTAGTGGCCCAGGACGCCGCCCTTTCAAGGCGGTAGCACGGGTTCGAATCCCGTTGGGGGCACGCAGTACCGTAGTAAAGTGTTGTGCCGCAAGACCTGAAGTGGTTCGCCACTCCTAGGTCCCGTGGAGCAGTTGGTTAGCTCGCCACCCTGTCAAGGTGGAGGTCGCGGGTTCAAGTCCCGTCGGGATCGCTCGTCTCGCAAGAGACGGTGCAGTACGGCCAGGTAGCTCAGTTGGTACGAGCGTCCGCCTGAAAAGCGGAAGGTCGCCGGTTCGACCCCGGCCCTGGCCACAGGAGCCTGAAAAGGCGGAAAGGCCCCGGAGAGATTCTCTCCGGGGCCTTTCGCGTTCTGGGCTCCGCCCGTTCCGGGTCTGGTGGGTGTCCCGGGGCGGCGGGGGCCGCCCCGGGACCGGGGGGGGTGGGTGGGTCAGTCGGTGAGGCCGAAGCGGGCGTGGAGGCGGCGGAGGGGGGCGGGGGCCCACCAGTTGGCGGGGCCGGCCAGGCGCATCACGGCGGGCAGCAGGATCGCCCGGACGAGTACGGCGTCGACCAGGACGGCGAGGGCGAGGCCGACGCCGAGTTCCTTGAGGAAGACGACCGACCCGGTGGCGTAGACCGCGAAGGTCAGGGCCAGGATGCCCGCGGCGGCCGTGATCAGCGGGGCGCTGCGCTGGATGCCGGTGGCGACGGCGGTCTCGGTGTCCACGCCGCGGTCGTGCTCCTCCTTGATCCTGGAGACGATGAAGACCTCGTAGTCCATCGACAGCCCGTAGGCGATGCAGAACATCAGGATCGGGATGCTGGGCTCCATCGACCCGGCCGAGGTGAAGTCGAGCAGGCCGGCCAGGTGGCCGTCCTGGAAGCCCCAGACCAGGGCGCCGAACATCACGGTGAGGCTGAGCAGGTTGGAGACGGTGGCCTTGGCCGGGATCAGCAGGCTGCCGGTCATCAGGAAGAGCAGGATGAAGGTCGGCACCAGGATCAGTCCCGCCACCAGGGGCAGCGCGCCGAGCAGGCGGGAGCGGAAGTCGGTCATGTCGGCCGGGAAGCCGCCGACCTGCACCTGGTAGGGCGCGGCCTCGTCCCTGACCTTGCCGACCAGCCCGGGCATGTCCCCGGCCAGCGCGGCCTCCTCGGGGATCACGGTGAGCCAGACGCCGGAGCCGGTGGCGAAGCGCGCGGAGTCGGCGGTCGGCGGGGTGCGCAGCTTTCCGCCGGCGTAGGAGCCGGTGAAGGTGTCCACCTGGAAGACGCCGGGCAGGGCGGAGAGCTTCGCCGCGTAGTCCCCGGTCTGTCCGGTGGTGCCCTTCGGGTCGGCGACGCCGGTGGCGACGACCTGGAGGGCGTCGGTCTCGCGGGCCGGGAAGGCGTCGCGGACCTGCTGCTGGACGACCCGGCTGGTGGCGTCGGCCGGCAGCACCCGTTCGTCGGGCAGGCCGAACTTCACGCCGAGGAACGGCGCCCCGACGAGCAGCAGCAGGGCGACCACGGCGGTGCCCCAGACCAGCGGGCGGGCCATCACCCGGCGGGTGAGCCGGTACCAGCGGCCGTCCTCGACCGGGCGGGCGGCTCCGGCGGCGCCCGGCCGCAGCACCCGGTGCCCGACGGCGGCGAGCGCGGCGGGCAGCAGGACGACGGCGCCGACGATCGCGGTGAGCACCACGAAGACGCCCGCGTACGCGAAGGACCGCAGGAAGGGGAACGGGAAGGCGAACAGGGCGAGCAGCGAGATGGCCACGGTGATGCCGCTGAAGATCACCGTGCGGCCGGCCCGCTCGACGGCGCGGACCACGGCGGTGTGCTTGTCGTGGCCGGCCGCGGACTCCTCGCGGAAGCGGGAGATCATGAACAGGCTGTAGTCGATGCCCAGCCCCAGGCCCATCACCAGGGCCAGGTTGGCGGCGAAGGTGGAGACCTCGGTGAAGGCGGTGACCCCGCGCAGCAGCGTCAGCGTGCCGAGCACCGAGAAGAGGCCGACGCCGATGGTCAGCCCGGCGGCCGACCAGCGGCGGTAGACGGCGAGCAGGAGCAGCAGGACGATCGGCAGCACGATCGCCTCGGCGCCGAGGAAGTCCTTGCGGGCCTGGGCGCCCACCTGCCGGAAGACCTCGTCCTGGCCGCCGACCTCGACCTTGATGTCGGCGGTCTCGCGGGTGAACTTCGGCGAGAGGTCGGCGAGCCGCTCCCGGGACTCGGTGGCGGTGCCGTCCAGCCAGGCGGTGACCAGGGCCTTGCCGCGGTCGGTGGCGGCCAGCGCGGGGCTGTTGTCCTGCGCCCAGTAGGAGCCGGTGGTCCGGACGCCGGCCGAGGCGCCGAGCTCCTCGGCCAGCGCCCGGCCGGCGGCGGCGACGGCGGGGTCGTCGACGGTGCCGTGCTTGGCGGTGACCAGCAGGATCATGTTGGGGCTGCCGTGGCCGAACTCACGGTGCAGCAGTTGCTCCGCCCGGTTCGACTGCGAGCCGGGCGCCTCGAAGCGCGACAGCGAGAGCGCCTTCTGCGCGCCGGCGCCCAGCGCGGCGGCGATGACCAGCACGACGGTGCCGGCGATCAGCACCGCGCGCCGCCGGTCGACCAGCAGTCGGCCCAGCCTCCGCAGCAGCGGCACCCGCTGGTCGACCCCGGGTTCGAGGGTGAGCGTCATGACAACTGGTCTCCAGACATGAGGTGGGGGGACGGTGCCGCCCCCGGCCGGCGTTCGGTTCAGCGCAACTGGTGCTTGGTCAGCCAGTCGGCGAGGGAGGCGTGGACCTGGGGGGCGTTGCGCGCCATGCCCATGTAGTGGCCGGCCCCGGGGATCTCGATCAGCTGGGTGTCGGTGGTGCCGGTGAACAGCGCGCGGTGCTCGGCGCCGCCCTGGACGCGGGCGTCCTTCTCCCCGTAGAGGAAGAGCACCGGCACCTTGATGTCCTTGAGGTGCCGCAGGTCGACCAGGACCGAGCCGAGCTGGGAGGCCATGTCGCCGCAGGGGTGGCGGTTCTGGTGCGGGGCGGAGAGGGCGACCACGCCGGGCTCGGTGTCGTGGAAGTTGCCGGCCTTGAACTCCTCGCTGCCGAGGTCGTAGTAGGCGTAGCCGCCGGGGCCGCCCGCGCCGTCCGCGGCCGAGCCGCCGCGCAGGCAGGTCTGCAGGGAGGAGAAGAAGCGCGCGTTGGCCTGCGGGGTGAGGCCGAGGTCGGTCCAGTCCATCAGGACCAGGCCGTCGACGTCCTGGAACGAGTAGGCCTCGATCTGGGAGACCTGGCCGCCGTTGGACTGGCCGGCCAGGACGACCTTGTCGAACGGGACGGCGGCGCGGCCCTCCTGCTCGGTCCGGTAGCCGCCGGCCCGCAGCTGCTCCACGATCTGGTGGGCGATGTCCGCCTGGCCGCCGATGCAGCTGCCGAAGCCGTCGGGCTTGTCGCTGCCGCCGTAGCCGATCCGGTCGATGGTGAGCGAGGCGTGGCCCTTCTTGGCCAGTTCCTCGGTGTGGTGGTAGCCGGGGGCGTCGAGGCGCCAGTACCACTCGCCGGCCGCGATGCCGTGCTCGTAGAGGGTGACGGCGCGCGGGCCCGCACCGCCGTCGAGGACCGCCTTGGGCGCGGTGAGATGACCGGTGACCTGGTAGGTCCTGCCGTCCACCGGGCAGGCGGCCAGGGTGCGGTTGACGTTCTGGACGGTGAAGCGGACCGGGACGTCGACGATGGACTCGGCGGCCAGCCGGGCCTTGGTGTCGGCGGCGGCCTGTTCGGCGCCGGGGGCCGGGGCGGGGGCGGCCGCTCCGGTGGCGGCGGCGGTCGGGGCGCCGGGCTTCGGGGAGTCGTCGGCGCGGACCGCGACGGCGGCCACCGCGGGCGTCAGGGCGATCAGTGCGGCCGCGACGGTCAGCAGGGCGGTCTTCCTGGAACGGGGCACGGTCGCGGCCCTTTCGTCGAACGGGGTGGGAGCGGGGTCCGGGGACGGGGACGGGGGCGTGGGAGGGGTCATGACGGCAGCCACCCCTGCTCGCGGTACCAGCGCGCCTCGTCGGACAGGGTCTGCGCCAGCGGGCGGAAGGTGACGCCGAGTTCACGCTCCGCGCGGGCGGAGGAGAGCCGGGTGCGGGTGCCGTCGAGCAGCACCCGGACACCTTCGCGGGTGGCCACCGGCGGTCGGCCGCGCAGCCTGGCGCCGTACTCCAGCGCGGTCGCGAAGCCGAGCGCCGCGGCGGCCGGGATCTGCCGGGGCGCGGTGGCGCCGGTGGCGGCGGCGATGCCGGTGACCAGGTCGTGCAGGCCGTACCAGGAGCCGGCGACGATGTAGCGGCGCAGCCCGGTGCCGTGGGTCAGCGCGCGGACGCAGGCGGCGGCGACATCGCGGGCGTCCACCACGTGGTTGCCGGCCCGGGGGACGGCGCGCAGGTCCCCGTGGGCGACGGCGAGGAAGAGCCGGCCCGCCGAGGTGGGTCCGGCGTCGCCCGGTCCCCACATCCAGCCGGGCAGCACCAGCGGGACGGTGATCCCCTCGCGGGCGCAGAACTCGGCGACGGCCTGTTCGGCGCGGACCTTGCTGGCCCGGTAGCCGTTGCGCCGCCAGTCGGCGGGCGGCGGGGTGTCCTCGTCGGCGGGGAACCCGGTGGTGCCCCGGCCGATGGTGTTGATCGAGCTGGTGTGCACCACCCGGGGCACCCCGGCGTCGACCGCCTCGCGGAGCAGGGTGGTCACCGCGTCGACGTTCACGGCGTGCAGCCGGCCCAGGTCGGGCTGCGGCTGGTAGTACTCCCGGAAGTAGGCGGCGGTGTGGACGACGCCGCTCGCGCCGGGCAGGGCCGGCCGGTAGCCGGCCGGGTCGGTGATGTCGCCGGCCAGGACGGTGAGCCGTTCGTCGGCGGGCAGCAGCCGCCCGGCCTTCTCCCGGTCGCGGACCAGGGCGGTCACCTCGTGGCCCGCGGCCAGCAGCTCGCGGACCACGGCGGTGCCGAGCAGTCCGGTGGCGCCGGTGACCACGACGCGGCCCGGCGGGGTGCGCTGGTCGGTCATCAGGACTCCTTCGCGGCGAGGACGGGCCCCGGGCCGGGGTCGGGATCGGGGTCGGGGTCGGGCCGGCCGTCGGGACCGGAACCGGCGTCCGGGCGGTCCGCACCGCCCGGGCCGCCCGCCGGGGCGAGCGGCTCCTCGCGCAGCCCGAAGCGCTCCTGGAACCGCTTGAGCGGCGCCGGGGCCCACCAGGTGGCGTGGCCGCCGAGGGCCATCACGGCGGGGACGAGCAGGCAGCGCACCACGGTCGCGTCGACCAGCACGGCGAGCGCGACGCCGAGGCCGAGCATCTTGGTGTTGGTGATCCGGGAGGTCCCGATCGCCACCAGCACCACCGAGAGGATCAGCGCGGCGGCGGTGATCAGCCCGCCGGTGTGCCGGATGCCGTCGGCGACGGCCTTGCGCGGGTCGTGCCCGCGGCCGTACTCCTCCTTGACCCGGGAGAGCAGGAAGACCCCGTAGTCCATGGAGAGGCCGAAGGCGACGCAGAACATCAGCACCGGCAGGGTGGTCTCGACGGCGCCGGTCGGGGTGAAGCCGAGCAGGCCGGACAGGTGGCCGTCCTGGAACACCCAGACGACGACGCCGAACATCGCGGTCAGGCTGAGCGCGTTCAGCAGCACCGCCTGGAGCGGGATCAGCAGGCTGCCGGTGAGCAGGAAGACCAGCAGCAGGGTGGCGCCGACGATCAGCGCGCCGGCCGGCAGCAGGCGCACCGCGATGGCGTGCTTGCTGTCGACCAGGGTGGCCGCCTGGCCGCCGACCACCGGCCGCAGGGCGGGGAAGCCGGCGCCGGCCCGGCGGATCTCGCCGACCAGGTCCTGGTTCGCCTGGGAGACGTCGCCCCCGCCGGCGGCGGGCACCACCGAGAGGTGGCCGAGGCCGTCGGCGGACCGGACGCTGTCGGCCGGACCGGACTCGCCGGAGGGGGCGCCGGAGCGGTAGTCGCCGAGCGGGGTGGAGACCTCGGTGACGCCGGGCAGCGCGGAGAGCCCGGCGGCGAACCGGCCGAGCTCCTCGCGGTCCGGGCTGCCGGCGCCGGTGTTCCCGGTGGCCCCGCTGTGCACCACCACGTCGATGACGCCGGTGGCGCTGGCGGTGAAGCCGTCCCGGATGGTCTGCTGGACCACCCGTGCCTCGGAGCCGGTGGGCAGCTGGCGGTCGTCGGCGGCGGCGAACTGGACGCGCAGGAAGGGCAGTCCGGCGACCAGCAGCAGGGCGGTGATGCCGAGCGCGAACAGCGGGGCGCGCCGCATCACCAGGGTGGCGGTGCGGTGCCAGCCCGCGCCGGGCTCCCGGCCGGGGCGCGCCGCGCCGCCGGGCAGCCGGATCTTGAGCGCGTCGATCCGGCCGCCGAGCAGGGTGAGCAGGGCGGGCAGCAGGACCAGCGCGGCGGCGGCGGCGATCAGCACCACCGAGATGCCGGCGTAGGCGAAGGAGCGCAGGAAGTAGAGCGGGAAGACCAGCATCGCGGAGAGCGAGACGGCGACGGTCAGCGCCGAGAACAGCACCGCGCGGCCGGCCGTGTCCAGGGTGGTGGCGACGGCCTCGCGGACCTCCAGCCCGCGTTCGCGTTCCTCGCGGAAGCGCCGCACGATGAGCAGCGCGTAGTCGATGGCGAGGCCCAGGCCCAGCGCGGTGGTGAGGTTCTGGGCGAACACCGAGACCTCGGTGAAGCCGGTGATCACCCGCAGCGCCGCGTTGGTGCCGAGGATCGCGCAGATCCCGACGGCGAGCGGCAGCAGGGCGGCGATCAGGCCGCGGAAGACCAGCACCAGGATCAGCAGGGTGATCGGCAGCGCGATCAGCTCGGCCCGGACCAGGTCGTCGGCGATGGTGGACTGCATCTCCTCGCGGACCGCGACGGTGCCGCCGAGCCGGACGTCCAGCTGTTCCAGACCGGCCGGGCTGCCCCGGTAGCGCGGGGCCAGCCGGTCGAAGACGTCCTTGGCGTGGTTCTCGTCGCCCTCGATGCGGGCGACGATCAGTGCCGTGCCGCGGTCGGCGGAACGCAGGCCCTCGACGCCGGTCTGCCAGTACGAGGTGACCCCGACGACGTCCGGTTCGAAGGCGAGCCGCTCGCCGAGGCGGGCACCGGCCCGGGCCGCCTCGGGGTCGTCCACCGAGCCGCCGGCCTTCGCCGAGACCTCCAGGACGAGGTTGGGCGAGCTGGCCGGGAAGGAGTGCTCCAGCAGCACGGCGGCGCGCGCCGATTCGGAGCCCGGGTCGGAGGTGCCGCCGTTGTGCAGGCGGTCGGTGACGCCGGTGCCCACGACCAGCGCGTTGACCAGGAAGACCACCACGAAGAGGAGGGCGGACCAGGGCCGGGCGGTGACCGCCCGGCCGAGTCGCTTGAGCATCGGGAACCTCACGGAGCGGGGGTGGCGGAGCGCTGCCCGGTCGGCAGCGCGGAGAGCAGCTCGCCCACCCGGCCGGGCCGGTCCAGGGTCACGACCCGGGCCACCACCCCGTCCGGGCGCAGGTGGCAGGCCAGGGCCGCCGCCCCGGCCTGCCCGCCCGGCAGCCGGCCGGCCGCGAGGTCGTGGCCGGACGGCCCCGCCGGTACGGGCACGGGCCCGTCCGGCGGCAGCAGCAGCAGGACGTCGGCGAGATCGCGCACGCCGCGCCGGGTCAGCTCGGTGGCGGCCTCCTCGGCCGCCGTCGCGGCCTCCTGCCCGGATCCGGCGACCAGCACGGTGTGCCGTCCGGTCGCGAGGTAGCCGTGCAGGGAGGTGGCAGCGGTCCCGCCCACCGGGCGGAGCGGGGCGTCACCGAGCCGTCGGCCGGGGGTCGGACCGCCCGGCGCGGGCGTGCGCCCGACGGCCGGACTGGCCGTCAGATCGAGGTCGAGTTGGGCGAGTTCCGGAACGATGCGGCGCTCCAGGGCGCCGCTGCGGGAGAGCACGCCGAGCAGCAGGTCGCGCAGGGCGCGGGCCGGGCGCGGCTTGAGCAGCCAGAGCCTGGTCTGCCGTTCGGAGTTGCGCACCGCCCGGGCGGAGGTGGGACGGCGCTCCGGGTCGTAGCTGTCGAGCAGCGCCGGGTCGCCGCCGCGCAGCACGGCCGCCAGCTTCCAGCCGAGGTCGAACCCGTCCTGGACACCGGTGTTGAGGCCCTGGCCGCCGGCCGGGCTGTGGGCGTGCGCGGCGTCCCCGGCGAGGAACACCGGGCCCTGCCGGAACGTGGCGGCCACCTTGGTGTGCACCCGGAAGCGGCTGGTCCACCAGGTCTCCTCGACGGTCCAGCGGCCGCGGCCGCGGGCGTCCAGGAGCTGCTGGAGCTCGGCGTCGTCCGGCGGTCCGGTCCGGCTGCCCGGGGGCAGGTCGAAGAAGATCCGGTGGCCGCCCTCGGGCAGGGCGACCAGGACGAGCACGCCGTCCGGGCTCAGGTGGTACTGCGCCTCGGTGGGCGGCAGGTCGCCGGCGATCCGGCCGTCGCCGAGCACGAACTCCCGGTCGTAGCTGCTGCCCTCGTAGGGGATCCCGAGCGCCTCGCGGACGGTGCTGCGGACGCCGTCGGCTCCGATCAGCCAGGGGACGGCCACGGTCTCGACCGCGCCGCCGGCCGACTCCAGCCGGACCACCGCCCGATCGCCGGCCACCTCGACCGAGGTGGCCCGGGTGGCCCACTCGACCCGGCCGCCGAGGCCGAGCAGCCGCTCGTAGAGCAGTTCCTCGGTGACCGGTTGGGGCACGCAGAGCGGCCCGGGGAAGCGGGTGCCGGTCAGCGTGCCGAAGGAGACGCCGGCCAGCCGGCGACCGTTCGACCAGTACGAGGCGCCGGTGAGCGGCAGGGCCCGCTCGGCGACGGCGTCGGCCACGCCCAGGCGGTGCAGCGCCTCCAGGGCGCCGCTCCACATCACCAGGGCCTTGGGCTCGGCGGCGAAGCACTCCCGGCGGTCCACCAGGCGCACCGGCACCCCGTGCTGGAGCAGGGCGCAGGCCGCGGTCAGGCCGGTGGGGCCGGCCCCGACCACGAGGACCTGCGGCGCCGTCATCGGAGCGCCCCGTCGGCCGGGCGGCCGAGGTCCTCCGCCAGGGGGTGCCCGAGCCGGCTGGAGACCTCGCGCAGGGCCTGGGCGGTCAGCCGCTCGGAGACGTCGCGCACGGTCTGCGCGGTGTTCTCGAACAGCACCGTGTGGAAGCCCAGCCGCTGGGCGGCGTCGAGGTTCTCGGCCGTGTCGTCGATGAACAGACAGCGCCGGGCCTGGGTGTCGAGCCGCTCCAGCAGCCGCAGGTACAGCTCCGGGTCCGGCTTGCGGACGCGCTCGGCCGAGGAGTCGACGACCACGTCGAACAGCTCCTCCACCGGGAGGGTGGCCCGCCAGCGGGGGCTCCACTCCACCACGTTGTTGGTGAGCAGCGCGATCCGGTAGCCGCCGGACTTCAACTGCCGGGCAAAGTCCACGAGCTGGGCATTGGCCCGGCGGCCCTGGAACCACAGCTCACCGAACGGCCGGCCGCCCAGGGCGGCGGCGGAGCCGGGCGGCAGCTCGGCCAGCAGGCGCTCGGTGAACTCCTGCTCGGTGATCGCCGCGACCTCCAGCTCCGCCATCGGGCTGACGCCGTGGCGTGCGGTGGCGGCCGCGAAGGCGGTGCCGATGGCCTGCAGGTCCAGGCCGGTGCGCACCCCGAACTCGGTGAAGGTCTCGGCGAGCGGGTTGGTCAGCACGCCGCCGTAGTCGAGGACCACGGTGTCGATGCCGTCGGCCGACGGGACGAGGTGGTTCAGCTCCACTGGGTCACCTCGATGGCGAGGGTGGCGACGGTGTTGCCCTCCTGGGAGACGGTGATCCGGACCGGGACGGTCACGGCGCCGAGCGCGCCGTCGAAGCTGGCGTCGCCGACCTCGGCGACCGCCTTGGTCACCAGGTCCAGCTCGGCGAAGTCGGTGAAGTCGGCCTTCGCCGCGGTGACCACCAGGCTCTCGGCGGGCAGGCCGTGCAGCTTGGCGACGGCCGCCACGGACAGCTGGCGGGCGGCCTCCAGCTGGAGGTTGCCGGGCACGTGGTCCAGCTTGTGGTCGAACAGGTGGGGGTGGTCGGTGTCCACCACCAGCAGCGCCGAGGCGGTGCCGGACTCGCTGACGGCGGGCTCGGTGAGCACGATGTTGGACGCGTCCCGCCGGCCGACCAGGGAGGGCGCGGAGCGCAGCAGCTGCGGGTGGCGCGGCGAACGCCCTTCCAGCTTCTTGCGGTTGCCGGCCCGCAGCATCTGGAAGGCCCGGTTGGTGACGAAGGTCAGCGCGCCGGAGCCGACGATGGCCTGCACGCCGTCCAGCCAGAAGACGCCGGTGAAGTCGAAGCCGAGCACCCGGCCGGCCGGGTTGCGCTTGGGGCGGACGGTGGTGGAGAGCACGGCGTGCGCCGGGCGCGGCCCGATCCGCAGGGCCTCCAGGCCGGAGATGGTGAGGTTCAGCGAGCTGAAGATGAAGGCGCGGTCCAGCGGCACGTCCAGGTACCGGTGCGCGACCAGGACGCCGGACTGACGCAGGACCTCGACCAGCAGCAGGAAGTCGTAGCTCCCGCCGCGCTCGCCGACGACGTGGGCGCGCGGCAGCTGGGCGGCGACCTCGAAGGTGTGCTCGTCGCGTTCCGGGTCCGGATCGCCGACCCGGGCCGAGTCGGTGACGAACACCTCGGCGATGGCGGCGCGGTGCACCAGGTCGCGCGGCACGGTGGAGGCGAAGCTCAACTCGGTGGTGGGCGCGTGGTTCCGGGACTCCTCGGAGTCCGGCAGTCTCAGCAGCTCGGGTGTGGCGTTCATGCAGATCCCCCCGTTGGCAACATCGGTTTCCCGGATAAACGGCTCGACAGGACGGTCCGACCGCGGGACGGCCTCGGTGCGACGGACCGGTCCTCTCACCGGCTACGGCCGGGGTCCTCGCGGCTCCCGGCCTGCGGCAACTGTCCGGGGCCGCGCTGACCGTCCGCTGAAGGCGCCGGGAAGGGCCCGGGAAGCGGCGGGAAGCGGCGGGAGGGGACGCGGGAGGGGGATCCGCCGGGAGGGCGGCGGCACACCGGCGTCGGTCATGTCCCTGCCCAGGAGCGGCGGAGCCTACACAAACGATGCGGTAACGATCCGGGGCCCCTCCGCCGGCCGGTGGTAACGTCCGCGTGGGGGCGAGACGTCACAACTGCTTTGGGGGGAGCGTTGGCTGACGACGTGTGGTTCGAGGTTCTCGGACCGGTACGGGTCAGACGGGGACAATTCGCGGCGGACCTCGGACCGCCCCGGCAGCGGGCGGTGCTCGCGGTCCTGCTGCTCAACAGCGGGCGTCCGGTGCACACCGAGCGGATCGTCCAGCTGGTCTGGGGCGCCGACGCTCCCGGGCGCAGCGTCAACCTGGTGCAGAAGTACGTCTCCGGCCTGCGCCGGGCGCTCGCCGGACTGGCCACCCTGGCCTGGACGGATGCCGGCTACGTGCTGGCCGCGCCCGGCACGGTGGACGTCGAGCGGTTCGAGGAACTGCTCGTCGACGGGCGGGCGCGGCGGACGAACGGCGACGCGGCCGGCGGCGCGGAGGCGTTCACCGAGGCGGTGGCGCTCTGGCGCGGGCCGCTCGCCCAGGGCGTGGACGGGCCGGGCATCGAGCCGCTGCGGCTGCGGCTGGCCGAGGCCAGGCTCGGCGCGCTGGAGGACCTCTTCGACCTGGAACTGGAGCTGGGCCGGCTGGCCGGCCGGATCCCGGAACTGCGCCGGCTGGCGGCCGAGCACCCGCTGCGCGAGCGGTTCCACGCCCAGCTGGTGCTGGCGCTGGCCCAGTCCGGGCGGCAGGCGGAGTCGCTGGAGGTGTACGAGCGGGTCCGCCGCCTGCTCGCCGACGAGCACGGCCTCGACCCGGGGCCGCACCTGCGCGCCGCCCAGGAGCGGGTCCTGCGGCTGACCCCGGCCGATCCGCCCGCGCCCGCCGAGGTCCGGGACCGGCCGTCGGCGCCGGTGCCGATGTCGGCGGCCGGAGCGGTGGGACCGGTGGGGCCGCCCGCCCCGCCGGCGCCCCGGGCGATCGCGCCCGACGTTCCCCGGCCGGCCCAACTGCCGCCCGGCCCGAGGGGGTTCACCGGGCGCCGGGAGCACATCGACCGGCTCGCCGAGCTGCTGCGGCCCGCCGACGGCACGCTGTCGCTGGTCTGCCTGGAGGGCACCGCCGGGGTCGGCAAGACCGCGCTCGCCCTGCACGTCGCCCACCGGGCCGCGCCGCTGTTCGCCGACGGCCAGCTCTTCGCCGACCTGCACGGCCACGGCCGGGCCGCGCCGGCCGGCCCCGCCGAGGTCCTGGGCGGCTTCCTGCGGGCCCTCGGGGTGCCCGCCGAGCGGGTGCCGCAGGGCGTCAACGAGCGGATCGGCCTCTACCGCTCGCTGCTGGCCGGCCGCAGCGTGCTGGTGGTGCTGGACAACGCCCGGGACGCCGACCAGGTCCGGCCGCTGCTGCCCGGGGGCGGCGGCAGCACGGTGCTGGTCACCAGCCGCCGCCGGCTGGTGAGCCTGACCGTCCGGGAGGGCGCGCACCGGCTCGTCGTCCCGGTGCTGCCGGCCGCCGAGGCGCACCGTCTGGTGAACGCGCTGCTGCAGCCCGGGCAGGGCGACGACACGGCCGCCGTGGACGAGATCGTCCGGCTCTGCGCCGGCCTGCCGCTGGCGCTGCGGATCGTCGCCGCCAACGCGGCCTACCGCTCCGACGTGCCGCTCGGCCGGATCGCCCGGGAGCTCACCGTCGACCGGGTGGCCGCGCTCTCCGCGCCGGACGAGGCGCAGACCGCGCTGGCCGGCTCGCTCGGCCTCTCCTACGACCTGCTGCGCACCAACGTCCGCACCTTCTTCTGCCTGCTCGGGCTCGTCCCCGGGCCGGACTTCACCGTGGACGCCGCCGCCACGATGGCCGGTTCGCCACCGGCCACGGCCGAGCGGCAGCTGCGCGAGCTGGAGGTCGCCAACCTGCTGGAGCGGGTGGAGGACCGCTACCGGTTCCCGCACGAGCTGTTGCAGCTCTTCGCCCACGAGCGCGCCCACCAGCGGCTGACGGCCGGTGAACGGACCACCGCGATGGGCCGGTTGTTCGGCTGGTACGTGGCGACCGCCGCCGCGGCGGGCAGCGGCGGCCCGGCCCCGCGCCGCAGCGTCGACCAGGCGGGCGTGGTCACCCCCGAGACGGGGCGCGCCGCCCGGGACGGCGGGGACCTGTGCGCGGAGTTCGCCAACCTGACCGCCGCCGTCCGGTACGCCGCCGAGCACGGGCCGCTCCCGGTCGCCTGGCAGCTCGCCGACGCGCTGCGGCCGTTCTGCAAGCAGCACGCCCGGCTCGCCCAGTGGTCCGGGCTGGCCGAGTCCGGCCTGGCCGCGGCCCGGCAGGCCGGGGACCGCGGGGCCGAGGCGGTCATGCTGATCAACCTCAGCGACGCCAACCACAACTCCGGCCGGATCACGGCCGGTGAGGACTACGCCCGGCAGGCCCTGGCGCTCGCCGGCGAACTGGGCCGGCCGCAGATCGCGGCGGCCGCGCTCGACCAGCTCGGCCGCGCCGCCTGGATCCGCGGCACCCTGGCCGAGGCCCGGACGCTGCTCACCGAGGCCGTCGAACTGCACACCCGCAACGGCGACCCGCTCGGCCTCGCCGTCTCGCTCGCCGCGCTCGCCCGCACCGAGTTCGACTCGGGCAACCGGCCCGACGCCTACCGCCACTACACCCGCTGCCTGCGGCTGGCCCGCACCATCGGCTCGGACGCCCTGGAGACCATGGCGCTGGCCGAACTCGGCATGGCCCACGCCGCGCTGGGCCGGCCCGGGAACGCCGTCCAGTCGCTGCGGGCGGCGCTCTCGCTCGGCCGCACCGGCAGCCACCGCCGGGCCGAGGCGCTGGTACTGGCCGTCCTCAGCCGGCTGCACGCCGAGGCCGGGCGCACCGAGGAGGCCCACACCGCGGCCCGCGAGGCCCTGCACGCGGCCGAGTCGCACGGCGACAGCTGGACGGAGGCCGAGTGCCTCAACGCCACCGGCGCCGCCGCGCTGGCCACGGACTGTCCGGCCACCGCCGCCGCCCGGTACGGCGCCGCGCTCGCCCTGGCCGGCCGGCTCGGCTACCGGCGGGCCGAGCTGCACGCGCTGGTCGGGCTCGCCGAGGCCGCCCTCCAGCAGGGCGAGGCCGAGCGGGCCGCCGAACTCGCCGACCGGGCGCACGCCTCGGCCTCGGCGCTCGGCTACCGGCCGCTGGCGCTCACCGCCCAGGGCGTCCGGCGCCGGCTGCCGGCCGCACCGGACCGCGCCGCACCGGACCGCGCCGAGCCCGACGACGCGGAGCCGAACGACGCGGAGCCGAACGACGCGGAGCCGAACGACGCCGAGCCGGACAGCGCCGCGCGGCCGAGCCCGCTCGGCGCGCACTGACGGCCGCGCCGGAGCCGCGCGCCCGGGGTGGCACGCGGCTCCGGCGGTCGGTCAGCTGTCCAGCCAGTTCTTCTCGGTGGCGATCAGCTTGCCGTCGGCGGCGAAGAGCCGCAGCTCGGCCGGGATGCCGCGCTTGGCGACGGCGATCCAGCGGGCCTCGGAGTCGCCGAGGCCGAGGATGGCCGGCTCGGCGGTGACGCCGTCGGTCCACCGCACCTCGGCGCGGGCGACGCCCGGACGGATCAGCCCGGCCTGGGCCTTCGGGACGTGGAACAGCGGGTCGGCCTCGCCGTTCTTGGCCTGGCGGCCCAGCCAGACCTTGCCGGAGGAGTCCGGATCGCCGTAGAGGAGACCCACCGGGGAGCCCGGCGGTGCGACGAGGGCCTCCGCGGGGGTCGCCAGGCGCTTGCCGTCCAGGACGTAGTAGAAGACCACGTGGTCGGCGTCCGGGGTGCCGTACTCGTTGACGTACGCCTCGGTCGGCGCGGGCCACGGGTAGCCGGCGGCGGCGTCCTCCTCCCAGATCCGCCGGGCCTGCTCGTGGATCCGCTCCTTGCCCGGCGCCGGCCACAGGGCCGCCCAGACGCTCCACGGCCTGCCCTCCTCGGTGCCCGCGAGCACCTGGATCCGGGTCGGGACGAGCGGGTCCCGGGGGCCCTGCGCCCCGGCCGGGGCGGCGCCCGGGAGGACGGCCGCGACGTCGGCGGACGAGACCGCCACCGTCGCGCTGCCGGCCGCCGGACCGCCCACCCCGCCGCTCACCGCGGCGACACCGCCCGCCGTCGCGAGCAGGGCCAGCGCCAGCACGCCGCCCAGCGACGCCCGCCGCCGGACCGCCCGCCGCCGGCCGCCGGCCAGCACCGCCGCGTACGGCGCCGGACCCGCCTCCACCGTTCCCGCCAGCCCGGACAGCGCCCGGGCCACCTCCTCGTCGCCCTCGGCCGCCGTGTCCACGGGCGTCCCGTCGCGGTTCATGCCGCACCTCCGATGCTCGTCATGGTGATGAGTGAGGAGAGCTCGCGCAGCTTGGCGATGCCCTTCGACGCCTGGCTCTTGACCGTGCCCACCGAGCAGCCCATGGCGGCGGCGGCCTGGGACTCGCTGAGGTCCTCCCAGTACCGCAGCACCACCGCCTGGCGCTGCCCGGGCGGCAGCGTGCCGAGCGCGGCCAGCAGCGCGGCCCGGTCGTCCAGCCGCTCGAAGCCGTCCGGG
Organism: Kitasatospora sp. NPDC057965; assembly: GCF_042887135.1. Classification (NCBI taxonomy): domain Bacteria; kingdom Bacillati; phylum Actinomycetota; class Actinomycetes; order Kitasatosporales; family Streptomycetaceae; genus Kitasatospora; species Kitasatospora sp. NPDC057965. The sequence goes on from NZ_JBHVPZ010000004.1 coordinate 41,421, forward strand.
CCGGTCCGCTCCGGCACGGCGGTGACCAGCTGTTCCGGCACCCGGCGCCGGAAGCGGCGGGCGTGCTCGTTCACCACGATCCGGCGCACGTAGGCGTACGGCTCGTCGGCCCGGGTGACCCTCCCCCAGGCGGCGTAGGTCCGTTCCAGTGCGGTCTGGACGACGTCCTCCGCCAGGTAGCGGTCCCCGGTCAGCAGGAACGCGGTGCGCAGCAGACGCGGCCAGGCACCGGTCACGAACGCGTTGAACTCCGCGTCCCGCTCGGCCTTCTTGGCTCTCATGAGTACCTCCTCACCCGACCAGAGCCCGGACCGGCCCCGAACCGTTGCCGGGCACGCCGACGGCCGGCCCCGGAGGACCGGCCGAACGGGCAGAACACCAGGTCAGGAGGACAGCGTGGCAGAGATCGGGAGGGGATCAGGAGGCGGGCGGGATGTTGAAGTTGAGCCGGAACAGGTTCCCCGGGTCGTACACCGCCTTGAGCTCGGTGAGCCGCCGGTGGACCGGCTCGGGGTAGGCGGTGCGCACGGTGGCCGGGTCGGCGTCGTCCATCCCGAAGAAGTTGGCCAGCGCCCCGCCGGTGGACCACGGCCGCAGGCTCCCGTGCAGGGCGGTGTGCGCGGCGCGCAGCTCCTCCAGGGCGAACGGGCCGATCACTCCGGTGGAGAAGGCGAGGTACTCGGCGTCCCGGCCGCCGACCGCGTTCGGCACGGCCGGCTCGCGCGAGTACGCGCCGCCCTGCAGCCGGATCTCGACGATCAGCGGGCTGCCGGCGTCCGGCCCGGCGAGGTCCAGCACGGCGTCCGCGGTGGCGGCGGTGAACGCGCGCAGCGTGCTGTTGCGGTCGCTCGCGGGGTGCGCGAACGGCGGCTCGTGGTGGATCGTGCCGGCCTCGGTGAAGGGCAGCTCGCGCACGGTGTCCAGCAGCGGGGTGCCGAACGCCCGCAGCGGCCGCACCCACTCCTCTCCCTGCCCGGCCGGGCCGCTCCAGGCGACCCGCAGCACGGCGGCGTACCGGCCGCGGAGCGGCTCGGGGACGGCCTCCAGGTCGGGGTAGCGGATCAGCTGGGCGGAGGTGGCCAGCTGCTCGGGGACGGTCCGGCTCCAGGCGGCCCAGCCGTGCAGCGCGGCGGCCGCGGACTCGGCCGGGAAGTAGAGGCCGCCGCCGTACAGGCCGGTGCACGGGACGAGGCCGATCTCCATCTCGGTGACGATCCCGAAGTTGTCCTTGCCGCCGAGCAGCGCCCAGAACAGCTCGGGCTCGGCGGCCGGTGTGGCGGTGCGGTGCCGGCCGTCGGCGGTGACCACCTCAAGGCGGCGCACGTGGTCCGCGGCGAAGCCGTGGTGGCGGCCGAGCAGGCCGATGCCGCCGCCGAGGGTGTAGCCGACCGCGCCGACGTCCGGGTTGGAGCCGCTGAGCGGGGCGAGGCCGTGCGGAGCGGCGGCGGCTATCACCTCGCGCCAGCGGACGCCGGCCGCGACGGTGGCGGTGCGCGCGGCCGGGTCGACGGTGACGCCGTCCAGCCCGGCGGTGTCGATCACCAGCTCGCCGTCGGTGGGCACCGAGATGCCGTGGCCGGTGGCCCGGACGGCGACCGCGAGGCCGTTCGCGGCGGCGTACCGGACGGCGGTGGACACGTCCTGCGGGTCGGCGGCGACCACCACCAGGCCCGGGCGGTGGTCCAGCGCGAGGTTGTAGCCGGTCCGGTGGGCGTCGTACTCGGCGTCGCCGGGCCGGTACACCGGCCCCTTGGTCTCGATCATGCGGGGAGGCTAACCCGCCCGGGGGCGGAGCAATCCCGTCCGCATCCGATCTCTGTCAGGTTTCCGGCCACGGGAGTTGACGCACCGTCGGACCGGTTCACCGGCTGTCGCCGGAGGCCCGGGTCATGATCTCCAGGTTGTGGCCGCTCGGGTCCTCGAAGTAGGCGCCACGACCGCCGAACCAGTCGTTGACCCGGCCCGCGTGGCGGTGGAAGGGGTCGGCCCAGTAGGTGAGCCCGCGCTCCCGGACCCGGTCGAGGATGGCGTCGAACTCCTCGTCGCCGACCAGGAAGGCGTAGTGCCCGGTGGGAACCGGTCCGCCGACCCGCATCACGTCCAGGGCGACGTCGTTGGCGAGCCGGACGACCAGGAAGGGCTCGCTGCGCACCGGGGCGGCGACGCCCAGGACCTCGCTGAGGAAGCGGGCGGTCTCCTCGTCGTCCCGCGCCGGGACGATCGTGTGGTTCAGCTGAACGGCCATGGAACCCTTCCCTCCTGGGGCTTCCGGACGTCTGTCGAGCGTAGGACTTCAAGTCCGCTTCACGTCAAGTGTGTCGTAAACTACACGATGTAGTGCACCGCAAGGAGGGTTTCCCGTGACCGACCAGACCGCCCCGCAGGCCACGACCGCCCCCACGCCCCCGGCCACCGGCCCGGGCGGCGACCGCCGAGGCATGCCGGAGAAGCGGGTGGCGATCGCCCGCGCCGCGCGCACGGTGTTCGGCCGCGAGGGCTTCACCCGGACCAGCGTGGACGCCATCGCCGCCGAGGCGGGCGTCTCCAAGCGCACCATCTACAACCACTTCGCCGACAAGGAGCAGCTGTTCCAGTCGGTGGTCCTGGAGGGCGCCACCGCGGTGGCCGCCACCCAGGCCAGGATCGCCGACCGCCATCTGCGCAAGATCGTCGACCTGCGCACCGACCTGATCGACTTCGGCCTGGAGCGGGTCGACTCGCTCACCACCTTCGCCGAGCACTGGGCGCTGGTGCGCACCATCGAAGCCGAGGCGCTGCACATCCGCCCGGCGCTGCTGGAGGCCTGGCAGGAGGCCGGCCCGCGGGAGACCCACCGGGTGCTGACGCACTGGATGACGGAGTTCGCCGAGCGAGGGCTGCTGGTGGTGCCGGACCCGGAGGAGGCCGCCCGGATGCTCAACCTGCTGACCTTCCTCGCCGTCGCCCAGCCCACCTTCTACGGCGCGCTCCCGATGCCGCCCGAGCGGATCGACGAGGTCGTCGCGAACGGGGTCACGGCGTTCCTCGCGGTGTACGGCGCCGGGCAGTAGCCTCCCGGGGGAGCGCCCGGGCACCCGGGCCGCCACGACCCGCGGGGGGAACGGGACATGGAACTGACCGTGGTGGACATCGGGCCGGGCACGCCCGAGCTGCACCGGGACGTCGCACCGCTGATCCGGGCGCTGCGTCCGGCGCTCGGGGCCGACGGCTTCGCCGCCTTCGCCGCCGAGGCGCACGCCCAGGGGCTGGTCTTCACCGCCGCCTACGACGAGCGGGGGCGCTGCCTGGCGGTGGCCACCCACCGGGTGCTGGCCACCAGCCGGGGCCGGCTGCTCTTCGTCGAGGACCTGGTGACCGCGCCGGCGGCCCGCTCGGCGGGGATCGGCGGGCGGCTCTTCACGGTGCTCGGGGAGCGGGCCCGGACGGCCGGCTGCGTGCGGATCGAGCTGGACTCGGGGACGGCCAACCACGGCGCGCACCGCTTCTACCACGCCCACCGGATGGCGGTCACCGCCCTGCACTTCGGCCTGGAACTGAAGTGACCGGACGCTGATCTGTCAGGTCCACGGCCGGACTTGACGGACCCGGCGGCACGCCTTTGACCCTCCCGCGCGCCGCCGCCCAGGATTCCGGCCATGGGAGACATCACAGAAAGCAGCGCGGAAACCGCGCCCCTTTTCCTTTCCCGCTCCGAGATCCGGATCTCCGCCGCCCCGGACGAGGTCTATTCCGTGATCAGCGACCTCCCGCGCTGCGGCGAGTGGAGCCCGGAGTGCCAGGGCGGCAGCTGGGTGTCCGGCGAGCCGTCCGCGGTCGGCTCGGTGTTCCGCGGCGAGAACCTGCGCAGTCCGGACGTCGTCGCCTGGGCGCCGGTGGTGCGCGGCACCTGGTTCACCCACGCCGAGGTGGTCGCCGCCGAGCCCGGCCGGACCTTCCGCTGGGCCATGCGGGACAGCGCCGGCCGGGCCCAGGACAGCGTCTGGGCCTTCGACGTCGCGGCCGCGGAGGACGGCGGCAGCATGCTGGTGCACCACTTCCGGATGGGCGGCGCCACCGAGGGGATCCGCGGGATCACCGCGGAGATGGACGAGGACGGCAAGCGCCGGTTCTTCGCCGAGTGGGGCGAGAAGGTCGCGGCCGACCTGGGGGCGACCCTGGAGCGGATCAAGCAGGTCATCGAAAAGGGCTGAGAAAGCCGATCCCCCCCTGAAGCGATTCCGACAACCCCTGCACGTCCCTGAAAGCACAGCGACCCGCAACCCCACCGAGAGGGCGGAACGGTGCTCCTTCAGCGCATAGCCAACCGGGGAATCCGACTGGGCACGCTCTTCGAGCGGGCCGCCGTCCGGAACGGCGCGAACGTGGTGATCCTCGACCACGACCTCGACATCGCTCCCGAGCTGGGCCGGCGGGCCACCGTCGCCGAGCTCGCCGACCTGGTCGACGACCACGCCTCCCGGCTGTGGGCGGCCGGGGTCCGCCCGGGCCGCCGGGTGGTGGTCCACAAGTCGAACAGCTTCGACATCACCCTGCTCGCCTGCGCCGCGGCCCGGATCGGCGCCGTCCCGGTGCTGCTCTCGCCCCAGCTGGACGGCGCGACCGTCACCGAGCTGGTGCGCCGCACCGGCGAACCGTTCCTGCTCACCGACGCGGCCAAGCTCGTCGAGGAACTGCCGGCCGAGGTCTTCGACCTGGCCTCCGGCGTCCTGCTGGCCTCCGGCGAGCACCCCGGCGCCGTCCCGCTGGCCACGCTGGCCGGCGCCCCGCGGGTCGCCCCGGCCACCCCGGCGCCCGACCACCCGACCCTGATCACCCACACCTCCGGCACCACCGGCACGCCCAAGCTGGCCGTGCACACCGGCCGCACCCTGGAGGCCCGCTACCGCCCGCAGGCGGCCGTGCTGCGCCCGGTCGTCCCCGGGCGGGAGACCATCGCGATCCACGTCTCCTTCGTGCACTCCCGGCTGGTCACCGCCCTGGCGATCTCGCTGTTCCGCGGCTTCCCGATCCTGGTGCTGGCGCACTCGGAGCCCGCGCACGTCGGCGCGCTGTTCGCCCGGCTGCGCCCGGGAATCCTGGAGGCGCACCCCAACTCCTTCATGGAGTGGGAGGAGCTGGCGAAGGACCCGCGCCGCCCGCTGGCCAACGTCAAGCTGTTCTCGTCCACCTTCGACGCGATCCACCCGCGCACCGTGCGCACCATGCTGGCCGCCTCCGCGCGGCGCGCACCGGTCTTCGGCCAGCTGTACGGGCAGAGCGAGGTCGGCCCGGCGGTGGTGCGCTCGTTCTCCCGGCGGCGCGGCGCGGACGCCGACGGCCGCTGCGTGGGCATGCCGTTCCCCGGCTTCACCGACGTCCGGGTGGTGAGCCGCAACGGCGCGCCCCCGTCGGAGGACAACCCGGGGTTCATCGAGGTCCGCAGCGACGGCCGGATCGTCACCTACCTCGGCGAGCAGGCCCGCTACGAGCAGCAGGTGCAGGACGGCTGGTGGCGGATGGGCGACGTCGGCTACCGCACCCGGTGGGGCTGCGTGCACCTGCTGGACCGCGAGGTGGACCTGATCGAGGGCTTCGGCTCCACGCTGGCCGCCGAGGACACCCTGTTCGCCCGGCTCGCCGAGCTCGCCGAGGTGGTGATCGTGCCGGGCCCGGACGGCCGGCCGGTCCCGGTCGTCTGCACCAAGGGCGACCGCCCGCTCGACCCGGCCGCCTGGCGGGCCGCCGCGGCGGGCCTGCCGCCGATGGCCGACCCGGTGCACTGGCGGCTCGGCGAACTCCCGGCCACCGCCACCACCAAGATCAAACGGCTGGAGCTGGCCCGCCGGCTGGCGTCCGCCGAGAGCGACGGGCCGCTCCGATGAGCGGGGACCGCGGCACCGCCGCGACCGTGCTGGTGGCCGGCGGCGGGATCGGCGGGCTGGCCGCCGCACTGGCCCTGGCCCGGGCCGGCCACCGGGCGGTGGTCCTGGAGCGGGCGGCGGAGTTCGCCGAGATCGGTGCGGGCATCCAGATCGCACCGAACGGCATCCTCGCGCTGGAACGGCTCGGCCTCGGCGACGCCGTCCGGGCGGCTGGGGTGCACATGGCCGAGCTGCGCTTCATGGACGGCGTCACCGGCGAGCACGTCACCAGCCTGACCCTCACCGAGCGCTACCGGCAGCGGTTCGGCAACCCGTACGTGGTGGTGCACCGGGCCGAGCTGCACGGGCTGCTGCTGCGTGCCTGCCGGGCCGATGAGCGGATCGAGCTGCGCGCCGCCACCGCCGTCACCGGCTACCGGCAGGACGCCGCGGGCGTGACCGCGCTGCTGGCCGGCGGCGGCGCGGTGCACGGCGACGCGCTCGTCGGCGCGGACGGCATCCACTCGGCGGTCCGTGCCCAGCTGGTCGGCGACGGCGAGCCGCGGATCTCCGGCATCACCGTGTACCGGGCGGTGATCCCGATGGAGCTGGTCCCCGAGGAGCTGCGGCTGCTCACCTCGGTGACCTGGTGGACCGGCCCGCACTGCCACTTCGTCCACTACCCGATCGCCGGCGGGTCCTTCCTCAACCTGGCCGCCTCCCGGGACAACGGCGCCACCGAGGCGCTCGCCAACGTACCGGTCCCCGAGGAGACGGTCGCGGAGCAGCTGGCGGGCCTGGCCGCGCCGGCCGCCCGGCGGCTGCTGGCGCTCGGCGAGGGCTGGCGCTCCTGGGTGCTGGTGGACCGAGACCCGGTGGAGCGCTGGACCGACGACCGGGTGGCGCTGCTCGGCGACGCCGCGCACCCGATGCTGCACTACGCGGCCCAGGGCGCCTGCCAGGCCCTGGAGGACGCCGTGCTGCTGGGCGAGTTGGCCGACGGCACCGACGCCCTCGCACGGGCCTTCGCCTCGTTCGCCGCCGAACGGCGCGCCCGCACCGCGGCCGTGCAGCGCGCCGCGCGGGAGTCGATCCGGCTCTGGCACCCGGCGGGCGAGGCCGCCGAGGCCCGCAACCGGCTACTGCGCGGCTTCTCCGAGGGCGAGCTGCACGAGCGGGTGGCCTGGATGCACGGAGTCAAGACCTTTTCATCATCTGATCACCACAACTACGATGGCGAGCCGTGGGCATGATCGACCGTCACCTCCAGATCTGTGTCATCGGCGCGGGTCCGCGCGGCCTGTCAGTACTGGAACGGCTCTGCGCCAACGAACGAACCCGGCCCGCCGGGTCCACCGTCACCGTGCACGTGGTGGACCCGGCGCCCCCCGGCGCGGGCCGGGTCTGGCGCACCGACCAGTCCCGGCACCTCCTGATGAACACGGTGGCCTCGCAGATCACCGTGTACACCGACGACAGCGTACGGATCGAGGGCCCGGTCGAACCCGGCCCGAGCCTGTACGAATGGGCAAAGTCCATTGCCCGGGAGGGCGGTTCCGCCGGCCGTCCGGCCCGCCACGACGACCAGACCCTGGCCGAGGCCGCCGACCTGGGTCCGAACACCTACCCGACCCGCGCCTTCTACGGCCAGTACCTGCACGACGCCTTCCGCGCCGTGGTCGCCGCCGCCCCGCCCACCGTGACCGTCCGGGTGCACCGCTCCCGGGCGGTCGCGATGGCCGACGCGCACGGCTTCCCCGGCGGCCCGCAGGGCGTCCGGCTGGAGGACGGCACCCGGCTGAACCGGCTGGACGCCATCGTGCTCGCCCAGGGCCACGTCCCCGCCCGGCCCACCCCGCGCGAGGCGCGCACCGCCAGCCTGGCCCGGATCCACCACCTCGACTACGTCGCCCCCGCCAACCCCGCCGACGTCCACGTCACCACCCGGCCCGGCCAGAGCGTCCTGCTGCGCGGCCTCGGCCTCAACTTCTTCGACCACATGGCGCTCTTCACGCTCGGCCGCGGCGGCCACTTCGAGCGGGTCGACGGCACCCTGGTCTACCGCCCCTCCGGCACCGAGCCCAGGCTCTACGCCACCTCCCGGCGCGGCATCCCGTACCACGCGCGCGGCGAGAACGAGAAGGGCGCCCACGGACGCCACCTGCCCCGGCTGCTCACCACCGAGGTGGTCGCCGGGCTGCGCGAACGCGCCCGCCGGGGCGAGCCGGTGCGCTTCGCCACCGACCTGTGGCCGCTGGTCTCCCGCGAGGTGGAGGCCGTCTACTACGGCGCGCTGCTCACCGCCAGGGCCCGCGGCGCCGAGCGCGCGGACTTCACCGACCGCTACCTGACCGCCGACGACCCGGCCGCGGTGCTCGACGCCCACGGCCTCCCGGCGACCGAGCGGTGGAGCTGGGACCGGCTCTCCCGCCCGTACGCCGGGCGGGAGTTCACCGACCGCGCCGACTTCCGCGGCTGGCTGCTCGACCACCTGCGCCAGGACGTCGCCGAGGCCCGGGCCGGAAACCTCAGCGGCCCGCTGAAGGCCGCCCTGGACGTGCTGCGCGACCTGCGCAACGAGATCCGGCTGGCGGTCGACCACAGCGGCATCGAGGGCGACTCCTACCGGGACGACCTGGACGGCTGGTACACCCCGCTGAACGCCTTCCTGTCCATCGGCCCGCCGACCGAGCGGATTGAGCAGCTGATCGCGCTCGTCGAGGCCGGGGTGCTGGAACTGCTCGGCCCCGGCACCGAGATCCGGATCGACCCGGTCGACCCGGCGTTCACCGCGCACTCCACCGCCGTCCCCGGCCCACCGGTCCGGGCCTCGGTGCTGATCGAGGCCCGGCTGCCCGAACCCGACCTGCGCCGCACCGACGACCCCCTGCTGCGCCATCTGCTGGACACCGAGCAGTGCGCCCCCTACCGGATCCCCGACGGACACGGCGGCGGCTACCAGACCGGCGGCCTCGCCGTCACCGAGCGGCCCTACCGGCTGCTGGACGCGCGCGGCCGGGCGCACCCGCGCCGCTTCGCGTACGGCGTGCCGACCGAGGCCGTGCACTGGGTGACCGCCGCCGGCATCCGCCCCGGCGTCGACTCGGTGACCCTGGGCGACTCCGACGCCATCGCCCGCGCGGTGCTGGCGCTCTCCCCCGCCCCCGAGTGGCCCGCCGCGCCGCTGCCGCCCCAGGCCCGCGCCGACGGCACCGACGGCACCGACGGCACGTTCCGGGTGAGCGAGACCGAGGAGATCCGACCGAGAGGCGTCGTCGTATGACCGACCAGCACCCCGCCCCGACCGGGGCCGACACCGACTCCGGGCTGCTCTCGCCCGTCCGGGCCGGCACCCCGGTCGAGGCGGCCGTGGCCGACCGGGCCTGGCTGCAGGCCATGCTGGACGCCGAGGCCGCGCTGGCCCGCGCCCAGGCCGGACTCGGCACGGTGCCCCCCGCCGCGGCCGCCGCGATCACCCGGGCCGCCCGCGCCGAGCACTTCGACGCCCGCGAGCTCGCGCTCGCCTCCCGGGAGACCGCCAACCCGGTGGTCGGCCTGGTCCAGGCACTGGCCCGGGTGGTGGCCGCCGAGGACCCGGCCGCCGCCGAGTACGTGCACCGCGGCTCGACCAGCCAGGACATCCTGGACACCGGCGCGATGCTCGTCGCCGCCCGGGCCCTGCGGCTGATCCGCGCCGACCTGGAGCGCACCGCCGGCGCGCTCGCCGCGCTGGCCGCCGAGCACCGGGACACCGTGCTGGCCGGCCGCACCCTGGCCCTGCAGGCGGTGCCCACCGCCTTCGGCCTCAAGGCGGCCGGCTGGCGGCAGCTGGTGCTGGACGCCGACCGCCGGCTCGCCGCCGTCCTGGCGGACGGGCTGCCGGTCGCCCTCGGCGGCGCCGCCGGAACCCTGGCCGGCTACCTGGAGTACGCCCGGCTGGACGGCCCGGACCCGGACGTCGACGCCGGCGCCTACCTGGACCGGCTGGTGGACGCCTTCGCGGCGGAGACCGGACTGGCCCGCCCGGCGCTGCCCTGGCACGCGCTGCGCACCCCGATGGCCGACCTGGCCGCCGCGCTGGCCTTCACCGCCGGGGCGCTCGGCAAGATCGCGGTGGACGTGCAGTCGATGACCCGCACCGAGGTCGGCGAGGTGGTCGAGCCGGCCGCCGCCGGGCGCGGCGCCTCCTCCGCGATGCCGCACAAGCGCAACCCGGTGCTGTCCACCCTGCTGCGCAGCGCCGCGCTCCAGGTGCCGGTGCTGGCCGCCGGACTGACCCAGTGCCTGGTCACCGAGGACGAGCGCTCCGGCGGCGCCTGGCACGCCGAGTGGCTGCTGCTGCGCGAGTGCCTGCGGCTGGCCGGCGGAGCCGCGTTCACCTCGGTGGAGCTGGCCGAGGGGCTGCTGGTCCGCCCGGAGCGGATGCGGGCCAACTTGGAGCTCACCGGCGGACAGCTGGTCTCCGAGCGGATCGCCGCCCGGCTGGCACCCGGGCTCGGCAAGGCTGAGGCCAAGCGGCTGCTGACCGAGGTCTCGCTGACCGCCGACCGGGAGGGCCGCCCGCTGGCCGAGGTGCTGGGCGGACGGCCGGAACTGGCCGGGCACTTCACCCCGGCCGAGATCGCCGAGCTGTGCGACCCGGCCGGGTACACCGGCGCGGCCGGCGCCCTGGTCGACCGGGCCCTGCGGGCCTGAACGCGCGGCCGGGCGGCCGGGGTCCCGGGGGCGGTGAGCCCCCGGGACCCCGGTCCGCTCAGCGGATGACGGTCTTGGTCCGCATCAGGAACTCCCCGAGGTAGCCGTCGTGCGGCACACCCGGCCGGATCCAGTACGTCGGGTGGTCGCCCCGGTAGACGTTGGCGATGCTCGGCTCGCGCAGCAGCCGGTCGAACAGCTCGTCGTCCCCGGTGAGCGCGGTCAGCACCAGCGAGTCGCGCAGCGGCGCGACCCCGGCCTCCGGGCTCCACGGCGCCACCCAGACGCAGGGGAAGGCGAGTTCGATCCCGGCCTGCTCGGCGTCCGGCCGGTCCAGCTGGTGCACCGCCGGGCGCAGCACCGCGCTGCCGTCGCCGAGTTCGGCCACCACGCCGTCACCGCCGAGCCAGGCCCGGGTGCCGGCCGCCCGGCGCAGCAGGTACGCCTCGATCGCCCGGGCCTCGGCGACCGGCTGGACGGAGAGCACCGCCTTCTCGTCCTCCGGCGGCAGGGTGGGCAGCGCGGAGAGCCGTTCGGCGATCGCCGCCGCCAGCGGCGCCGGGTCGCCCTCGACCAGCACGGCGGTGGCGTTGATGCAGGCCACCCCGCCCTGGTGGGCGATCGAGTCGACGACGGTGTCCAGGTGCTCCCGCCAGTCGGTGTCCCGGGTGATCAGGATCTTGGAGCGCCCCGGGCCCTGCGGCAGCACGGTGCTGCCGGCGTACTTGCGGACCACGTCGTCGCCGCCGTAGACCATGCCGAGGTCGGCGCCGGCCAGCAGTTCGTCGGCGACGTCGTGGTCGGTGGGCAGCAGCACCACCTGGTCGGAGCCGAAGCCGGCCAGCCGCAGCGCGGTGACCAGCCGGTGCGGGGTGAGCGGTTCGCGCCGCGAGGGCCGGACGGCGACCCGGTAGCCGAGCGCCAGCGCCTCCAGCCAGAGGCCGTGCGGGCCCGGGTGGTTGCCGGCCGCGTGGACGGCGAACACCTCGCCGCGCCTGGTCCACACCGCGCTGCCGCGGCGCGTCGCGCTGTCCCGCCAGTCGGCCACCGCCCCGGCCGGGCGGGCCTGCTGGGCGGCCCAGCCGGCCTTCTCGGCGGAGTCGGCGATGGCCCGGACGGCCTCCCGGACCACCCCGATCGGCACCCCGGAGACCCGGGCCACGGCGCGCTGGTAGCCGTCGAGGTCCAGGCCGTCGATGCGCTCGGTGAGGAAGATCCGCCCGGCCCGGGCGAGCGCGGCGGACCGCTCCTCGGCCGGCAGCGGCTCGGCGGCGTGCAGGGCGCGCATCGCGCGGCTGACGAACAGCCGTGGCACCAGGCTGAGTTCGGCGAACGGCGCGCCGGTGACGTCGCCCACCACGGTCCGCTTGCGGGCCCGGTACGGCTCGCCGGGGCCGAGCGCGTCCAGCTGCAGCAGGGGGGACGGCTGCGAGGGCCGGGACTGCTCCGTCATCAGTACACCCCCTCGACGACCGTCTCGTCCTCGAACTCCCGGACCGGCGCGATGTCCGCGACCGAGTCCCCGGGCTGTCCGGGCGGCGCGGGGATCCGGGTGGCGAGGTCGCGCTCCAGGTTGTTGGGCACCAGCAGCCCCTTGGAGACGTGGTGCATCACCACCTGGCCGCGCTCGCCGTACTCCACCGTCCGCCCGGTCTCCGGGTCGACCACGCCGAAGCTCATGTACGGCGCGAAGGGGTCGTAGACGCAGGGGTCGTCGTCGGTCAGCCCGGGACGCTCGCTGGCGTTGCCGAGGATCATGGTCGAGCCGTAGCCGCTGTAGAGCACGGCCTTCGGGAAGACCTCGGTGCGGTAGAGGTGGCGGGTGTCCGGGTCCAGCTGGGTGCCGACCCAGTTGATCGCCCGGACCTTCTCGTCCACCAGCCGGGCCAGGTCGTCCCGGCGGGCGATCCGCTCCAGCACCGGCGGGGTGCAGAGCAGCACGCCGACGTCCTGGGTCTCCAGCACGAAGGCGACCTGGTCGACGATGTGCTCGGCGTAGGCGGCGGCCTCCTCGCCGCGGCCCGCCGAGATCAGCTTCTTGACCCAGCGCGGGTCGAGGTCGACGGTGAAGGCGAGGCCGCCGCGCAGCGCGGTCTGCGCCTTGATGACGTCGCCGACCATGTGCGGGCCGGTGGGCCCGACGACCAGCCAGTTGACGTCCTGCGGCACGCCGTGCAGGTCGAGCTGGGCGCTGGACCAGCCGAGCAGCCGGTCCAGCCAGTCGCGCAGCAGCAGGATCCGCTTGGGCGCGCCGGTGGTGCCGCCGCTCTCGTAGACGCCGACCACCTCGGCGCGCCCGCCGTAGCCGCGCGGCAGGAGGTCCTCGACCCGGGCGGTGCGCAGTTCGTTGGCGAGGTTGGGGAACTTCGCGAGGTCGGCGTGGGTGGTGACGTCGGTGAGCGGGTCGAAGCCGAGCGAGCCGGCCCGGGCGAGCCAGAACGGGGAGCCGGTCTCCGGGGAGAAGTGCCAGCGCATCGCGGCGCGCAGGTAGGCGTCCGGGTCGGGGCCGGCGTCGAAGGGCAGGTCGAGCAGGGGGTCGGGCAGCGGGCCGGGCCCTTCCAGGACAGGGCTTTCCGGAACGGGGGTCACTGGGGTCCCTCCTCGGGGAGGCGGTCGGTGCCGGGCGGGTTGTCGATGGCGTAGCGCCAGCGGCCGTCGGCGCCGCGCCGGGCGACGTCGGTGGCGGTGCCCGCGGAGCGGAACGGGTTGCCGTCCGGGTCCTCGCCCTCGATCAGGTAGTCGCCGATCAGCAGGGCGAGGTCGCCGGTGGTGTAGCAGTGCCGGAGTTCGATGCGGATCGGCAGGCCGAGGGCCAGGAAGCCGGCGACGGCGGCGCGCCGGTCGTCGCCGGTGAGCACCGTGCCGGGACGGTCGACGAAGGCGGCGCCTGGTTCGAAGAGCGGCTCGACGGCGGCCGGGTCGCCGGTGTTGAAGGCCTCGGCGAAGACGGCGGGCAGCCGGGCCGGGTCGGTCGGCGGGGTCGCGGAGGTCATGGCGGAGGTCATCCCGTCTGGACGCCGGCGGTCACGCCGCCGGCGGGCTGGGCGGGCAGCCGGTCGAGGCTGAAGCCGAAGTGGGTCTTGTAGGCCTCCAGCACGGCGGCGTCGCCGGCGAACTCCTGGGTGCTGCGCTCCCCGCCGGCCAGCGTGGAGAGCTGGTTGCCCTTGAGGGTGATCCGGCCGTCCTCGGTCCGCAGGGTGCAGAACACGTCCTGCAGGAAGGGCGATTCGGGCGCGGTGCGGTACCACCAGAGGGTCGGGCGGAAGTCCTCGATCCGCACCGGGCGGTCGTCCAGCCGGTACAGCGGCCTGCCGTTCAGCAGCACGTCGAAGCCGCCGCCCTCGACGTCGACCAGCTGGAACTCGCCGTCCGGGTCGTGCTGGACCTCGCGGGAGGCCAGCCGCAGCGGGTGGCGGCTGTTGCGGCCGAAGCCGGTGTCGACCAGCCACTGCTCGCCGTCCACGGTGACCCGCAGGGCGAGGTGGCACAGGGCTGCGCCGAGCGTGCCGCCGGGGCGGTGGACCCGGCCGGGGAGGATCTCCACCGGGTAGCCGAGGGCGGTGAGCAGGAACGAGAAGGCCGGGTTCACCTCGTAGCAGCCGCCGCCGCGGTGCTGGCGGACGATCTTGTCGAGGACCTGCTCGTCCATGTGGACGGGCTCGTCGAGGTGGTAGCCGAGGTTCTCGAACGGCACGGACAGCACGTGCCGCTCCTGGAGGCGGGTGAGCGCGGCGAGGTCGGCCCGCTCGGGCCGTTCGGCGCCGATCCGGGCGAGATACGCGTCCACCAAGGCGTCGTCCAGCACGGTGATCTCCTTGTCGGTGATTGCGGTGGTTGCGGTGGTTCCGCCGGGGTTTTCCGGCTCCGGTAATGCTTTTCCAGGTGGAACGGTTGGGGGACGTGTACGACTCGTCAGGGGAATTCCGGCCCTTCCGGCGCTTTCCGCTCGGCGGACGGTAATACCAACGCGTGTTCGATCAGATCACCGGTGATCCGCACGCCGTCGCGGGTGAGCACCGACTCGGCGTGGAACTGCACCGAGGCGAAGCCCGGTCCGCGCAGCGCGTGCACCTCGCCGGTCGTGGCATCCCGGGCGATCCACACCGGGCCGACCCCGGGCGCCTCGAACCACGCCGCCGCAGCGCCCGCGTCGGCTTCCCAGGAGGCGGCGAAGGTGTTGTAGAAGCCGACCCGCTCGGCGGCACCGAACAGGTCGATCGCGCGCTGCACGCCCTGGTTGGGCACCGCGCGGCGGACCAGCGGCAGCCCCAGCTCGGCGCTGAGCACCTGGTGGCTCAGGCAGACCGCCAGGAAGGGCCGCCGCGCGGCCAGCAACTCCCGGACCGCCGCGCGGAGATGGGCGATCTTCGGGTGCGCGGTGTCGCGCGGGTCGCCGGGCCCCGGCCCGAGCACCACCAGGTCCGTCCCGGCGAGCGCGTACGGCTCGTCGAACCGGCGGACCTCGACCTCCAGGCCGAGCGCCCGCAGCTGGTGGCCGATCATCGCGGTGAAGGTGTCCTCGGCGTCCACCACCAGCACCCGCCGCCCGACCAGCCCGGGGCGCGGCCTGGCCCGCTCCGCGTCCCCGGCCAGCCAGAAGTCCGCCAGACCCCCGTTGCGACCGGCCAGCGCCGCCCGCACCCGCGGGTGCGCGGCGAACCGGTCCCGGCCGCCCTCGGTCAGCGCGGCCAGCAGGCCGGCCGCCTTGGCCCTGGTCTCGGCCACCTCGGAGAGCGGGTCGGAGTGCCGCACCAGGGTCGCCCCGACGCCGATCCGCAGCCGGCCGCCGGGCGCGATCTCGGCGGTGCGGATCAGGATGCCGGAGTCCAGGGTCCGCCCGCCGGCCGCGTCCCGGCCGATCAGCGCGGCCACCCCGCTGTAGTAACCCCGGCCGCCGGGCTCGTACTTGGCGATCACCCGGGCGGCGGACTCCAACGGGCTGCCGGTCACCGTCGGCGCGAACAGCGTCTCGCGCAGCACCTCGCGCGGGTCCCGGCCGGTGCGGCCCTCGATGAAGTACTCGGTGTGCGCGAGCCGGGCCATCTCCTTGAGGTACGGGCCGACCACCCGGCCGCCGCCCGGGCAGATCCGGGCCATCATCTTGAGCTCCTCGTCGAGCACCATGGAGAGCTCCTCGCTCTCCTTGCGGTCGGCCAGGAAGTCCATCAGCCCGTCGAGGTCCGGGCCGCGCTCCGGATAGCGGTAGGTGCCGCTGATCGGGTTCATCACCGCCCGTCCGCCGTGCACGCTGATGTGCCGCTCGGGGGTGGCGCCGACCAGCGTCCGCTCCCCGGTGTGCACCAGGAAGGTCCAGTAGGCACCGCTCTCCCGCCGCAGCAGCCGGCCGAACAGGGTGAGCGCGGCGGCCGCGGCGTCCCCGCCGACGCCGGCCAGGTAGGAGCGCTTGAGCACGAAGTTGGCGCCGGTGCCCTCGCCGATCTCCTCCGCGACCACCCGGCGGACGGTCTGCGCGTACTCCTCGTCGCCGAGGTCGAAGCCGCCGCCGGTCAGCTCGATCGGCCCGTCCGGGAGCCGGGCGAGCAGGTCGGCGAGCGGCAGCACGGCCTGTTCGGTGACGGTCAGCGCGAGCAGCGGGGCGCCGTCGTCCGGGGCCTCGAAGCCGCGCTCGGCGATCTGCCGGTAGGGGACCAGGGCGAGCAGCTCGTGCCGCTCGCCGGCCGGTTCCCCGGGCGGCCCCGGCTCCCCGGACTCCTCGGGCTCCTCGGGCTCCTCGGACAGCGGCAGGTCGGCCAGCACCGCCGGGGCGGACACCTCGCCGATCAGCAGCTCCACCAGGCCGGGGCCGGTGGCCTCCGGCCGGTGCAGCAGCGCGAACGCGGGCGGCCGGTCGGCCAGCACCCGGTCCAGCGGGGACGGTCGGTCGCTACGCACCGAGCCCGGCACCCCCGTCCACCGTGAGCGCGTGCAGGGTGACGTGGCCGGCCTCGTCGGAGAGCAGGAAGGCCACCGCGTGCGCGACGTCCTCGGGGCGGCCCAGCTTGCCGAGCGGGATGCCGACCTTGTAGGCGGACGGCAGCCCGGCGACGGTGGCGGCCCGCCCGGCCTCGCCGTCCGACCACATGGCGCTGAGCATCGGGGTGTCGGTGGAGCCCGGCGCGACCACGTTGCAGCGGATGCCGTACCGGGCCACCTCCAGGCCCAGGCTGCGGGTGAAGTGGGTGGCCGCCGCCTTGGAGGCCGCGTAGGCCGCCATCTCGGTGCGCGGGACGAGGCCCGCGTTGGAGGCCACCGTGACGATCGCGCCGTGCCCGCGCGGGATCATCCGGCGGACCACCGCCCGGGAGACCCGGAAGACACCCTCGGCGTTGATCGCGAAGGTGGTCCGCCAGTCCTCGTCGCTGAGGTCGCGGATCGCGCCGAGCCGCAGCACCCCGGCGTTGTTGACCAGGTGGTCGAGCGGTCCCAGCCGCTGCTCGGCGGCCTCGACGGCCGCCTCGACGGAGGCGCTGTCGGTGACGTCGGCGGGGATCGCGGCCACTGTGCGGCCCTCGGCGGTCAGCTTGCCGGCGAGCTCGGCGAGGCGCTCGGCGTCCCGGTCCACGGCCGCGACGAGCGCACCGCGCTCGGCCAGCAGCCGGACCACGGCGGCGCCGATGCCGCCCGCCGCGCCGGTGACGAATGCCACCTTGTTTCTCATGTGCGGACCTCCCTGGGGGACGCGGCCCGGGGGCGTGGGCCGCGGGTGGGTTGGGGTGGTGCACGGGACGGAACGGGGTGGTGCGGTGCCCGGGCCCGGACTCGGGTGCGGGCCGGGACCGGACCCGGACTCCGGCCGGGACCGGGCCTCAGGGGCGCCAGGCGGACACCACGGCGAGCGCCTGGCCCGGGTTGAGCCTCGGGTCGCACAGGCTCGTGTACTTGTCGCCGACCCGGGCCAGTCCCGACCCGTCGTCGGCGCACTCGGTGACGTCGTCCGGGGTGGTCTCCAGGTGCAGTCCCCCGTCGACGCCGCCCTCGGCGCGGACGGCCTGCTGGAAGGCCTCGACCTCCCGCACCAGTGCCGGCACCAGCCGGGTCTTCAGCCCGTCCGGCCCGGGGACGGTGTTGCCGTGCATCGGGTCGCTGAGCCAGACCACCGGGTGCCCGGCCGTGCGGACGGCGCGGACCAGCCCGGGCAGGACCTCGGCGACCCGGTCCGCGCCGAGCCGGGCGATCAGGGTGAGCCGGCCGGGCTCGCGGCCCGGGTCGAGCAGGGCGCACAGCCGCAGCAGCTCCTCGGCGGTGGTGGCCGGGCCGACCTTGCAGCCGACCGGGTTCACCACCCGGGCGAGCAGCGCGACATGGGCGCCGTCGGGGTCGCGGGTGCGCTCGCCGATCCACGGGAAGTGGGTGGAGGCGAGCAGCGGCCGGCCCCGCTCGTCCCGGCGCAGCAGCGGCAGTTCGTAGTCCAGCAGCAGCGCCTCGTGGCTGGTCCACGGCGGCGGCCCGACGGCGGCCGGTTCGCCGGGGGCGAGCCGGCCGAGGTGGTCCATCACCCGCCGGGCCGCCTCGTAGCCGGCCGTCAGCCGGCGCGGGTCCGGGGTGCGCCGGGCCCGGTCGGGTTCCGGGCCGTTGACCAGATGGCCTCGGTAGACCGGGAGTTCGACGCCGTCGCACAGCTCGGTGGGGCGCGAACGGGGCTTGGCGTACTGGCCGCCGATCCGGCCGATCCGCACCACCGGGCGGTGCGTGGTGAGCTTCAGCCGGCCGGCCAGCAGGTCGAGCAGCGCGGCTTTGCGGGCGACGTCCCCGGAGCTGCTCTCCTGGGGGTCCTCGGCGCAGTCGCCGGCCTGCAGGACGTGCGCGCGGCCCAACGCGACCCGGGCGAGCAGGGCGCGCAGCCGGTGCACCCCGGCGGCTTCCACCAGGGCCGGTCGGTCGGCCAACTCTTTTCGGACGGCGGCGAGTTCGACCGGATCCGGCCAATCGGGCTGCTGCCCGGCGGGGCGGCCGGCGAGGGCGGCCGCGAGCGGGTCGTGCACTGTGCTCTCCCTCCCGGGTGGGCGGACCCGTCCGGTCGCTAGTCGGCGAGGCCGCGGACCAGTCCGGCCACCCGGACCACCCGGCGGGCCTGGAACTCGACGGCGGCGATGTTCTCCTCGTGCACCTGACCTGGCACGTTGCGGGAGACCGCGCTGGCCCCGTACGGGTTGCCGTTGTTGGGGCGGAACAGCACCGGGTCGGTGGAGCCGGTGGCCAGGATCAGCGAGCCCCAGTGGCAGAAGGCGTTGTGCAGCGCGAGGATCGTCGTCTCGTGGCCGCCGCGCGGCGCCGAGCCCGAGGTGAACGCGGAGACCGCCTTGTCGGCCAGCCCGCCGGGGATCGACAGCGGCGCCGTCGAGTCGACGAACCGCAGCACCGGCGCGGCCGGCAGGCCGAACCGCACCGGGGTGCCGATCAGGATGCCGTCCGCCCAGGCCAGGTCGTCGAGGGTGGCCTCGAGCACGTCCGCGGTACGGACCCGCAGCTCCCGGGCGGCCTCCTCGGTGCCCGGCACGTAGGTGTCGTCCGGCAGGTCCGCGATCCGGCGCAGCCGCACCTCGGCGCCCGCCTTCCCGGCGGCGTCGGCCGCCGCCTCGGCCAGCCTGGCGACATTTCCGGTCGACGAGTAATAGATGACGGCAATGGTGGTCACGGCGGTGAACTCCTCGGGGGCGACGGCGCGGCGTTCCCCTGATCGTTGACCGTGGACCGGCGAGCGGCCAACGGAGTTCCCGGCACTTCGTCAGGTGGCGGCGGACTCCATCAAATACTCGCCGATCACTTCACCGGTCCCGACCTGACATTGACCGGAGGACTCGCTTTTCCGGGCACGAATTGCTCCCTATCCTCGGTCCACGGCCCGTTTGCGGACCGTCGCAGAGCCGAGGAGCAGTGATCCCGCAGTGAAGAAGCCGCCGGCCGCCTCGCCCCGCACCGGAGACCTGCGGCCGCTGATCTCCGAGGGCGTCTCACCCTGGCTGGACGGGATCCACCGCGGTCTGGCCGCCTCGGGCCTGCTCGGCCGGCTGATCGAGCGCAGGGGTCTGCGCGGCGCCACCACCAACCCCGCCCTGCTGGCCGGCCCGCTGCGGCACGATCCGGCCTACGCCGACCAGTTGGCCCGGCTGGCCGGCCACCACGTCTCCCCCGAGGGCTCGGTCTGGGCCGCCACCGTGCACGACCTGCGGCTGGTCTGCGAGGAGTTCCTCGGCGTCTTCCGCACCACCCACGGCCACGACGGCCTGGTCTCCGCCGACCTGGACCCGCGGCTGGCCCACGACCCGGCCGCGACCGTCGCGGAGGCCGTCGAACTGGCCCGCGCGGTGGACCGGCCCAACCTGCTGGTGAAGATTCCGGCCACCCCCGCCGGGCTGACCGCGATCCGCGACTGCCTGGGCCTGGGGCTCGGCGTGCACGCCACCGGCCTCTACTCGGTGCGGCGCTACGGGCAGGTGGTGGACGCCTACTTCGACGGTCTGGAGCAGGCGCTGGCGGCCGGCCACCGGCTGGCCGGCATCGCCTCGGTGGCCTCGCTGCCGGTCGGCCGGGTCGACCGGGAGATCGACCGGCGGCTCGCCGCGATCCCCGGGCCGGACGCCGCGGCGCTGCGCGGCCTCACCGCCCAGGCCGCGGCCCGGCTGATGTACCGGGCCTACGAGGACCGGCTCGGCGACGGCCGCTGGCGCACCCTGCGCGCCTCGGGGGCGCGCCCGCAGCGGCTGCTGTGGACCGACTCGGCGCTCGGCGGGGCCGCCGCGCAGGCCCGGTACGTGGCCGGGCTGGTGTCCTGGGGCACCGCGCACGCGATGACCCGGCCGGTGCTGGAGGAGGCGGTCCGCAAGCTCCGGCTGGAGGGCGACACCCTGCTCGGCCGGCACGAGGCGGCCCGCGCGGTGCTCGACCGGCTGGGCCGGCTCGGCATCGACTACGGCGCGGTGGCCCGGCGGCTGGAGGAGGAGAGCGTCCCCGGGCTGGTCGAGCACTGGCGGCGGCTGCACACCGCCGTCGAGGGCCGCCCGGCCGGCCTGTCCGGCGATCCGGAACCGGCCCGACTGAGCTGATCGCGCCGGAGGGCTGACTGGCCGTCACCGCCTTGGCATGTGCCCCCGGCGGGCGCCCGGACCCGTTCTTGACGGGACCAACCGCCCCCGCATACCTTCCGATCAGCAGGCCGTCACGCACTCCTTCGTCCAGGAGGGCCTGGGGGAGGGAAGGTCATGACGCGACGGTCGGCCGACTCAATCGCGTTCAACGTCCTGGAACTGCTGGCCAGCGAGGCGCCGGCCGCCGAGGTGGCGGAGCTGGTCGAGCAGGCCCGGCGGGGTTGCGAGTCCGCCCGGGAACGGGCGGCGCTCTGCCGGATCGAGCAGCTCGGTCTGTCCATCCGCTCCCAGTCCCAGCGCCGCCGCCGGCGCGAGGCCGGGCTGACCGCGCTCGCCGACACCGCCCGCGACCTGGCCCTGCCCTACGAACTGGACAGCCTGCTGCGGGTGATCACCCGCCGGGCCCGGCTGCTGCTGGGCGCCGACCTGTCCTGCCTGACCACCACCGAACCGCCCGGCGGCGAGCCGGGGCCGGAGCCGGTGCGGATCCGCACCACCGACGGCACCTGCGGGTCGCTGCGGGCCGGCCTGGCCGTGCCCGACGGCTTCGGCCTGGGCGGCGGCGTACCGGCCGACCCGGGGCCGTTCTGGACCCCGGACTACCTCGCCGACGAGCGGATCCGGCGCAGCCCGGTGGTCGACGCGACGATCCGCGCCGAGGGGCTGCGGGCCGTGATGGCCGTCCCGCTGGGCCACCGCGGCCGGCCGTTCGGCACGCTGTACGTCGCCGAGCGCGCGGTGCGCTACTTCACCACCGACGAGATCTCGCTGATGGCCGCGCTCGGCGACCTCGCCGGGGTGGCGATCGAGAAGGCCCGGCTGCTGGAGCGGGCCTCCCGGGCGCCCGCCGGTCCGCCGGGCCGGCCGGTCGCCCCGGCGGACCGTTCGGACGAGGCGGGCCGTCCGGGCGGCACGGAAGGTTCGGGCGGTTCGGGCGGCACGGACCGGGCGGACCCGGCCGGTGAACTCGCCGAGGTGCACCGGAGCCTGGTCGACCTGGCGCTCTCCGGCCGCGACCCGCACGCCCTGGTCCGGGACGCCGGCCGCCGGCTCGACCTGGGCCTGCGGGTGTACGCCAGCGACGGCACCGTGCTCGCCTCGGCCGGCGAGCTGCCCGAGCTCGACGAGCCGACCGTGCTGGCCACCGCCGTCGACACCCACGCAGCCGGGCGTCCGGTCCGGCTGGCCGGACCGCTCTGGGCCACCCCGGTGCGCGCCGGTTCGACCGACCTCGGCACCCTGCTCGCCCGCCCGTCCGGCCAACGTGCCGAACGCGCCGCGGAGTTCTGCCAGAGCGTCGCGCAGGCCCTCGCGGTCGCCCTGCTGCTGGAGGGCGAGCGGTCGGCCGCCCCGGCCCGCCCGGTCCGCGACGAGCTGCTCGACGAACTGCTCAGCAACCCGCAGCGCCCGCCCCAGCAACTGGCCGCGCGGGCCCGCCGGCTGGGCATCGACCTGTCCGCCGAGCACGTCCTGGTGGTCGCCCGGCCCGAGGGCGAGGCCCAGGGGCGGACGGCGACCTGGGCCGGCCTGTACGCCCACCGGATGGGCGGCCTCAAACGGGTGCACAACGGCCGGGCGGTACTGCTGCTGCCCGGCGCCGATCCGGGCCGGGCCGCCAGGGCGGTCGCCGAGGAGCTCACCCCGCTGCTCGGCCTGCCGGTGACGGTCGGCGCGGCCGGGCCGGTCTGCGACCCGACCTCGGTCCTGCACGGCTACCGCGAGGCGCTGCGCTGCCTGGACGCGATGACCTCGCTGGGCGCCGTCGGCCGTGCCGCCTCCGCGCGCGAACTCGGGTTCGTGGGCGTTCTGTTGGCGGACAACCATGACATCGACGGGTTCATCGAGTCGGCCGTCGGGCCGGTCCTCGACTACGACCGGCAGCGGCTCACCGAGCTGACCCGCACCCTGCAGGCCTGGTTCGAGACCGGCAACAGCCCGACCCACGCGGCGCAGCGGCTGCACGTGCACCCCAACACGGTGGCCCGGCGGCTGGAGCGGATCGGCGAACTGCTCGGCCCGGACTGGCTGAAGCCCGAGCGCTCCTTCGAGATCCAGCTGGCGCTCAAGCTCTGCCGGGTGCGCCGGGTACTGCTCGACCGCAACACCCGGAACACCCGGGACGGTCGCGAGGGGCGCGAGGGCCGGGACGGCCGCGACTCCCGCGACGGGTCGGACAGCCCCGACGCCCTCGACAGCCAGAACACCCGGGACACCCAGAACACCCGCGACGCCCGGGGCCCGAGCGACAGCCGCAACGGCCACCCCGGCCCGGGCGGCTGACGCCCGCCCGGGGCTCACGGCCGGTCGTCGCCGCGGGCCAGCACCGCCACCGCGTGCGCCGCCGAGGCCAGCGTGATGTGCCGGTGCCAGCCGCCGAACGAGCGCCCGGCGAAGTCCCGCACCCCGACCCGGTCGGCGGTCCGGGTGAAGTCCCGGTCCACCCGCTCGGCCAGCCGGGCCAGCCGCACCAGCCCGGCCGGTGGCAGGTCCACCAGGTCGGTGAGCCACAGCTCGGCCGGCCAGCGCCCGCCGACCGTGCCCACCCCGAGCAACAGCAGGTCCGCGCCGCCGCGCCGCCCCCGGTCCGCCCGGGCGGGCCCCGGCCAGGCCGGACGCACCCGCACCGCGGCCACCAGCCCGGCGCGCAGCGCGCCCGCCGCGTCCGACCAGACCACCGGCCGGCGCAGCTCCCGGGCGGCGGTGAGCAGTTGGCAGGCCGGCCCGGGCCCGGCCGGGTGGCCGGGCAGCGGCGCCACCGGCCGCAGCGGGAAGGAGCCGTTCACCCGGACCAGCATCGGCACCCGCTCGGCCCGCATCCGGCGCACCAGCCGCAGCCCGTCGGCGTCCCGGGCGTCCGCGACCACCGGGCGGGCCGGCAGGCCCCAGCGGGCGGGCAGGCCGAGCACCGCCTCCAGCGCGCAGTCGCCGAGGCTCTCCGCGTCCACCTCGTCCGGGATCAGGGCCTGGCTGCGCCGCGGCGCGTCCTCCAGCCAGGTGCGCGGCAGGTGCAGCCGCCAGTTGACCGGCCCGCTGAAGCTCTCCGAGGCGGCCCAGACGCCCACCGCCTGCTGGGCGTTGAGCACCTGGCCGAGGGCCGGGATGAAGCGGCGGTCCACGCCCACCGAGTGGTCGCCGGCCTTCGGGACGACCATCGGCCGCAGCACGTAGGCCTGCGGCGGGGCGATCCGGGCGAGGTGCTGGGCAAGCGCCTGGCGGACCGGGCCCCAGTCCCAGGTGGAGCTGGTGATGAAGTGGTGCAGGCTCTGCTCGGCGGCCGGACCGCCGACCATGGTGGCGATGTTGCGGATCGACTTGCGTCCGCTCGCGCCGAGCAGTCCGCGCAGGTACTGCGCGCCCTTGCGGCGCTGGTCGCTGCGCGGGAGCGAGGCGAACAGCACCCCGCACAGCTCCTTGAGCAGCACCTCGTGCGAGGCGTCGAGCAACCGGCCGTCCTCCGGCGGGGCCTGCGGCTCCACCGGCAGCGGTCGGGTCATGGCTGTTCCGCTCATCGGTCCCCCCTCGAATCGCGGTGTGGCTGCGCCGTACTCACGGCCGGGGTCCGTGTCCAGACCCTAGGCTTCGCGCCCCGTCCCGCTAAGGTGCGCGGCCCACCCGTCCGGCGCGGTCGGTGGTGGCCCGGCCACCGGGGTCCCGCCGACCGGTGCGGCGGATCCGCATTCCGGTACGGCGGGCCCCGGTGGCGGGCCCGGGTCGGGCACTCAGGCGGTGAAGTCCGCGGCGTGGTCGCGGGCCCACTCGGCGAAGGTCCGGGCCGGGCGGCCGGTGAGCCGCTCCACCGTGTCGGACACCTCGGTGGGGACGCCGTCGGAGCCGGCCCAGTAGCCGACCACCGCGTCCATCACCCAGACCGGGACGATCGGGGCGAGCGCCTCGCGCGCCTCGGCCTCGGTCAGCTCCTCGAACTCCAGCGGCCGTCCGAGCGCCTCGGACAGCGCCGCCAGCTGCTCGCGCTGGGTGATCGAGACCGGGCCGCTGAGGAAGTACGCCTGCCCCTCGTGGCCCGCCCCGGTGAGCACGGCCGCCGCGACCGCGGCGATGTCCTTCTCGTGGATCGCGTCGCTGTGCGACTCCGGGTACGGGAAGCGGATCCGCCCCTCGGCCCGGATCGACTCCGGCCAGCCCCACATCAGGATGTTGGTGGCGAAGTTGTGCGGCCGCAGGAAGGTGTGCGGGATCCCGGAGGCGAGCACCGCCTCCTCGACCGCGCGGTGCATCTCGACGATCGGCTTCTGCACCGGGAAGGACTCCACCACGGTCTGCGAGGAGAGCACCACGACGTGCCGCACGCCCGCCTCCTTCGCCGCGGCGAGGAAGCCGGCCGTGCTCTGCGGGACGGCGTAGAGGAACACCTTCTCCACCCCGGCCAGCGCCGGGCCGTAGGTGTCGGGGTCGGTGAGGTCGAGCACGGCGGTGTCGGCCGGGGCCGGCGGCGTCAGCTTCTCCGGGGTCCGGGCGCCGGCCCGGACGTCGGCGCCGGCCGCCAGCAGGTGCGCCAGCACCTCGGCGCCGACCTGGCCGGTCGCCCCGGTGACGAGGATCTTGCCCATGGGTACGGCTCGCTTTCTGAACGTCGGTCGGGAAGGTCAGGGGGACGGGGAGGACGAGGAGGACGAGGGTGACGCGGAGGACGGCGCCGCGGCCGTCCCGGCCGGCTTGCGGCGCGGGGCGGAGAACCGCCGGGTGATCGGCGCCTCGACCAGCCGGTACAGCACCCAGGAGAGCAGCACGGTCACCGCGATGGCGAGCAACAGCAGGCCGACACCCTCGACGGTGGAGTACATCCGGGTGCCGAGCAGGTCGCGCAGCTCGGTCAGCACGACGAAGTGCAGCAGGTAGAAGGCGAAGGAGATCTCGCCGAGCCAGGTCATCGTCCGGTTGCGGAAGGGGGTGAACCGGCCGTCCCGGTCGGCGATCGCGGTGGCCGCGACCAGCAGCGCGATCGGCAGCACGGTGAGGGCCCGCTGGGCGTACAGGTAGGGCACCCAGCGGGTGGCGGCGTAGCCGGCCACCAGCAGCACGCCGGACCAGACCATGCCGATGTCGCGCCAGCGGCCGGAGCGCACCGCGAGCGCGACCAGGATGCCGAGCGCGAAGTCGACCATCCGCACCGGCGGGAGCACGTAGGCGAACCAGTACTGGGAGACCGAGGCCCCGTAGCCCCCGGGAACGCCCGGGGTGTCGGGCAGCAGCAGGTAGGCGAGGCCGGGGGTGGCGACGACGGCGGCGACCGCCCCGGCTATCCAGTACGGCAGCCGCTCGGGGCGGATCGCGCGCAGCGCCCGGTGCAGCAGCGGGAAGGAGAGGTAGAAGACCAGCTCGGCGCCGAGCGACCAGCTCGGCGGGTCGACGCTGAAGTAGGTGTTGA
Organism: Kitasatospora sp. NPDC057965; assembly: GCF_042887135.1. Taxonomy (NCBI): domain Bacteria; kingdom Bacillati; phylum Actinomycetota; class Actinomycetes; order Kitasatosporales; family Streptomycetaceae; genus Kitasatospora; species Kitasatospora sp. NPDC057965. The sequence continues at coordinate 67,427 of NZ_JBHVPZ010000004.1, forward strand.
AGTCGGGTATCCAGACCTGCACCATCAGCAGGTTGAGCACGGCGGTGCGGACCGGGGTGTAGGCACCCGCGAACAGCACCAGGGCCAGCGCCCAGGTGACCACGTAGTTCGGGACGATCTTGACCAGGCGCCGCCGCCAGAACCCGGTCGCGGTGTCTCCGGGGCGGGCCGACCAGGTCAGCACGAAGCCGCTGAGCACGAAGAAGAAGGCCACGCCGAGGCCGCCGGCCTGGTCGGCGAGGTCGGTGAAGCGGTACTCGGCGCGGTCGTCGGCGAAGAACCGCAGGGTGGGGATCGGCAGCGCCGCGTGGTAGGCGAAGACCGCGAGGGCGGCGGGGAAGCGCAGGCCGGTCAGGGACGGCAGACGGACGGCGGCTGGGCGCGTCGTGCCCGGTCCGCTCCCGCCGGCGGGTCTCGGTCCCGGCTGGGCGAGGAGTCGGTCGGTGGCCATGGTTCCGTCCTTGGGGTCGGGCGATGGGTGGGGACGGAGGCAGGCCGGCCCCACCCGCAGACCAAGTAAACTACTCCGTGCAGATGAGAGATTGCACCGATCGGTGTAGCATCTATGTCAGGTCGGGGGACAACCCGTCCACACCCTGCTTTCCTTCCGAGACAAGGGAGTTGACGAACGATGCCGCGATCCGACGCCGCCCGTGCGCATCTCCCGCAGGATCGGCCCCATGCGTGCAGCGTTCATTCCGCAGCTCGGACCGGCCACCGTCATCCGTCACGGCGAGGTGCCCGAGCCGGTCCCCGGCCCCACCGACGTCCTGGTCGAGGTGACCGCCGTGTCGGTCAACCCGGTCGACACCTTCGTCCGCTCGGGGCTCTTCCCGACCGCCCTGCCCTTCCCGTTCGTGATCGGGCGGGACCTCGTGGGCACGGTGGTCAGGGCCGGCCCCGGCGCCCCCGGCTTCACCCCCGGTGACCGGGTCTGGAGCAACAGCCTCGGCCACGAGGGCCGGCAGGGCGCGGCGGCCGAGCGCGCGGCCGTCCCCGCCGACCGGCTCTACCACCTCCCCCCGGACACCGACCCGGCCGAGGCCGTCGCCGTCGTCCACCCCGCGGCCACCGCGTACCTCGCCCTGTTCACCCACGGCGGGCTGCGCACCGGCGAGACCGTGCTGGTCGGCGGCGGGGGCGGCAACGTCGGCGGCGCCCTGATCGTGCTGGCCACCGAGGCCGGCGCCCGGGTGGTCGCCACCGCGAACCCCGGCGACGCCGGGCACTGCCGGGCCCTCGGCGCCGCCGAGGTGCTCGACTACCGCGCCCCCGACCTGCCCGACCTGCTCCGCGCCGCCTGCCCCGGCGGCATCGACGTCCACCTCGACACCTCCGGCACCAACGACCTCGCCACCGCCGTCGACCTGCTCGCCCCGCGCGGCCGGATCGTGCTGCTCGCCGGCGCCCGCTCCCGCCCCGAACTGCCCGCCGGCCGGCTCTACATGAAGGACGGCTCGATCCGCGGGTTCGTCATCTCGCACGCCACCACCGCCGAGCTCGCCGAGGCCGCGGTCGCCGTCAACCGGCTGCTCGCGGCCGGCCGGCTGCGCCCACGGGCCCTGGAGATCCATCCGCTGAGCGCCGCCGGCGAGACCCACCAGCGGCTGGAGAAGGGCGAGCTGAACGGCCGACGGGTCGTCCTGACCCCCGGGCCGTGACGGCTCGCCCCGCGTCCCCCGCACCTCCCGCACGCCCCGTACGCCCCGTACGCCCCGTACGCCCCTGGCCGACGCTCCCCCCGACCGCCACCGAAAGGCTCCCCCATGTCCCCGTCCGCCGGCGCCGAGCAGGCCGCCGGGCCGCGCCGCTCGGGCCTCCTGCTGGCCCTGCTGGCGTTCGCCCAGTTGATCGTCTCGATCGACTACAACATCGTCTACGTGGCGCTCCCGGAGATCGGCAGCGGCCTCGGCTTCTCCGCACAGACCCTGCAGTGGGTGGTCAGCGCCTACGCGGTCGCCTTCGGCGGCTTCCTGCTCTTCGGCGGCCGGGCCTCCGACCTCTTCGGCCGCCGCCGGATGTTCGTCCTCGGCCTGCTGCTGTACGCCGGCTCCTCGCTGCTCGGCGGCCTGGCCAACGTCCCCGGCCTGCTGGTCGCGGCCCGCGCCCTGCAGGGCCTCGGCGGCGCCTTCCTGTTCCCCGCCACCCTCGCCCTGGTGGTCACCGGCTTCGCCGAGGGCCGCGAGCGCAACCGGGCCCTGTCGGTCTGGGCGGCGGCCGGCGCCAGCGGCATGATCATCGGATCGCTGGCCGGCGGGGTGCTCACCGAGGCCTTCGGCTGGCAGGCGGTCTTCTACGTCAACGTGCCGCTGGCCGGCGGCGCCGCCCTGCTCGCGCCCCGGCTGATCGCCGCCGACGGCCCGCGCGGGAGCGGCCGCTCCTTCGACCTGCCCGGCGCGCTGACCTCCACCGCCGGCGCCACCCTGGTGGTCTTCACCCTGGTCCAGGCACCCGCCTCCGGCTGGACCTCGCCGCTGGTGCTGATCACCGCCGTGCTCGGCCTCGGCCTGCTCGCCGCCTTCGTGGCGATCGAGTCCCGGGCCGGCGACCCGCTGATGCCGCTGCGGCTCTTCCGCAACCGCAACCTGTCCACCGGCGTGCTCACCACCTTCCTGTTCATGGCGAGCTTCGGCACCCTGCTGTACTTCCTGACCGTCTACTTCCAGACCGTGCACGAGTACAGCGCGCTGCGCACCGGCGTCGCCTTCCTGATCCCGATGGCCTGCGGCTTCCTCGGCTCGATGCTGGGCGGCCGGCTCGCCACCCGCTTCGGCGCCCGCAACACGCTGATCGCCTCCTACCTGTTCGGCGCGCTCGGCACCGCCGCGGCGGCGCTGGCCATGGAGCCGGACGGCAGCTACGTCGCCCTGCTGCCCGGCCTGGTGGTGCTCAGCGTCTGCCAGGGCGTCATCTTCACCACGATGTTCGCCGCCTCCTCGACCGGGGTGCACCCCTACGAGCAGGGCATCGCCTCCGGCATCGTCTCCACCGGCCAGCAGGTCGGCAGCGCGGTCGGCCTCGGCGCCCTGGTGGCGATCGCCAACGCCGGCACCGAGGGCCTGACCGGCGAGGCACTGCGCTCGGCCACCACCGACGGCCTGCGCACCGCCGTCCTGGTCGCCACCGGCGGCATCGTCGCCCTGGTCCTGGTCGCACTCGGCTTCGACCGCGCCCCCCGCCCGGCCGCGGACGCCGTCGACGACGGTGCCGCGAAGAGCCTGGCCTGATCGACCCCGCCCCGGCTCCGTTCCGCTACCCGTTCCGCCTTCCGTCCGCCCTTCCGTTCCGCTTCCTCGAGGAGAACCTCCGCCATGCCCATCGTCGAAAGCCCCAGCGCCCGCGTCTCCTACACCGTGGCGGGCTCCGGCCACCCTCCCCTGGTCTTCGTGCACGGCACCGGCTTCGGCGCCGCGGGCACCTTCGGCCACCTCACCGGTGACTTCACCGACGTCCGCACCGTCCTGCTGCCGGACTTCGCCGGCTGCGGCGACACCGAGGACGACGGCCGCGAGCTCACCCCCGAACTGCTCGCCGAGCAGATCGCCGCCGTGATCGAGGCGGCCGGCGACGGCCCGGCCGACGTGGTCGGCTTCTCGCTCGGCTCGGTGGTCGCCGCCACCCTCGCCGCCCTGCGCCCCGAGCTGGTGCGCAGCCTGGTGCTCACCTCCGGCTGGAGCCGCCCGGACGACGCCTACCTGCGCAACCACATGACCACCTGGCAGGCCATCCGCGGCGACGCCGACGCCTTCGGCCGCTTCGGCACCCTGACCGCGTTCAGCCGCGACCACCTCAACTCGCTGGACCACGCCGCGCTCGAAGGCATCATCAAGGGCAACCAGCCCACCGAGGGCGCGCTGCGCCACATCGACCTCAACCTGCGCGCCGACATCCGCCCGCTGCTGCCCCGGATCACCGCCCGCACCCTGGTGATCGGCTGCACCCAGGACGCCACCGTCCCGGTCGGGCTCTCCCGCGAGCTCGCCGACGCCATCACCGGCAGCACCTACGCGGAGATCGACAGCGGTCACGTCGTCGTCTACGAGCAGGGCGCCGAGTGGTCCCGCCTGGTCCGCGACTTCGTCCTCCAGGAAGGCTGATCAGCGCCCCAACAACAGGTCCCGCCCCGGGTGATGACACATGATCACCCGGGGCGTAGGGTTTCGACCGTGGACGAACTGACCTTCCGCTCGAAGGACCGGTACCACTGGTCCTGGAGTTTCGCCATCTGGTTCGGGATGGCCGCGGCCATCGCCGGCGCCCGGGTCGTGTACGACCTCGGCACCACGACCCTCCTCTGGATGACCGGCGGCATCGCCGTCCTCTCCGTCCCCCGCCTGGTGGCCCGCGACTCGTGGAGCACGGTCGGCCCCGCCGGGATCACCATCCACGGCCCCGTCCGCCGCCGCGGCCGCACCTATCCCTGGCAGGACGTCCGGTGGATGGAGGTGTACGAGACGGAGAGCCGGTTCGGGCCGTGCCGCATGCTCCAGATCCACTTCGCCAACGGCCGCAGCCGCTTCCTGACCGGGCTCGTCCAGGACCACTCGCACCCCTCGCCCGACTTCGACGAGCAGGTGTGGCGGGTGCACAACTGGTGGCACCTCAGCACCGAGCCCGCCGCCCGGGTGCGACCGCCGAAGAAGTTCCTCGACCTGCCGACCTCCCAGCTGGTCGCCCTGGTGGCCATCGTCGTGATCGGCACCGTCGTCCCCGTGATCGTGATCCACAAGTGGTGACGCCGGCCGGGTCCGGACCCGGGGCACCGGACGCAGGCGAACTGGTCTTCCGCGGGCGGGACCGCTACCGCCCGTCCCCCGCGCACCTGGCCCTGGTGCTCCTCGTCCCGGCCGTCGAGGCCGCCGCCACCATCCGCGGCCTGGGCCTCACCGGCGCCCTGTGGCTCGCCGGCGGCACCTTCGCCTTCATCGGCCTCGGCCTGGCGCTCGCCCGGCGGAGCTTCAGCGCGGTCGGGCCCGGGGGCATCACCGTCTGCTGGGGCTTCGGGCGCGGACGCACCCACCCCTGGCAGGAGATCCGCTGGATCGACGTGCGGACCACCAAGGCCGAGGGCGGGACCGCGTCCCAGGTGCGGATGTTCCTCGCCGACGGCCGCCGCCGCGCGCTCCCCGGGCTGGCGGACAGCCCCCTCTACCCCTCCCCGGACTTCGAGGAGCAGTACCGCCGCATCCTCGCCCGGTGGGAGCTGAGCACCGAGGAGTCCGGCCGGGTCCGGCCCCGGAGGCAGCTGCGGGACCGGATCCCGCCCACGGTGGCCGGCTACCTCGTCGCGCTCGTCCTCGTCCCGCTCGGCACGCTGGTCTTCCTCCTGACGAGGTGAGCCCGGCCGCTCCTCACGCACCGCGGCCGGCCCGCTCCGGACGGTGCCGACGGCGTCCCGGGCCGCCGTTGGCAGCGGACCGGCGTCCCCTGTGACACTGGAGTCGCTCGAAAACCGAGGTGCGCCCGACCGCATCTCCTTGCGAACCTAGAGGGATGCCCGCCGTGAGTTCTCCCGCAGTCCAGTCCGCCGCCGAGTCCGCCCGGAGCGAGGGGCCCGGCATCGGCGAGCTGGCCGCGCGCCTGCCCGAGCTGACCCTGCGCGACCAGGTGCGGATCGGCCGCCGGCTGGACGGCGCGCGCCGGGTCCGCAAACCCGAGGCGCGCGCGAAGATCGCCGCCGAGATCGCCGCCGACGTCGCCAGGGCCGAGCTGGTGGTCGAGCGCCGCCGCACCGCCGTGCCCGCCATCGACTACCCCGCCGAGCTGCCGGTCAGCCAGAAGAAGGACGAGATCCTCGAAGCCGTCCGCGATCACCAGGTGGTGATCGTGGCGGGCGAGACCGGCTCCGGCAAGACCACCCAGATCCCCAAGATCTGCCTGGAGCTGGGCCGCGGAGTGCGCGGCCTGGTCGGCCACACCCAGCCCCGCCGGATCGCCGCCCGCACGGTGGCCGAGCGGGTCGCCGAGGAGCTGCGCAGCCCGCTCGGCGAGGCGGTCGGCTGGAAGGTCCGGTTCACCGACCAGGTCGGCCCGGACACCCTGGTCAAGCTGATGACCGACGGCATCCTGCTCGCCGAGATCCAGACCGACCGCGAGCTGCGCCAGTACGACACCCTGATCATCGACGAGGCCCATGAGCGCAGCCTCAACATCGACTTCCTGCTCGGCTACCTCAAGCAGCTGCTGCCCCGCCGCCCCGACCTCAAGGTGATCATCACCTCCGCGACCATCGACCCGGAGCGGTTCTCCCGGCACTTCGAGGACGCCCCGATCGTCGAGGTCTCCGGCCGCACCTACCCGGTCGAGGTCCGCTACCGCCCGGTCGTGGACGAGGGCGACGAGGACGGCGACGCCGACGAGGCGGACCGCGACCGCGACCAGATCCAGGCGATCTGCGAGGCCGCCGAGGAGCTCCAGGCCGAGGGCCCGGGCGACATCCTGGTCTTCCTCTCCGGCGAGCGCGAGATCCGCGACACCGCCGACGCGCTCACCAAGCTCAAGCTCAAGAGCACCGAGATCCTGCCGCTCTACGCCCGGCTGAGCTCCGCCGAGCAGCACAAGGTCTTCCAGCGCTCGCACTCCCGCCGGATCGTGCTGGCCACCAACGTCGCCGAGACCAGCCTCACCGTCCCCGGCATCAAGTACGTGATCGACCCCGGCACCGCCCGGATCTCCCGCTACAGCCACCGCACCAAGGTCCAGCGGCTGCCGATCGAGGCGATCAGCCAGGCCAGCGCCAACCAGCGCAAGGGCCGCTGCGGCCGCACCTCGGACGGCATCTGCATCCGGCTCTACTCGGAGGAGGACTTCCTCTCCCGCCCCGAGTTCACCGACGCCGAGATCCTGCGCACCAACCTGGCCTCGGTCATCCTCCAGATGACCGCCGCCGGCCTCGGCGACATCGCCGCCTTCCCGTTCCTGGACCCGCCGGACTCCCGCAACATCAAGGACGGCATCAGCCTCCTGCACGAGCTCGGCGCGCTCGACCCGGAGGAGAAGGACGTCCGCAAGCGGCTCACCCCGCTCGGCCGCAAGCTGTCCCAGCTCCCGGTGGACCCGCGGATGGCCCGGATGGTCCTGGAGGCGGACCGGAACGGCTGCGTGCGCGACGTCATGGTGATCGCCGCCGCGCTCTCCATCCAGGACCCGCGCGAGCGCCCCGCCGAGAAGCGCCAGGCCGCCGACGAGCGGCACCGCCGCTTCACCTCCGAGACCTCCGACTTCCTCTCCTTCCTGTCGATGTGGCGCTACGTGCGGGAGCAGCAGCGCGAGCTGTCCTCCTCCGCGTTCCGCCGGATGTGCAAGGCCGAGTTCCTCAACTACCTGCGGATACGGGAGTGGCAGGACATCTACTCCCAGCTGCGCACGGTCGCCAAGCAGCTCGGCGTCACCATCGAGGAGGCGCACGACGACGCCGAGCCGGACGCCGACCGGATCCACCAGTCGCTGCTGGCCGGCCTGCTCTCGCACATCGGCCTGTTCGACGTGGAGAAGCGCGAGTACGGCGGCGCGCGCGGCGCCCGGTTCGCGGTCTTCCCCGGCTCCGGCCTGTTCAAGAAGCCGCCGCGCTGGGTGATGTCCGCCGAGCTGGTGGAGACCTCCCGGCTCTGGGCCCGGATCAACGCGAAGATCGAGCCGGAGTGGGTCGAGCCGCTGGCCGGCCACCTGGTGAAGCGCAACTACAGCGAGCCGCACTGGGAGAAGAAGTCCGGGGCCGTCCTGGCGTACGAGAAGGTCACCCTCTACGGGGTGCCCGTGGTCGCGCAGCGGAAGGTCAACTACGGCCGGATCGACCCGGAGCTCTGTCGCGAGCTGTTCATCCGCAACGCGCTGGTCGAGGGCGACTGGGAGACCCACCACCGCTTCTTCGCCGAGAACCGCAAGCTGCTCAGCGAGGTCGAGGAGCTGGAGAACCGGGCCCGCCGCCGGGACATCCTGGTCGACGACCAGACCCTGTTCGAGTTCTACGACGGCCGGCTGCCCGACGACATCGTCTCCACCCGGCACTTCGACTCCTGGTGGAAGCAGGCCCGCCGGGACCAGCCCGACCTGCTCAACTTCGAGAAGTCGATGCTGATCAACGACGCCGCCGACGGCGTCACCGAGGCCGACTACCCGGACCACTGGCAGCAGGGCAAGCTCCGCTTCCAGCTCACCTACCAGTTCGAGCCGGGCAGCGACGCGGACGGCGTGACCGTGCACATCCCGCTGCCGGTGCTCAACCAGGTCACCGCGGAGGGCTTCGACTGGCAGATCCCGGGCCTGCGCGAGGAGCTGGTCACCGCCTGGATCAAGGCGCTGCCCAAGGCGGTGCGGCGCAACTTCGTGCCCGCCCCGGACTTCGCCCGCGCCGCGCTGCGCGACCTGAGGAACCACCAGGAGCGCCAGGAACCGCTGCTGCCGGCCCTGGAGCACGCCCTGAAGCGCCTGACGGCGGTCACCGTGCCGCCGGAGGCCTGGGACGAGGAACGGGTCCCGGAGCACCTCAAGGTGACCTTCCGGGTGGTGGACGGCCGCAAGAAGCTCGCCGAGTCCAAGGACCTGGAGGAGCTGCGGCAGCGGCTCAACCCGAAGCTGAAGGAGACGCTCTCCTCGGCCGCCTCCGGCCGGGGCATCGAGCAGTCCGGGCTGACCGCCTGGCCGGAGGGGCTGCCGGTGCTGCAGCGCACCTTCGAGCAGCGTTCCCGCGGCCACGCGCTGCGCGCCTACCCGGCGCTGGTGGACGAGCGGGAGACGGTCGGCATCCGGCTGTTCGACACCCCGCAGGCGCAGGAGCAGGCGATGTGGGAGGGCACCCGGCGGCTGCTGATGCTCTCCACCACCTCGCCCGCCAAGTCGATCCAGGGCCGGCTGGGCAACCAGGCCAAGCTCGCGCTGTCGTACAACCCGCACGGCTCGATCCCGGCGCTCTTCGAGGACGTGGTGGCCTGCGCCGCCGACCGGCTGATGACGCTCGCCGGCGGACCGGCCTGGGACGAGGCGGCGTTCGGCGTGCTGCGCGACAAGGTCCGGGCCGATCTGTACGACCTCTCGGCGGACACCACGCTGAAGACGGCCACCGCGCTGATCGCCTTCCACAAGGCGTCGACCCGGCTGAAGTCGGTGAGCAGCCCGGTGCTGCTGAACGCGGTGAACGACATCCGGCTGCACCTGGCCTCGCTGGTGCACCCGGGCTTCGTCACCGAGACCGGCTGGCAGCGGCTGCCGGACCTCAAGCGCTACCTGCTGGCGGTGGACCGCCGGCTGGAGGCGCTGCCCAACCACCCACAGCGGGACGCCCAGCAGCTGCTGAAGGTGCAGCAGGTCCAGCAGGCCTACGGGGAACTGCTGGCGGCCGTCCCGGCCGGGCGGGAGCCCTCCCCGGAGGTGCGGGCGATCCGCTGGATGATCGAGGAGCTGCGGGTCAGCTTCTTCGCCCAGGGTCTCGGCACGCCGTCGCCGGTCTCGGAGAAGCGGATCACCAAGGCGATGGAGGCGGCCAGGGCCACGCTCTGAGCTGCGCCGGGGGCCCTCGGGAGCCGGTTCGGAGCCGGTTCGACCTGGGGGCCCCACATGGGCTACGATCTGTCTTGTTCGCAGCGCGGCCGACAAGGACAAGCGGAGCGGACGGATCAGGAACACTCTGGTCCCGTGGAGCAGTTGGTTAGCTCGCCACCCTGTCAAGGTGGAGGTCGCGGGTTCAAGTCCCGTCGGGATCGCCGTAGTCGAAAGGCCCGGAACCGTTTGGTTCCGGGCCTTTCGCGTTTGCCGGGCCGGCCCTTTTACCCGGACTAGGTCTAGACCACAAGTGACTATGCGTGTGATGGTCGTCACCCGACATTCCCGGGAACCGGCCCTTCGGGCCCCCTTCCCGGAAGGGGCTAATTTAATATGTAAAATTGTACTGCTATTCACAGTAAATCCCCCCCACCTCTTCTCCCTCAAATCGTTATCCGGAGTTCAACATTCCGGATGGATCGCACGAGCACGGGAGTGCCGTGGACGAACTGCGCCCGGGCCCGTCGGAACAAACAAAGGGGCTGCTTACCGGACCCGGCGGAGTCCGGTAAGCAGCCCCTTCGAAAGAGCCTTGAGCGTTCGGCCGGTCAGGCCTCGGTGCGCTGCGCCGGAATACCGGCCAGCAGGGCGCGCACCTCCGCCTCACGGTAACGGCGATGGCCGCCCAGCGTGCGGATCGACGTGAGCTTGCCGGCCTTAGCCCAGCGGGTCACGGTCTTGGGATCCACACGGAACATGGTGGCGACCTCTGCCGGAGTCAGCAGGGGCTCGGCATCGGGGGTACGAGCGGTCATGAGCGGCCTCCTCGGGAGAACCGAACCAGGGCGGTTCTATCCTTCAAATTCTGCACCTTGGCCCGCGATGCCCGAAATGGCATAGACGGGCCGAGTCGGTTATAGGACGAACGGCTTGTCCTGGTGTCTACAACTACACCATCCGTCCAGCCCTATCGACCAAACCGCCAAAATTGACCCCTCACGGGTTCAAGGCCGACGGATCGCGATGGACCACCTCATAACGGGCGGTCACCTAATAGTGACATTCGGTTATGAGGGGACCAGACCCTCCGTTTCCCCGCAAAGCACGCATCGACTCCAGAACCACCCAAAAGTGGGCACGCTCACGTGAAGTTGGGCTGGTTGTCCCATTTTTGCACATAGGGGTGAGTTCGCGTCAACAGTGAGTAGTGTCACGTTCGACAGGTATTGACCCGAACCAGGACCTTGGTCACACGGGTCAGGCCGTAAGACTCTTACAGTCTGACAAGTACCACCGACACCCGCCCCGGCCAGCGATGACGCCCCCTCAGCGCGGCCCGGCCGCACCCGGGCCCGTCCGGCTCAGTTCGCGTGGCGCAGCGCCAGCACCCGCCGCCAGCGCGTCGTCAGCGCCTCGTACGCGCGCAGCGCCTCCGCCGAGTCCCCCGCCCGCAGCGCCCGCAGCCCGTCCTCCAGTTCCCCGGCCGAACGGTCCGCCAACAGCCTGTCCGGCCCCAGCAGGTGCACCAGCCCCCCGTAGTCCAGCTCCACCAGCGACCGCGGATGGAATTCCTCCAGCCACCGCCCGATCTGCTCCGCCCCCCGCACCAGCTCCCCTTCCGGCACCGCCTCGCGCAACGCCCGGTACGCCCGGGCCACCCGGCGGCGCGCCTGCGCCATCGGCGTCAGGTAGAACAACGCCGACGCCCGGTCCCCCCGGACTCCTTCCCCTCCCTTCTCCCCCGCCCCTGCGGGAACGAAGCATCGATCTTCGTCCCCGAACGGCAGGAACCACCGCACCGGCACCTCCCACCGGCTGGTGAGGATCCACGGCCGGGCGTCCGGGTGCTCCGCCCGCCAGCGCTCCCGGTCCGCCTCCGCCTCCGCCCGGGTGGCCGGCGGCAGCGCGGTGTCCAGCAGCGCCACCGGCGCCCCGGCCCGCAGTTCCTCCAGCGCCTGCCAGTTGCGCAGTCTGGTCGCCCACGGACAGATGTACAGCACCCCGTCCACCAGCCGGACGAAGGCCCGCTCGCTCTCCCGCTCCGGCAGCGCCCGGGGGGTGCGGCCGACCAGTTCGGCCAGGGCCGTGCGCTGCTCCGCCAGCGCCGCGGCGGCCACCGAGCGGCCCGCCTCCGGCGCGTCCGGGCCGTGCTCCGCCGCGAAGGCCTGCCAGTGCGCCCGGTCGGGCTCCGGGTAGGCGGCCAGCGGCTCGTAGACCCGCAGGTGCGCGGCGTAGGGCGGCAGCACGGAGGTACGGACGACGGTCACGTCCTGCATCGTCGCACGCACCCCCCGCCGCCCGGGAGTGTCCGGCGGCGGGTGGCCGCCGCCGGCCCCGTTCGCGGACGCACCCCCGGGGCGTGAACGGGCTGCTGGCGACCACCCCCGTCTCACCCCTCGGACAACCGGGACGAGCTTCGCCAAGGGGGCGGATCGTCGGCGCCCCCGCGACTACGCTTCGCCCTAGGCGCCCGCACCACAGCAAGCGGGCCTCGAATACTGGAGTCACCACAGTGACCGACGTACAGACCGCCGCCCCGACCCACTCCGCACCCGGCGTGCTCGGCAGGATCTTCGGCAACTCCCAGGACGGCGCCACCGGCGACGGCCACGAGCAGGTCGTCCTCTGCCACGACCGCTCCTCGGGGCTGAAGGCGATCATCGCCATCCACTCCACCGCGCTGGGCCCGGCCCTCGGCGGCACCCGCTTCTTCCCGTACGCCTCCGAGGAGGCGGCGCTGGAGGACGCGCTCAACCTCTCCCGCGGCATGTCCTACAAGAACGCGCTGGCCGGCCTCGACCTCGGCGGCGGCAAGGCCGTCATCATCGGCGACCCGAACAAGGACAAGAACGAGGCGATGCTCCGGGCCTACGGCCGCTTCGTGGAGTCGCTGCGCGGCCGCTACATCACCGCCTGCGACGTGGGCACCTACGTCCAGGACATGGACGTCGTGGCGCGCGAGACGGAGTTCGTCACCGGCCGCTCGCCCGAGCAGGGCGGCGCCGGCGACTCGTCCATCCTGACCGCCTTCGGCGTCTTCCAGGGCATGCGCGCCTCCGCCCAGGCCCGCTGGGGTCAGCCCACCCTGCGCGGCAAGCGGGTCGGCGTGGCCGGCGTCGGCAAGGTCGGCCACTACCTGGTCGGCCACCTGGTCGCGGACGGCGCCACCGTCGTCGTCACCGACGTCTCGGAGGCGGCCGTCAACCGCGTGCGGGCCGCCCACCCGGAGGTGGAGGTCGTCGCCGACACCGCCGCGCTGCTCCAGGCCAAGCTGGACGTCTACGCCCCCTGCGCGCTCGGTGGCGCCCTCACCGACGACACCGTGGCCGCGCTGGGCGAGTCCGGCACCGCCATCGTCTGCGGCGCCGCCAACAACCAGCTGGCCCACCCGGGCGTCGAGAAGGACCTCGCCGACCGCGGCCTGCTCTACGCCCCGGACTACCTGGTGAACTCCGGCGGCGTCATCCAGGTCGCCGACGAGATCGACGGCTTCAACTTCGAGCGCGCCAAGAACAAGGCGACGAAGATCTTCGACACCACCCTGGAGATCTTCACCCGGGCCGCCGCCGACGGCGTGCCGCCGGCCGTCGCCGCCGACCGCCTCGCGGAGAAGCGGATGCGGGAGATCAGCGCGCTGCGCTCGGTGCTGCTGCCGGGCGCCCGCCGGGGCTGATCCCGGTCCGGCCGGGCCCGGCTCGACCGGTGCCCGCCCGGCGCCCGACCGACGATGCGCGGGGGACGTCCACGTCCGTCCCCCGCGCATCACAATGTGGAACCGGATTCTCGATTCTGCACCCGATCGGGTGATCCAAGGTCCCCCTTGGGGGGATAATCGACGAGGAAACAACGGACCTGAGACACCTCCGGACAGCGTGCAGAAAGCCGCAAAACCTCCCCTGACCTGGGACGACCTGGTCGCGGGTGCGGCTGGTGCGCGCCACGTCACACTGACGACGTACCGTCCAGCGGCAGAAACAGGTACCGTTAATGCTCCAAGGGACGGTTCTCCCCATTCGGGCAGGCCGCTCTTGATCATGAACACGTGTCAGACTCGGGGCCGTGAGCCCCATCGTTGAGGGGGTCGACCCATGGGGCGCGGCCGGGCCAAGGCCAAGCAGACGAAGGTCGCCCGCGAGCTGAAGTACAACAGCGGCGGGTTCGACGCCAATCGTCTCTCCAGCGAGCTGGGCGTATCGCCCTCCACCTCCCCGATCGAGCCGGAGCCGATCGAAGAGGACGAGGACGACGACCCGTACGCGGAGTACGCGGCTCGTTACGCCGATGACGGCGAGGACGACGACACCGAGTCGGGTACCGGGCCATCGCAGGCCCGCCGTCGCGCGTAGTCTCCCAGTCCGAGTCTGACCAGACCGGCCTCGGTGCCCAGTGCACCGGGCCGGTTTTCGGCGTTCCCGCACCCGCGTCCGCTGCCCTCGGGCACCGGGACTCGGGCAGCGGACGCGGAAGGCCCCTCCGGCGCCGCCGGAGGGGCCTTCCGCGCACCGGCCGGGGCTCAGCCCGCCGTGAAGCCCTCGTAGGCGTTGTAGAGGGCTGCGCCGTCCTCGTGCTCGGCGGTGCGGTCGACGATGTCGCCCAGCACCCAGGACTCCACGCCGCGGTCCTCCAGGACCGCCAGCACGGTGTCCACCGAGTGCGGCGGGACGACCGCGACCATGCCGACGCCCATGTTGAGCGTCTTCTCGATCTCCAGGGTGGCCACCTTGCCGACCTCGGCGACGGTCCGGAAGACCGGCAGCGGGGTCCAGGTGCCGCGGTCCAGGCGGGCGTGCAGGCCGTCCGGGATCACCCGGGCCAGGTTGGCCGCCAGGCCGCCGCCGGTGACGTGCGAGAAGGCGTGCACCTCGGTGGCCCGGATCAGCGCCAGGCAGTCCAGCGAGTAGATCCGGGTCGGCTCCAGCAGCTCCTCGCCGAGGGTGCGGCCGAACTCCTCGACCTTGCGGTCCAGCTTCCAGCCGGCCTGGTTCAGCAGCACGTGGCGGACCAGCGAGTAGCCGTTGGAGTGCAGGCCGGAGGCGGCCATCGCGATCACCACGTCGCCGGCCCGGACCCGCTCGGCGCCCAGCAGCGCGTCCGCCTCGACCACGCCGGTGCCGGCGCCCGCGACGTCGTACTCGTCCGGGCCGAGCAGGCCCGGGTGCTCGGCGGTCTCGCCGCCGACCAGGGCGCAGCCGGCCAGCGCGCAGCCCTCGGCGATGCCCTTGACGATCGCGGCGACCCGCTCCGGGACGACCTTGCCGACGCAGATGTAGTCGGTCATGAACAGCGGCTCGGCACCGCACACCACGATGTCGTCGACGACCATGCCGACCAGGTCGTGGCCGATGGTGTCGTGCTTGTCCATGGCGGCCGCGATGGCCACCTTGGTCCCCACGCCGTCGGTGGCCGAGGCCAGCAGCGGCCGCTCGTAGTTCTTGAACGCGGAGACGTCGAAGAGGCCGGCGAAGCCGCCGAGACCGCCGACCACCTCGGGGCGGTTGGCCTTCTTCACCCACTGCTTCATGAGCTCGACGGCGCGGTCGCCCGCCTCGATGTCGACACCGGCGGCGGCGTAGGTGGCGCCGTTCTGGTTGGAGCTGGTCACTGCGGCCCTTTCGGGTCTGTGGTGGGGGTTGGAACAGCGGTGGGGCCCCGGTTCGCGGGACCCCACCGTGGGCTCGTTACGGGCGGCGCAGCGCGTCGGCCGCGCCCGCCCCGCCGAGCAGCGACTGGACGCCGTCCAGGTCGCTGCCGCTGGTCGGCTTGCCGCGGACCGCGGGGGTCTGCTGGCCGCCCTTGATCTCGGCCTCCAGCAGGAGCTTGCCGAGCAGCGCCGGGTCCGGCAGCTCCATCGGGTACTCACCGTCGAAGCACGCCCGGCAGAGCCGGTCCTTCGGCTGCTTGGTGGCCTCGATCATGCCGTCGATCGAGATGTAGGAGAGCGAGTCCGCGCCGAGGGTGCGGCCGATCTCCTCGATGGTCATGCCGTTGGCGATCAGCTCCGCGCGGGTGGCGAAGTCGATGCCGAAGAAGCACGGCCACTTCACCGGCGGCGAGGAGATCCGGATGTGGACCTCGGCGGCGCCGGCCTCGCGGAGCATCTTCACCAGGGCGCGCTGGGTGTTGCCGCGGACGATCGAGTCGTCGACCACGACCAGGCGCTTGCCCCGGATGACCTCGCGCAGCGGGTTGAGCTTCAGCCGGATGCCGAGCTGGCGGATGGTCTGGCTGGGCTGGATGAAGGTGCGGCCCACGTAGGCGTTCTTCACCAGGCCGGAGCCGTAGGGGATGCCGCTGGCCTCGGCGTACCCGATCGCGGCCGGGGTGCCGGACTCCGGCGTCGCTATCACCAGGTCGGCCTCGACCGGGGCCTCCTTCGCCAGCCGGCGGCCCATCTCCACGCGGGAGAGGTGGACGTTGCGGCCGGCGATGGTGGTGTCCGGGCGGGCGAGGTAGACGTACTCGAAGACGCAGCCCTTGGGCTTCGCCTCGGCGAACCGGGAGGTGCGCATGCCGTTCTCGTCGATGGCGATGAGCTCGCCCGGCTCGACCTCGCGGATGAAGGAGGCGCCGCAGATGTCCAGCGCCGCGGTCTCGGAGGCGACCACCCAGCCGCGCTCCAGCCTGCCCAGCACCAGCGGGCGGATGCCCTGCGGGTCACGGGCGGCGTAGAGCGTGTTCTCGTCCATGAAGACGAGCGAGAAGGCGCCCTTGACCTTGGGCAGGACGACCTTGGCGGTCTCCTCGATGGAGAGCTCCGGGTGGCCGGCGAGCAGCGCCGTCACCAGGTCGGTGTCGTTGGTCGCGGCCGTCCTCCCGGAGCGGGAGACGTGCTCCTCGCCGGGGAGTTCGGCGACCATGGCCGCCAGTTCGGCGGTGTTCACCAGGTTTCCGTTGTGACCGAGGGCCAGCGAGCCGTGCACGGTCGCCCGGAAGGTCGGCTGGGCGTTCTCCCAGACCGAGGAACCGGTGGTCGAGTAGCGGGCGTGTCCGACGGCGATATGCCCGTGCAACGACCCCAGCGAGGCCTCGTCGAAGACCTGGGAGACGAGCCCCATGTCCTTGAAGACGAGAATCTGGGAGCCGTTGCTCACTGCGATGCCCGCGGATTCCTGACCGCGGTGCTGCAGGGCGTAAAGGCCGAAGAACGTGAGCTTGGCGACCTCCTCGCCGGGAGCCCAGACACCGAAGACGCCGCAAGCGTCCTGGGGGCCTTTCTCGCCGGGAAGAAGATCGTGGTTGAGTCTTCCGTCACCACGTGGCACGCCTTCGAGTCTAGGCCAGCCGATCCGGCCCTCGGGCACCCGGGCGACCGGAGCTGACCGGGCGTGGGCCGGTAACGCGCGTAGACAAAACCCCTTACCAGAGACGGGTTTGCGTCTGCGGGAACGGACGGCCGACCCGCCCGGCCTTGCGGCCCGCGCCCGTTGGCGTGTTCCGGGCGGGTCCGGCGCTTCGCCCGGCGTTCGTCCGCCGTTCGTCCAACGTGAGCCTGCTCACCCGGGGGCACCGTCGGCGCGGGGCGGCGGCGCGGCGGGCAGCAGCAGGCCCCAGCACCCCGGGTGGACCGTCCAGGTGCGGGCCCGGACCGGCCCGACCGGGCGGCCGTCCGCCAGGTAGCCGAAGCCGCGGCCGGCCACCGAGACGCTGGCCGCCTTCGCCCGGAGCAGGGCACCGGGGGCGCGGACCACGATCTCCATCACGCCCTCGCCGGCCGCCCCGCCGGCCGGCAGGGTCACCTGGACCACCCGGACCGGCCGGTGCACGTCGGCGAGCAGCCGGCCGTCCGCCTCGACCCGCAGCCGCGAGCTCTGCTCCCCGGCGCCCGGCTCGCCCCGGCCCGGGCGTCCGGTCCGCTCCGGGGTGAGTACGGTCCCCTGCTCGGCCGCAGCCAGTTTCGCCCATAGCGAACGCCAGCCGCTCGGACGGCCCACCGGCCGCCGAGATCCGCTCCCCGAGATCCGCACCCCGCCGAGCGCCACCCCGCCGCCGTCGTCGACCAGCAGGTCCAGCTTGCGCGGCGCGCCCGCCAGCACCGCCCGCGCCGCCGCCACCGGGGCCGCCGGAACGCCCAGTCCGCGGGCCGCCGCCACCTCCTCCGGCCGGCCGACCGGCACCAGGCCCACCGGGTCCGTCCCCAGCTCACGTTGGCGGTGGAGCGCCTGGAGCACCCGCTGGAGGGCCAGATCGGAACCGATCACCACCGGTCGCCTCCGGCCGCGGTGCGAAAGCACCCGGTCGAGCTCGGAAGGCGTCTCCGGACAGGCCACCTTGACGTCCGTCCCACCGGAGAGAACGTCCCTCGCGATCCGCACCGACTCGCCGTCGGACTGCCGGGCCGCCGGGTCGAGGAGCAGGAGAAGCGGCTCCGGGCCGCCGGTTGCAGGCGTGGACAGGGACGACACAACCGGTCCTTCCTCAGGTAATCTCTCGGTGCAAGAGCCCCTTGCGCTATTGCGCCAGGGGCTTCGTCTATCTCGGGGCAGACTGCGGCCTACGCAGGATGCCCCAACCGGAAGGGGTGTACGCCTGTGCCGGCACTCGTGCTCGTTGGCGCTCAGTGGGGAGACGAGGGCAAGGGGAAGGCGACCGACCTCCTCGGCGGCTCCGTCGACTACGTCGTCCGCTACCAGGGCGGCAACAACGCCGGTCACACGGTGGTCATCGGCGACCAGAAGTACGCGCTGCACCTGCTGCCTTCCGGCATCCTCAGCCCGAATGTGACGCCGGTGATCGGCAACGGCGTCGTCATCGACCCGGGCGTGCTGCTCTCCGAGCTCAACGGCCTGAACGAGCGCGGCATCGACACCTCCAAGCTGCTGATCTCGGGCAACGCCCACCTGATCACGCCGTACCACCGCACCCTGGACAAGGTCACCGAGCGCTTCCTCGGCAAGCGCCGGATCGGCACCACCGGCCGCGGCATCGGCCCGACCTACGCGGACAAGATCAACCGCGTCGGCATCCGGGTCCAGGACCTCTTCGACGAGTCGATCCTGCGCCAGAAGATCGAGGCGGCGCTGCACGACAAGAACCAGCTGCTGGTCAAGCTGTACAACCGCCGCGCCATCCCCGCCGACCTGGTGCTGGAGGAGTACCTGGGCTACGCGGACAAGATCAAGCCGTTCCTGGCCGACACCACCCTGGTGCTCGACGAGGCGCTGAAGGCCGGCAAGGTCGTCCTGCTGGAGGGCGGCCAGGGCACCCTGCTCGACGTCGACCACGGCACGTACCCGTTCGTCACCTCCAGCAACCCGACCTCGGGCGGCGCCTGCACCGGCTCCGGCATCGGCCCCACCAAGATCGACCGGGTCATCGGCATCCTGAAGGCCTACACCACCCGCGTCGGCTCCGGCCCGTTCCCGACCGAGCTGCTCGACGAGGACGGCGAGGCGCTGCGCCGCATCGGCGGCGAGCGCGGCGTCACCACCGGCCGCGACCGCCGCTGCGGCTGGTTCGACGCGGTGATCGCGCGCTACGCGACCCGGGTCAACGGCCTCACCGACTTCTTCCTCACCAAGCTCGACGTGCTCACCGGCTGGGAGCAGATCCCGGTCTGCGTGGCGTACGAGATCGACGGGCAGCGGGTCGAGGAGCTGCCGTACAACCAGTCCGACTTCCACCACGCCAAGCCGATCTACGAGACGCTGCCGGGCTGGAGCGAGGACATCAGCAAGGCGAAGACCTTCGCCGAGCTTCCGAAGAACGCCCAGGCGTACGTGAAGGCGCTGGAGGAGATGTCGGGCGCCCCGATCTCGGCCATCGGCGTCGGCCCGGGCCGCGACGAGACGATCCAGATCAACTCGTTCCTGTAGGCCGGGTCCTCCCGGGGAGGCCCTGCGGACCGCTCGGTCCGCAGGGCCTCTTCCTTTGCCCCCGGATCATTGAACTAGCACAAAAAACAATTGCCTCTAGTACATTGACGGGCTACCGTTCCGGATCATGACCGCGAAGCTGCCCGTGCCCGTCGTCCTCACCGGCCGCCACGTCCGCCTGGAGCCGCTGGAGCGCCGCCACCTGTCCGACCTGTGGGACACCGTCGGCCCGGACCCGGAGGTGTGGCGGTGGATCCCGTTCGCCCCGCCGGCCTCGGAGGAGGAGCTGGGCGCGATCCTCGACTTCCGGCTCGCCGAGGCGGCGGCCGGGAGGGCCGTGAAGTTCGCCGTGATCGAGCTCGCGTCCGGCCGGGCCGTCGGCATCACCGGTTACTACGCGTTCAGCGCCGAGGACGAGCTCGTCGAGATCGGCGGCACCTGGTACGCCCGGTCGGTCTGGCGCACCGCCGTCAACACCGAGGCGAAGCTGCTGCTGCTCGTCCACGCGTTCGAGGAGTTGGGCATGGGCCGGGTGTTCTGGAAGACCGACGCGCTCAACGACCGTTCGCGCACCGCGATCCAGCGGCTGGGCGCCCGTTTCGAGGGCGTGCACCGCCACGACAAGCGGCGCGCCAACGGCGTCTGGCGGGACACCGCCCACTTCGGGATGCTGCGCGACGAGTGGCCGGCCGCCCGCGCCCGCCTGGAGCGGCGGCTCGCCGCCGGCTGACCGCTATTTCTCCCTACGGGGCGCCAAGTCCCGTTTGCCCGACCGCCGTTCCCGTGGCTGACGGGTCGCGATGATCTGCGCGACCACCCCGACGAAGACCACCGACACCAGCAGGCCCGTCAGCAACACCACGGCCATCAGCGATCGACCGCCGCCACGGCCCGGACCGCCCCGCCGCACACCCCGATGAGTTCCACACCCCAGTCATCGGCCAAAGCGGCGACGAGGTCAAGCCCTCGCGCACGGGTTCGGGGCGAGGGCGGCCGGACGGCGCCGCGCGACCGCCCGCGGCGCGGCCCGTCGGGCTCGGCCCCGATCCCCGGTGGAAGCAACATCGACTGTCTCCAGTCCAGTTGAGGGGTGGGGCCCGGCTGCCGGCGCAGACCGGCCCCATGGCGACGACGCTAGGGTTTCAGGGGCAACAGTTGCTACTGCGTCTGGCGCACTTCACCCTATCGAGCGACACGGTGGACCCGGTGTCCACGGGGCGGCAAACTGCACCGAAGGCACCGACCGAGGAGAGACGCGCATGCCCCCACGCCTGTCGCCCAGCGTGCGCCAGCAACGACTCGGTTCGGAACTGCGCAAGTTGCGCGAGCACGCGGGCATGACCCCGAAGGCCATGGCGGCGGCCCTGGGCACGGACGTTCCCAAGATCTCCCAGATGGAGAACGGGAAGTCGGGCATCAGCGCCGACCGCCTCCGCTCCTGGGCCGCCGCCTGCCGGTGCTCCAACCCCCCGCTCGTCGAGGCCCTGACGCTGATGACCCAGGACCGCGGCAAGCACTGGTGGCACCACTTCCGCGGGCGCGTCCCCGCCGGGATGCTCGACATCGCCGAACTGGAGCACCACGCCGAGTCCCTGCTCGTCCTGAACACCACCTCGATCCCGGGCCTGCTCCAGACCGGCCGGTACGCCGCCGCGATGTTCGCCCGGCTGCGTCCGCCGCTGCCGCGCCACGACGCCGACGTACGGACCGCCTTCCGCACCGAGCGCCAGCAGGTCCTGGCCGCCGGCCGGCCGTTCACCGCGTTCATACACGAGGCCGCGCTGCGGATGCAGTTCGGCGGCCCCGCGGTCCTGCGCGAACAGCTCGCCAGCCTGCTGGACGACGCCGAGCGCCCCGGGGTCACCGTCCGCGCGATCCCCTTCAGCGTCGACACCTATCCCGGCTCGGGCGAGGACCTCTTCCTCGCCCACGGACCGGTCCCCGAGCTGGACACGGTGCAGATCGACCTGACCCAGGGACCGCAGTTCATCGACTCGGAGGCGGACCTGGCGTCCTACCGCTCGATCGTCACCGAGTCCGACTCCCTCGCCCTGGCCCCCGAGGAGACCCGCGACTTCGTCCGGCGCATCATGACGGACCTGGAAGGCCGGCCACCCCGATGACCGACTGGCAGAAGTCCTCGATGAGCGGCAACAGCAACCAGTGCCTCGAAGTGCGGGCCGCCGACGGACGGATCGAGATCCGCGAGTCCGACACCCCCGACTCCGCCGTCACCACCACCGCCGAGGCCTTCGCCCGCTGGATCGAGGGCGTCAAACGCGGCGAGTTCGACCACCTCACCACCCGGTGACCCACCCACCCCCGACAGAGGAGCCCACCTCATGGACAGCTGGCAGAAGGCCGCCCCCGGCGGCGAGGGCGACGACGCCCTGGAGATCCGCACCGTCAACGGCATGGTCGAGATCCGCGACCCCAGGAACGACGCCATCGTCGTCCGCACCACCCCCCGCAAGTGGGCCGCCTTCGTCCTCGGGGTGAAGGCCGGCGAGTTCGACCACTTCGTCGAGCGGTAGGGCGTGTCCCGCTCCGCCGCCCCTCCGTCCCGCGGGGGCGGCGGAGCGCGGCGCGGCGGCCCCGGGGAAATGGACGCGAGGGGGAGGGGCGGGCTTCGCTAGGATTGGGGAGCCCACAGTGGAACGTCGCTCTGGCCGGCAGCCCGGGAGGCGGCGCCTGTGCCCGGTTCCCCTCGCCGTCCCAGACCCTGCGCCCGTCACGGCACTCCGGGACAGGGGTGCGTGCGGGAGAAATCGGAGCATCCGAGGATGGCTCGGCACCTGATCACCAGCGCCCTCCCCTATATCAACGGGATCAAGCACCTGGGCAACATGGTCGGGTCCATGCTGCCGGCGGACGTCTACTCGCGGTACCTGCGCCAGCGCGGGCACGAGGTGCTGTACATCTGCGCGACCGACGAGCACGGGACGCCGGCCGAGCTGGCCGCGCAGGAGGCCGGACTGCCGGTGGCGGAGTTCTGCGCGCGGGCGCACCACCAGCAGAAGGCGGTCTACGACGGCTTCCGGCTCTCCTTCGACTACTTCGGCCGCAGCTCCTCGCCGCAGAACCGGGAGATCACCCAGGAGATCGCCCGCGAGCTGCACGCCAACGGCTTCATCGAGGAGCGGGCGATCCGCCAGGTGTACTCCAACGCGGACGGCCGCTTCCTGCCGGACCGGTACATCGTCGGCACCTGCCCGCACTGCGGCTACGACAAGGCCCGCGGCGACCAGTGCGAGAACTGCACCCGCGTGCTGGACCCGACCGACCTGCTGGAGCCGCGCTCGGCGATCAGCGGCAGCGCGGACCTGGAGGTGCGGGAGACCAAGCACCTGTTCCTGCTCCAGTCGAAGCTGACCGGACAGGTGGAGGACTGGGTCGCCGCGCACGGCGACGAGTGGCCGGTGCTGGCCTCCTCGATCGCCCGCAAGTGGCTGACCGAGGGCCTGCAGGACCGCGCGATCACCCGTGACCTGGAGTGGGGCGTGCCGGTCCCGGCCGACGTGTGGCCGGAGCTGGCGGCCGCGGGCAAGGTCTTCTACGTCTGGTTCGACGCGCCGATCGAGTACATCGGCGCGACGAAGGAGTGGTCGGACGCGGCGCCGTCCGGCGAGCTGCGGGACTGGAAGTCCTGGTGGTACGAGGCGGACGAGACGGTCCGCTACACCGAGTTCATGGCCAAGGACAACGTCCCGTTCCACACGGTGATGTTCCCGGCCACGATCCTCGGCTCGCGCAAGCCCTGGAAGAAGGTCGACTACGTCAAGGCCTTCAACTGGCTGACGTACTACGGCGGGAAGTTCTCCACCAGCCAGAAGCGGGGCATCTTCACCGACGTCGCCCTGGAGCTGCTGCCGGCCGACTACTGGCGCTACTTCCTGATGGCCCACGCGCCCGAGTCGGACGACTCCAGCTTCACCTGGGACCTCTTCGCCTCGGTGGTCAACAAGGACCTCGCCGACACCCTCGGCAACTTCGTCAACCGGGTGCTGTCCTTCAGCCGCAAGCGGTTCGGCGACGACGTGCCGGCCGGGAACCCGGCGGGCGAGGCGGAGCAGCGGCTGGGCGCGCAGATCGCCGAACTGCTGGCCGACTACGAGGCGCAGCTGGAGGCGCTCAACTTCCGCAAGGCGGCGCAGAGCCTGCGCACCCTGTGGAGCGCGGGCAACGCCTACCTGGACGAGAAGGCGCCCTGGCTGCAGGTGAAGACCGACCCGGAGGCGGCGGCGCTGACGCTGCGCACGGCGATGAACCTCATCCACCTGTACGCGGTGGTCTCCGAGCCGTTCATCCCGGCGGCGGCGCAGGCGATGCGCGAGGCCTTCGCGCTGCCCGCCGACGCCCCGGCGCGCACCGCCACCTGGGTGGACGCGGACGCGGCGCGGGCGCTGGACGCGGTGCCGGCCGGGACGCCGTTCACGGTGCCGCCGGTGCTGTTCGCGAAGATCACGGACGAGGACCTGGCCTCCTGGACCGAGCGCTTCGGCGGCGGCGAATAGGCACGTAGGCGCCTGGCCGCACAGGCGCGTGTTCGACGGACGGCCGTCTCCCCGTGCCGGGAGGCGGCCGTCCATCGGTTTTTCACCCGATCGTGGAATCGCCCGGCGCCCGGCGGATCGGCCAGACTGGCCGTCCCGACCGACACGCGAGGGAGGCGCCGACGATGGCCGCCGAGGACGATCCGTTCGCCGAAGAACCCCTGGCCGACGAGCCGTTGGCCCATTGGTACGCCGAGCGGGCACGCCGCCGCCGGGCCCCGGGGACGCGGGACGCGATCACCCTCGCCCCCGGACCCCGGCGCGCCGCACACCTCTTCCAGGACGTGCCCCGGCTGGTGGTCGAGTGGGACGGCCACACCTGGCAGCCCCTCGCGGTGGCACAGGACTACGCCGGGGCCTATCCGCTGATCGTCCGCCCCGAGCGGGCCTCCGGGCCGCAGGCCCTCTTCCCGCACGCGGACACGCCCGTCCCGCTGCTGCGCCGGGGAACCGGCCGGCACCGCAAGCCGGACCACTGACCGCCGTTCCGCCCGCGGCCGGACCGTCCTGCCCGCGCCGACGGCGAGTTGCGGACCTCGCCTAGACCTTCCGGGCGGTGTGCACGGTGAGGGCCGCGAGGTAGAAGGCGTCGGGGCGGGCGAGGATGCCGGTGGGGGCCTCGGGGTCCAGCAGGGCGTCCAGCGCGGCGAGGTCGGACTCGTCCAGCAGATCGGCCAACTGCCCGCGGCGGCGCGAGAGCTGGACGTGCAGGAACTCGCGGGCCGGGGTGTCCAGCGGGGCCGGGTGGTCGACCAGGAAGGTCCGGCTGCCGGTGGGGATCAGCCCGGCGGCGGCCAGCAGGGCCGGCCAGTCCTCGACCACCGCCACCGCGTCCGGGACGGACTCGCGCATCGCCGCGAAGGTCTCCTCGTGCGCCGCGTCCAGGCGGGCCTGCAGGCCGGGGCGGCCGAGGCCGAGGTCGCGCGGGAGGTAGCGGGCCGGGAGGCCGCCCTCGGCGACGGCCAGCAGACCGCCCTGGCGCAGGGCTGCGGCCAGCGCGGTCAGCGCGGCCTGCTGATCGCCCAGGTGGTGGATCGCGTTGCCGGACCAGACCAGGTCGGCCCTGCCGAGCGTGCCGAACTCCTCCGGCAGGTCGGCGCGGTGGGTACCGACGCGACCGGCCGAGCGGGTGCGGGCGCGCTCCAGCAGGGCGTCCGACTGGTCCACGGCGACGACCTCGGCGGCCGGGAAGGCGTCCGCGAGCAGCCCGGCGACCACGCCGGGGCCGCTGCCCACGTCGAGCACCCGGTGGACGGGGGCGCCGTCCAGCAGAGCGCCCAGCCACCGGGCGGCCTCGGTGACCGCCGGCACCTTGAGTTCGGCCTCGCGCTCCAGGTGGCCGGCCAGGGCGTCCCAGTCGAACTCGGCCTCCTGACCGTGCTGGTGACCGTGCGGGTGGGCGGGCGCGTGGCCGTGGGAGTGGCCGTGCCGATGGGTGTGGGCGTGCGGTGTCATGGGGGACTCCGTCCTCTCGGTGGGTCGGTTCAGGCGGCGACGAGGGCGCGCTCGACGTCCTCGTCCACCAGGTCGTGGTTGAGCGCGAACGCCGCCGCGGCGCCCGCTCCGGCGGCGGTGACCACCTGGGCGCGCGGGTCGGCGACGTTGCCCACCGCCCACACCCCGGGCACGCTGGTGCGGCCCGTGCGGTCGGTGGTCACCCAGCCCTGCTCGTCGCGCTCGCAGTCCAGGCCGAACAGCAGGGCGTCCCGGGGCACCATGCGCGGGAAGAGGAACACCGCCTCGCGCGGCACGGCCGTACCGTCCGCCAGTTCGACGCCGCGCAGCCGGTCGTCCGTGACCACCACCCGCTTGACCTCGCCCTCGACGACCCGCACGCCCCGGACGCCGAGCCGGGCACGGTCGTCCGCGGACAGCTCCAGGGTGTGCGCGAGCAGTACCACGTCCGCCGACCACTGGCGCAGCAGCAGCGCCTGGTGCACCGCGCCCGGGTGGGTGCCCAGCACGCCCAGCGGGCGGTCGCGGACCTCGTAGCCGTGGCAGTACGGGCAGTGCAGTACGTCGCGGCCCCAGCGTTCGACCAGGCCCGGCAGCTCCGGCAGGCCGTCGCGCAGACCGGTGGCGACCACCACCCGGCGGGCGCGCAGGGCCGGGCCGCCGGCCAGGTGGACGTCGAAGGCGAGCGCGTCCGCGGCGGGCACCGGCTCGACGTGGTCCACCCGGGCGTCGAGCAGGTCGACCCCGTACCCCGCCAGTTCGGCGCGGCCGGTCTCCAGCAGCGCGGCCGGGGGCACGCCGTCCCGGGAGAGGAAGCCCCCCATCCGCTCGGCCGGGGCGTTGCGCGGCTGACCGGCGTCCACCACGGCCACCCGGCGGCAGGCCCGGGCCAGCACCAGGGCCGCGCTCAGCCCGGCGGCACCGCCGCCGACCACCACGACGTCGTGGCCGTCGGTGGCGGCGGAACTCTCGGGAACGGTCCCGTTTCGCATCTCGCTCACGGCGATCACCTCCACCGCCAGGCTGCGCCGACCACCAGGAGGGAGGCAACTTTCGTTGCTGTTTCAGCAACACCCGCCCGACCGCTCAGCGGGCGGTGCGCCGCCAGTACGAGCGGGCCGCCACCGCCAGGGCCGCCCCGTACACCGCGAACGCGCCCAGGCCGATCCAGGCGACCAGCAGAGTGTCCGCCGCCGTCGGGAAGTCACCGGGCGGCACCTCCACCACCCCCGCCGTGGCCAGCGCCGACCAGCCGACGCCCACCACCCCGTACGGCGCGAGGGTGGCCGCCCCCAGCAGGGCGGGCACCAGCGGCAGCCGGCGCGGCACCGGGCGGCCGGCCAGCGGGAGGGTCCAGCGCGGGAACACCTGCCCCCAGGGGCGGACCAGCCCCCAGAGCAGGAACACCCCGAGCCCCGCCAGCAGCGCGGTCCCGTCCAGGCCCCAGGACTCCAGGGTGAGCCAGATCCCGGAGGCGCCGTTGCGCACGGAGGCGGCGTGCATCTCGGCGCCGCTCATCCCGGCGAAGGTGCCGCCGGAGGCCCAGCACAGCTTCATCGCCACGTACGGCACGAACGCCGCACTCCCCGCGAGCGCCGTGAGCTGGACCGCCCCCGAGGCGGCCGACGGGGCGGGGCGCGGGGCGTCCGACGGGGCAGGGCGCGGGGCGGCCGACGGGGCGGGGCGCGGGGCGGCCGAGCGCGGACCCGCGGAGCGCGAGCCGGCGGACGGCGCGGTGCCGGAGCGCGCCGCGGCCGCCAGCAGCCCCGCGCCGAGAGCCGCCAGCACGTGCTGCGCCGCGCCCGGCCCGCTGTCCACGCCCTGGCCGAACAGCAGCGTGATCGCGTCCATCAGCAGGCCGAAAGCGCCGGCCACGGCGAGTCCGCAGAGCGTCCAGAGCACTCCGCGCACCGCGCGACCCGGCCCGGCCGCGCCCAGCACCGCCCCGGCCGCCGCCGCGGCCAGACCCACCGCCACCACCGCCCAGCCCACCGCGGCGGCACCGAACAGCGCTGTCCCGCCCAGCGCGCAGCCCGCGCCGAACACCGCGTAGCCGACGCCCCAGGCGGCCACCGCCCGCCCGTCGGTCCGCCATCCGTCCACCCGCCGCCACCGGCCCGCCGGCCGCCGCCCGTCCACCGTCGTCATACCGCCACGGTCGCAGCGGCCCTACCGGCCGCACCTCGCCCGCCGGGACGAACCGGCTCCCCCGGCAGAGGGAAACTCCCGGGACCGCGCACCCCCGGGACCGCGCCTTGCGTTGGAGCGCACTCCAACTCCTAGGGTCGGCAGCGGAATCAGCGAACCGCACCCACCACCGACGGACCCCAGGGGGACCACCACCATGCGCTACCGCACCCTCGGCGGCACCGGCATCGAGGTCAGCACCTACTGCCTCGGCACGATGATGTTCGGCGCGATCGGCAACCCCGACCACGACGACTGCGCCCGGATCGTCCACGCCGCGCTCGACGCGGGCATCAACTTCGTGGACACCGCCGACATGTACTCGGCCGGCGAGTCCGAGGAGATCGTCGGCAAGGCCCTGCAGGCCCGCGGCGACCGCGACGACGTCGTGCTCGCCACCAAGGTGCACTTCCCGATGGGCGAGGGCCGCAACCGGGGCGGCAACTCCCGCCGCTGGATCGTCCGCGAGGTCGAGGAGAGCCTGCGCCGGCTGCGCACCGACCGGATCGACCTCTACCAGGTGCACCGGCCCGACCCCGCCACCGACCTGGAGGAGACCCTCGCCGTCCTCGGCGACCTGGTGCGGGCCGGAAAGATCCTCGCCTTCGGCTGCTCGACCTTCCCCGCCCACGACCTCGTCGAGGCCCACCACCTCGCCGAGCGGCGCGGCCTGCCCCGGTTCCGCACCGAGCAGCCGCCGTACTCGCTGCTCGCCCGCGGCGTCGAGCGCGCCGTCCTGCCGACCGTGCAGCGGCTCGGCATGGGGGCGCTGACCTGGTCCCCGCTCGCCTCCGGCTTCCTCACCGGCCGCTACCGCAAGGACCGGCCGGTCGACCTGACCAGCGGCCGGCCCGCCCTGATGCCGGCCCGCTTCGACCCGGCGCTGCCGGTCAACCAGGCCAAGCTGGCCGCGGTCGAGGAGCTGACCGCCGTCGCCGAGGGCCTCGGCCGCACCCTGCCCGAACTGGCCCTCGCCTTCCCGTTGGCGCACCCGGCGGTCACCTCGGTGATCATCGGACCACGCACCCTCGGCCAGCTGGAGTCGGCCCTCAAGGGCGCCGGCCTCGTGCTCGACGACGCCACCCTGGACCGCATCGACGCGATCGTCCCGCCCGGCACCGACGTCTACCCCCCGGACGGCGTCTGGCAGCCCCGCCCCCTCACCGACCCGGCCCTGCGCCGCCGCCTCGCCGCCGACCGCCCGGCGGCCGGCTGACCGCGCGCCGGGTGCCGGGCCGCTACGCGCGCAGGAGGTCGATCACTCCGGTGAGGTCCTCCACGCCGTGCCGGGCCGGGTCGGCGGCGAGGCGGCGCCGCATCAGGCCGAAGTAGGGGGTGAGCAGTTCGGGGCTCACACCCTGTTCCTCGGCGGTGCGCAGGAAGGTCGGCACGCCGGCGACCTGCATCGCCAGATTGGAGACGACGCCGCCGGTGTAGTCGCCGGCCGCCAGCTGCTCGGCGGTGGCCGCGACCGAGCCGGTCATCGCGGTGAGCCAGGACGAGAGCAGCGGGGCCAGCGAGCGCGGGTCGACGGACTCGCCGCGCACCAGCGCGAACGCGTGCGCGACACCACCGAGCATCCCGTACATCGCGCTCAGCAGCGCCACGTCGTGCAGCGCGGCGAGACCGGCGTCCGCACCCACGTAGCGGGCGTCGGCCGGGGCCGCGAGCGCCGCCCGGTGCTCCTCGAACAGCTCCTGCGAACCGCTGTAGAAGACGTACGGGCCGGCCTGCGGGACGCCGATCATCGGCGGGACGGCCATGATCCCGCCGTCCAGGTAGCGGGCGCCGCGCCCGGTCGCCCAGGCGGCGCGGGCGCGGGCCGTGCCGGGGGTGCTGGTGATCAGGTTGACGACGTCCCGGCCGGTGAGGTCGGCGTCGGCCAGCGCCTCCTCGACCGAGTCGTCGTCGAGCAGGCACACCACCACCAGCCGGTTGGCGGCGACCGCTTCGGCCGCGGTGGCGACGACGACGGCGCCCCGGGCGGCGAGCGGTTCGGCCCGGGCGGCGGTGCGGTTCCAGACGGTGAGCGGGTGCCCGGCGGCGAGCCAGGCACCGGCCAGCGCGGTGCCCATCGCGCCGAGGCCGAGCAGGGTGAGCGGGGCGGGCGAGGTCGTCGAGGAGGTGTCAGAAAGGTTCCGTGTCATGCCGTTCAGCCTGGTTCCGCCCCCGGAAACGATCAAGTACGCACTTCGGAGTGGGTGGTTACCCTGAGGTGAGCGAACAGGCCGGCGAAGGGGTGGGGGCGGGACATGACGGCAACCGTGCCGAGGCCCGGTGCGCACGTGTGCGGGATCGACGCCGCGATGGACGTGATCGGCGGCAAGTGGAAGGTGCTGATCCTCTGGGCGCTGGCCGAGCGGCCGAGCCTGCGCTTCGGCGAGCTGCGCCGGCAGGTGCCGGGGATCACCGAGAAGGTGCTCGCCGCCCACCTGCGCGAACTGGAGGCGGACGGCATCGTGCACCGCGAGTCGTACGACGAGGTGCCGCCGCGGGTCGAGTACTCGCTCACGCCGGCCGGGCGGCGGCTCAACGAGGCGCTGGCACCGCTGGGCGCCTGGGGACGGCAGCACGTGCTGAACGGCGTCCCGCACCCGGCCGCCTGACGCCCGCTCCGGCCCGGGCGATCGCGTCGGGCCCCGGGCGATCGCGCCGGTCTAGGCGATCGCGGCGGACACGATCGCCGCCACCGCGAGGTTGCAGCTGGCGGTCACCCAGACCGCCGGGTGCGGCTCCGGGTCGACCAGGATCGCGCCCAGCTTGCCCGGCGTCAGCAGATCCACCACCCAGAAGGCGACGGCCATCAGCACCAGCCCCAGCAGGCCGAAGCAGGCGGTGGAGACCAGGCCCTTCCCGAAGTCCTCGTAGGTGTAGAGGATCGCGGTGAAGACGATGCCGCCGATGCCGAGCAGCGCCGAGCTGAGCAGCACGGCGGCGTTGCGGTTGCGCTCCATCCAGATCTGGTGGCCGAGCCGGCCGGGCGTCAGGGCGTCCACCAGGCCGATGCCGAGCAGCAGCAGGACCACGCCGACGCCGCCGAAGGCCGCCGCCGCGCCGAGACCGTGCAGGATGTCGTTCATGGGTTGTCCAGCCCCCCGGGGTCCGTGTCGCAGGTCGCACACCGCGGGCCGGGCCGCCCGTTGCGCGGGCTTCCTCCCACGGTCAAGGATCGGCAAAAGATAACCCATCGCGGTCGGGCTCCGAGCGGGAACGGAACCCTCCCGCACCATCGGCTGCGACGGCGATGCCGCCGGCCTCGGCATCCGCGAGACCGACGACAGCCCCATCACCCACCAGGGCGCCCGCTTCCTGCCCCACCTCGTCGCCCGAGCCCGTCGTCCCGTCCGGGCACCCCCGGGTGCCCGGAATGCGGACACCCGCCGTGCGGTTTGATGGGGTTATGGCATCTCGTGCACGTGTACGCGCCCCCGAGCTGGTCGGGGCAGGCGGTTGGCTGAACACCGGGGGCAAGGAGCTGGCGCTCGCCGACTTCCGGGGCAAGATCACCATTCTGGACTTCTGGACGTTCTGCTGCATCAACTGTCTGCACGTCCTCGACGAGCTGCGGGAGCTGGAGGAGAAGCACCGGGACACCGTGGTGATCGTCGGCGTGCACTCGCCCAAGTTCGTGCACGAGGCCGACCACCGGGCCGTGGTGGACGCGGTGGACCGGTACGAGGTGCACCACCCGGTGCTGGACGACCCGGCGCTCGCGACCTGGAAGCAGTACGCGGTGCGGGCCTGGCCGACGCTGGTGGTGATCGACCCGGAGGGGTACGTGGTCGCCCAGCACGCCGGCGAGGGCCACGCGCACGCCATCGCCCGGCTGGTCGAGGAGCTGGAGGCCGAGCACGCGGCGAAGGGCACGCTGCGACGCGGCGACGGCCCGTACGTGGCGCCCGAGCCGACCGCCGGGGACCTCAAGTTCCCCGGCAAGGCCGTCCGGCTGCCGAACGGCCACTTCCTGGTGGCCGACTCCGGCCACCACTCGCTCGTCGAGCTGGAGGCCGACGGCGAGACCGTGGTGCGCCGGATCGGCGACGGCGTGCGCGGGCTGGTGGACGGCACCGCGCCCCGGTTCAGCGAGCCGCAGGGCCTGGCGCTGCTGCCGGAGGGCACCGTCGACTACGACGTGGTCGTCGCCGACACCGTCAACCACGCGCTGCGCGGCGTCCGGCTCGCCGACGGCAAGGTGACCACGCTGGCCGGCACCGGACGGCAGTGGTGGCAGGGCTCCGCGACCGAGGGACCGGCCCGCGAGGTGGACCTCTCCTCGCCCTGGGACGTCGCCTGGTTCGACGGCCGGGTGTGGATCGCGATGGCCGGCGTCCACCAGCTGTGGGCGTACGACCCGGCCACCGGCACCGTCGGCGTCGCGGCCGGCACCACCAACGAGGGCCTGGTCGACGGCCCCGTCGCCGAGGCCTGGTTCGCCCAGCCGTCCGGCCTGGCGGTCTCGGCGGACGGCGAGCGGCTCTGGGTCGCCGACTCCGAGACCTCGGCGCTGCGCTGGGTTTCACGTGGAACAGGGACCGTGCACAGCGCCGTCGGCACCGGCCTGTTCGACTTCGGGCACCGGGACGGCGCGGCCGGTCAGGCCCTGCTGCAGCACCC
Source organism: Kitasatospora sp. NPDC057965 (assembly GCF_042887135.1). Classification (NCBI taxonomy): domain Bacteria; kingdom Bacillati; phylum Actinomycetota; class Actinomycetes; order Kitasatosporales; family Streptomycetaceae; genus Kitasatospora; species Kitasatospora sp. NPDC057965. The sequence goes on from NZ_JBHVPZ010000004.1 coordinate 99,525, forward strand.
GCTGGGCGTCACCGTGCTGCCGGACGGCTCGGTGGCCGTCAGCGACACCTACAACCACGCGCTGCGCCGCTACGACCCGGCGAGCGGCGAGGTCAGCACGCTGGCCACCGACCTGCGCGAGCCGTCCGGCGCGGTGCTGGCCGACGGCGACATCGTGGTGGTCGAGTCCGCCCGGCACCGGCTGACCAGGCTGCGGCTGCCCGAGGAGGCCGTCCGGGTGGACGCGGTGGCGCACCGCACCCAGCGGGCCGCCACCGAGGTCGCCCCGGGCGCCCTGCGGCTGGACGTGGTCTTCCAGGCCCCCACCGGCCAGAAGCTGGACGAGCGCTACGGCCCGTCCACCCGGCTGCTGGTCAGCGCCACCCCGCCCGAACTGCTGGTCTCCGGCGCGGGCGCGGACTCCGCGCTCTCCCGTGAGCTGGTGCTCTCCGACACGGTGACCGAGGGCGTGCTGCACGTCTCGGCGATGGCGGCGTCCTGCGACGACGACCCGGCGATCGAGTACCCGGCCTGCCACGTCCACCAGCAGGACTGGGGCGTGCCGGTGAAGCTCACCGCCGACGGCGCGCGCCGGCTGCCGCTGGTGCTGGCGGGCCTGGAGTAACCGGCCCGCGGCACGGACACGGGGCCCGGCGAGTTCGCACTCGCCGGGCCCCGTTCGTTCTGCGTCCCGCACCTGCGCCCCGCGGGGGGCTCAGCCCTCCAGGAACGCCTTGATCGCGCTCGCCAGCAGGTACGGGTCCTCCGCGCCGCACAGCTCGCGGGCCGAGTGCATGGAGAGCGCCGCGATGCCGCAGTCCACGGTCTGGATGCCGAGGCGGGCCGCGGTGATCGGGCCGATCGTCGTACCGCAGGGCATGGCGTTGTTGGAGACGAAGGTCTGCCACGGCACGCCGGCCTTCTCGCAGGCCGCCGCGAACACCGCCCGGCCGACGCCGTCGGTGGCGTACCGGTTGTTGACGTTGACCTTGAGGATCGGCCCGCCGTTGGGCAGCGGGTGGTGGCCCGGCTCGTGCCGCTCGCTGTAGTTCGGGTGGACGGCGTGGCCCATGTCGGAGGAGAGGCAGACGGTGCCGGCCAGCGCCCGGGCCCGGTCCTCCAGACCGCCGCCGCGCGCGTACACGCTGCGCTCCAGGACGTTGCCGAGCAGCGGGCTCTGCGCGCCGGTGTCCGACTCGCTGCCGGTCTCCTCGTGGTCGAAGGCGGCCAGCACCGGGATGTACGGCAGCACGGCACCGTCCGTCTCGGCGGCGGTGGCCACCGCGGCCAGCGCGGCGGTGGCGGCGTGCACCGAGAGCAGGTTGTCCAGCCGCGGGCCGGCCAGCAGCTCGCGGTCCCGGCCCAGGTAGGAGGCGGGCTGGACGTCGTGGGTCATGAGGTCCCAGCCGGTCACGTCGGCCGCGTCGACCCCGGCCCGCTGGGCGACGTAGCCGATCAGCGAGCCCTCGTCGACCGGACCGAGGCCCCAGATCGGGGTGAGGTGGCGCTGCTTGTCCAGCTTCATGCCGTCGTTGACCTGGCGGTCCAGGTGGATCGCCAGCTGCGGCACGCGCAGCAGCGGCTCGTCCAGCTGGACCAGCCGCCGGCTGCCGTCGCGCAGCGTGAGCCGCCCGGAGAGGCCGAGGTCCCGGTCGAGCCAGGTGTTCAGCGGCACCCCGCCGTAGATCTCCACCGCCACCTGCCGCCAGCCCGCCGACCCGGTGTCCGGGATCGGCTTGACCCGCAGGTTGGGCGAGTCCGTGTGGGTGCCGACCACGCGGAACGGCGTCTCCGGGCCGGCGCCGGCCGGCACGTACCAGGCGATCAGCGCGCCGCCGCGGACGACGTACCGGCCACCGGCCACACCGTCCCAGGAGTCCGTTTCCAGCACCTGCCGGAAGCCGGCTTTCTCCAGACGCTCGGCCGCGCTCGCGACCGCGTGGTAGGGCGACGGCGAGGTGCCGAGGAAGGCGATCAGGTCATCGGTGTGCGTCCGGTCGAAGAAGGCCTGGCGGGCGGCGGTCGACATGCTGCTCCTGGGTCGAGGGAGGGCCGGGGCCGAAATGGGGGATCAGCCTCGCACCTTGAGCATATGCCCGTACACGGACATGACACTCGGAGCATCCCAACGGATGCACAACACAGACAGAACCGTGAACTGACGCCCCCTTCACCGCTGCTGGGCCATCGGCGGGCCGGTCGGGCCTCGACCGGGCCTGCGGACACGCCGAAGGGCCCGGTCGGGGGGACCGGGCCCTTCGGCGTGAGGGTGGGGTCAGGCGGTCGGGAAGGTGTCACGCGCGGCGTGCCCGGTGCAGGGCGGCGGCGGGAGACGGGTGGGCGTCAGAACGCCTCCTCCGCCAGCTCCATGATCTCGTTGTCGATGCCCTCGGCGATCAGGCGCTGCGAGGCGACGGTCGGCAGCACGTTCTTGGCGAAGAAGCGGGCGGCCGCGACCTTGCCCTGGTAGAACGGCACGTCCTTCTCCGAGGCCCCGGCCTCCAGCTTGGCCAGGGCCACCGCGGCCTGGCGCAGCAGCAGCCAGCCGACCACGACGTCGCCGGAGACCATCAGCAGGCGGGTGGTGTTCAGGCCCACCTTGTACATGTTCTTGACGTCCTGCTCGACCGAGGAGAGGTCGGCGAGCAGCTTGCCGACGATGGCCTCCAGGTCTCCGGCGGCCTTGGCGAGCAGCTCGCGCTCGGCGGCCAGGGCGTCGCCGCCTGCGGCCGAGCCGAGGAACTTCTGGATCTGCTCGGAGAGCGCGGTGAGCGCCTGGCCGCCGTCCTTGACGATCTTGCGGAAGAAGAAGTCCTGGCCCTGGATGGCCGTGGTGCCCTCGTAGAGGGTGTCGATCTTGGCGTCCCGGATGTACTGCTCGATCGGGTACTCCTGGAGGTACCCGGAGCCGCCGAAGGTCTGCAGCGACTGGGCGAGCTGCTCGTAGGACTTCTCCGAGCCGTAGCCCTTGACGATCGGCAGGAGCAGGTCGTTGAGGCGCTCGGCGGCCTCGTCGCGCTCGCCGCGCAGCTTGGCGGCCGCCATGTCGTCCTGGGTGGACGCGGTGAACAGCACCAGGGCGCGCATGCCCTCGGCGTACGCCTTCTGGGTCAGCAGCGAGCGGCGCACGTCCGGGTGGTGGGTGATGGTGACGCGCGGGGCGGTCTTGTCCAGGAACTGCGAGATGTCGGCGCCCTGCACGCGCTCCTTGGCGTACTCCAGCGCGTTCAGGTAGCCGGTGGAGAGGGTGGCGATGGCCTTCGTGCCGACCATCATCCGGGCGAACTCGATGATCTTGAACATCTGGCGGATGCCGTCGACCTTCTCGCCGAGCAGCCAGCCCTTGGCCGGGTGCTTGGCGCCGAAGGTCATCTCGCAGGTGTTCGAGGCCTTCAGGCCCATCTTGTGCTCGACGTTGGTGGCGTAGACGCCGTTGCGCTCGCCCAGCTCGCCGGTCTCCCAGTCGAAGTCGAACTTGGGGACGATGAACAGGCCCAGGCCCTTGGTGCCCGGCTTACCGCCCTCGGGGCGGGCCAGCACCATGTGGATGATGTTCTCGGACATGTCGTGCTCGCCCGAGGTGATGAAGCGCTTGACGCCCTCGATGTGCCAGGAGCCGTCCTCCTGCTGAACCGCCTTGGTGCGGCCGGCGCCCACGTCCGAGCCGGCGTCAGGCTCGGTGAGGACCATGGTGGAGCCCCACAGCCGGTCGGTCATCCGCCTGGCGACCTCCAGCTGCGCCTCGGTGCCCTCCTCGGCGATGACGCCGGCGAAGGCCGGGCCGGAGGAGTACATCCAGATGGCCGGGTTGGAGCCCAGGATCTGCTCGGCGAAGGCCCAGATCAGCGAGTTCGGGGTGACCTGGCCACCGATCGACTCCGGGATGCCCAGGCGCCACCACTCGGCGTCCATGAAGGTCTGGTAGCTCTTCTTGAAGGCCGCCGGGATCGGCGCGGTGTTGGTCTCCGGGTCGAACACCGGGGGGTTGCGGTCGGTGTCGGTGAAGGACGCCGCGAGGTCGTTCTCGGCGAGGCGCGCGATCTCGCTCAGGATGTTCTTAGCGGTCTCGACGTCCATCTCCGCGAACGGTCCGGTGCCGTACACCTGCTCGCGGCCGAACACCTCGAAGAGGTTGAACTCCACGTCCCGCAGGTTGGACTTGTAGTGACCCATGGCCGTTATCTCCGGTTCGTCGCTTCCGGGACATCTCCGCGTTCGGGCGCCCGTACCCACCAGTAGGCCTCATGATGCTACCCAGCGGTAACTTGTTTCAAGCCCCCGTCGGTGAATCCTCTGCGGATAACCGTATGAACGTGGTCACGTCCCACAAGCCGGGACGGCCACACCTTGTCAGGATCGACGCCCGCGCGGGGCCCCGCGCTCCCGATAGCCTGTCCGTGTGTACGGCTATGACCAGAACGCGTACCCGGGCGACCCCTACCAGCAGCAGGCGGGGCCGCAGCCGGGCATGAACGGCATGCCCGGCCCGGGCCCGTACGGCGAGCAGCCGCCGAGCGCACAGCAGTCCCTCTATCCGGAGCCCTCGCCACCGTCCCTGGCGGACGCGGTGCGGGCCTTCACCACCGGCTCGATGGCGGTGGAGGACTTCCAGGCCATCTTCATCACCTCCAAGGTGCACTGCCCGCGCGGCGACCGGCCGGGCTTCCTCGCCCTGCACAACACCCCGACGCCGGTCATCCCGATGTTCAGCTCGCTGAAGGAGCTGCGCCGCTACGCCGGCAAGGACTCCAAGCACTTCACCGTCACCGGCGCCGAGGTCCTCGACCTGCTGCCGACCGGCTACGGCTTCGCGCTGGACATGGAGGGCGAGCACCGGATGGTGTTCGACGCCAAGGCGGTCGAGCAGATGGTCGACTTCACCATGCGGCGGATGTACGGCTGACGGACGATGGTCGGGGGGCCGCCCGGCCCCGCCCGCCGGTCGGCCCGCGCGGATTTGGTTCAAAATTCAACTTGCTTCTTGTTGAGGATTGAACTAATCTCGTGGACACAGGCCAGAGGAGCACCCCCGAAGGAGGCCGACATGCCCGCCGTGACCGTCGACAACCCGCTGACCCTCCCGCGCGTCACCACCCCCGACCCCGCCGTCACGAGCGCCCGGCCGGTCCTCACCGTGGCCACCGCTCCCGAGGGCTTCGAGGGCGAGGGCTTCCCCGTCCGCCGCGCCTTCGCCAAGATCAACACCAAGTTCCTCGACCCGTTCATCATGATGGACCAGATGGGCGAGGTGGACTACGCGGCCGGCGAGCCCAAGGGCACCCCCTGGCACCCGCACCGCGGCTTCGAGACCGTCACCTACATCATCGACGGAACGTTCATCCACCAGGACTCGCACGGCGGTGGCGGCACCATCACCGACGGCGACACCCAGTGGATGACCGCCGGCTCGGGCCTCCTCCACATCGAGACCCCGCCGGAGTCCCTGGTGCGGTCCGGCGGCCTGTTCCACGGCCTCCAGCTGTGGGTGAACCTGCCCGCCTCGGACAAGATGATCGCCCCGAAGTACCAGGACATCCGCGGCGGCAGCGTCAAGCTGCTCAGCACCGAGGACGGCGGCGCGCTGCTGCGCGTCATCGCCGGTGAGATCGACGGCCACCAGGGCCCCGGCTCCACCCACACCCCGATCACCATGATCCACGCCTCGATCAACCCCGGTGCCCAGATCACCCTGCCCTGGCGCTCCGACTTCAACGCCCTCGCCTACGGCCTCGCCGGCAACGGCTCGGCCGGCACCGAGCACCGCCCCTTCCACCGCGGCCAGGCCGTGGTCTTCGGCGACGGCGACTCGATCACCATCCGCGCCGACGAGAAGCAGGACTCCCGCGACAACAACTTCGAGGTCGTCCTCCTCGGCGGCCTGCCGATCCGCGAGCCCGTCGCCCACTACGGCCCGTTCGTGATGAACAGCCACCGCGAACTCCAGCAGGCCATGGAGGACTTCCAGGCCGGCCGCCTCGGCACCATCCCCGCCGACCGGTAGTCACCCCCGTGACGCCCTCGCCCCGGCCCCCCGCGTACGGCTACCGCAGCCGCGCGCAGCGGGCCGGGGCTTCGTCGTGAGCCGTGCGCCGTACGCGCGCCGCCCCGCCCGCCCCGGTGGCAGGGCGGGGGATCCGGCCCTACCGTCGGACCACGGACGCACGTTTCGGCCGAGGGTGAGGAGCGAGGGATGTTCTGGCAGTTCATCGTGGTGACGGCCGCCTCGTTCGGCTTCCCGACCGCCGCACTGCTCTTCTTCATCGGCGGGCCACGCTTCCCCGACGAGCAGCGCGACGACCGCCGGTAGCACGAAGACCGGCAGCACGGCGGCCCGTGGCGGCCGGCGGGCTTCAGCGCACCGGGACCGCCCAGGCCGGGTCACGGCCCAACAGGGCCAGCGCGCGCCCGAACGGGCCGGCCGAGCCGTCGGCCGCCCGGACGGCGGCGAAGGCCCGCCCCGGCGCCCGGTCAGCCGCGGTCGCCGGCACCGCCCCGGCCACCGCGAGCAGTGCCCCGGCGAGCGGCGGCTCGTCCTCCACGGCGGCCACCAGCCGGGCCGGCGAGCCCAGCGCGACCGCCACGTCCCAGGCGTGCACCAGGGTGTCCAGCAGATGGAAGCCGACCGCCTGTTCGAACGGGAACGGCTCGTCGGCGCGGATCTCCGGCAGCAGGAGCGGGGCGGGCCGCGGCGTCGCGGCGGCGAGGGCGAAGGCCGCGGTCAGTCGCGCCGCCGAGTGCCGGAACGCGCCGGCCGGATCACCGTGCACCGGGACGTCGCGCCAGTGCGCGAGGTCCGCCCCGGCGCCGTCGGCGGCGGCCGCGAACCCCCGGTGCTGGCCGACCTCATGCTCCAGCAGCCGCCGCAGCGACCAGCCCGCGCAGGGCGTCGGCAGCACCAGCTGCTCCGGCAGCACGGTGTCCACCACGGCGGCGGCCAACTCCAGGGAGTGGCTGTGCAGTTCGAGCAGGCTCACACCGCACCCGCCTCGGTCGCCGCGGTCGGCTCGGCCGTCCCGGCGGACAGGAAGCCGATCACCTGGTCGATCACGGTCGGCTCGGTGAGGATCCGCCGGTGGCCCAGCCCCCGGGTGGGCAGCAGCTCCAGTCGGTCCCCGTACGCCGCCCGCAGCCGGCGGGCCTGGGCGAACGGGACGACGTCGTCCTGCTCGTCGTGCGCCACCAGGATCGGCGGGGCGATCTCCTCGGGGCGGCGGGTGGCGTCGAAGTGGCTCCGCACGTCGGCGACCCCGGGGAACATCGCGCCGCCCTCCGCCCGACGCGTCAACTCCCGACGCACGGTGGCGTTCAGGCCGAGCCTGGCGCAGAACCCGGCGGGCAGCCAGGAGACCTCGGCGACCCCGGCCACGGCGGCCAGCCGCCCGGCCCGCAGCCCCTCGCGCAGCGCCAGGAAGGCCGCGTTGACGCCCAGCGAGTGGGCGATCACCGCCTCGAAGGCTCCGTACTCCTCCTGCAGCCGCAGCGCGATGGTGCGGTGGTCCAGCACGGTGGCGGTCCGGCCGCCGGAGTCGCCGTGCCCCGGGGCGTCGTAGCCGACGGCGGTGAGGCCGAGCGCGTTCAGCCGGGGCACGAAGTCCGCGAACCGGGAGGCCCGGGACTGCCAGCCGTGCATCAGCAGGACCGGCCGCCCGCCGTCGCCCCAGCGGTGGACGACCACCCGCTCGCCGCGGTGCCGCAGCGTCCCGGTGACGGCCCGGTCGTGCACCTCGCGCTCGCGGGTGCGGACCCGGCCGCGCCGCAGCGGGTGGCGGTAGATCTCGAACGCGGCCCGGCCGGCGAGGCCGGGGGCGGCCAGCGAGACGGTGTTCAGGGTGGTGCGGATCAGTGCGACGGCCGGGTCCATGCGGAACTCCCTGTGGATGCCGAGCTGCGGATGCCGAGCTGTGAATGCCGAGGGCAGGGGCCGAACTGGGCGAGATATTAGCACGACCGTTCGTGCTTTTTTCTGGTCGGCAGGCTGCCCGGCTACCCTGGCGGCACGGACGGACGACCGGAGGACTGAGGTGAGAGCGGTGGTGGCCGGAGCGAGCACGTCCCGCGCGGACGGACGGGTGCAACGCGGCGAGGAGACCCGCCGGACGGTCCTGCGCCGCGCCGTGGAGATCGCCTCCGTCGAGGGCCTGGACGCCCTGTCGATCGGCCGGCTCGCCGCCGACCTCGGGCTCAGCAAGAGCGGGGTCTTCGCCGGCTTCGGCTCCAAGGAGGAGCTCCAGCTCGCCACCGTCCGGGCGGCCCGGCGGATCTTCTCCGACGCGGTGCTCGACCCGATCGCCGCCGAGCCCCCCGGGCTGCGCAAGCTGCGGCTGCTCTGCGAGTCCTGGCTGGCCTACGCGCGTGCCCGGGTCTTCCCCGGCGGCTGCTTCTTCTACGAGGTCAACGCCGAGTACGACGCCCGCCCCGGCCCGCTGCGCGACGCCCTCGCCGCCAACTGGCGGGAGTGGCACGCCACCGTCCTCGGCCTGGCGGCCGGCGCCCGGGACACCGGCGAACTGCGCGCCGACGCCGATCTGGAGGACATCACGTTCACCCTGATCGCCCTGCTGGAGAACGCCAACCCGCAGGCCCTGCTGCTGGACGAGGACACCCCGTACGAACGCGCCCACCGCGCGGCGCTGCGCCGGCTGCGCGCGGACGCCACCGACCCGGACACCCCCGCGCTGCGGGCGGAGTAGGGCCTCAGGCGTCCAGCACCCGCTCCAGGACCGCCGCCCCGGCGAGCAGCCGCTCGTCCGCCCCGGCCTCGCCGACCACCTGGAGGCCCAGCGGCAGGCCCCGGACCGTCACCCCGGCGGGCAGGCTCAGCGCGGGCAGCCCGGCGAAGCTCCACGGCAGCGACATCACGGCGCTGCCGGTGCTGTCCAGCCCGAGCGGCGCCGGGCCGGTCGCCGAGGGGGCCAGCAGCAGGTCCACCCCGGCCCGCCGGCGCTGGGCGGCGAGCCGCGTCCGGAACGCCTCGCGGGCGCGCAGCGCCGCCTCGTACGCGGCCCGGTCGACGCCCCGGCCGTGCCGGATGCCCGCCACCGTCTCCGGCCGGTAGAGGGCGCCGAAGCGCTCGAACCACTCGGCGTGCGAGGCCGCCATCTCGAACCGGTTGATCGTCCGGAGCTGCCGCTCCAGCTCGGTGAAGTCCGGCAGCGCATCGACCTGGCGGACCATCAGCCCTCGGGCGGACAGCAGCTCCAGCTGCCGCCGGAAGGCCTCCAGCGCCTCCGGTCGGGCCCGCTCCAGGTACGGGCCGACCGGGACGCCGAGCACGGGGACGTCGTCGTGCCCCGGCTGCGGCCGGTCGTCCCAGTCGTCGCAGAGCAGCGGGGCGGCCAGCGCGACGCCGGCCAGGTCGGCGGTGAACAGGCCCACCGTGTCGAGACTCGGCGCGTTCGGGATCACGCCCGCCGCCGGGATCCGCCCGTGCGTCGGCCGGAAGCCCACCACACCGCAGTAGGCGGCCGGGCGGACCACCGAGCCGACCGTCTGGGTGCCGATCGCCAGCGGCACCAGCCCCGCCGCCACCGCCGCCGCCGAGCCGCTGCTGGAGCCGCCCGGGGTGTGGCCCGGGTGGTGCGGATTGCGGGTCGGTCCGGGGGCGCCGCCCGCGAACTCGGCGGTCACCGTCTTGCCCGCGATCAGCGCCCCGGCCGCCAGCAGCCGGTCCACCACGGTGGCCTGCGGTCCGGCCAGGACGCCCGGCGGCAGCGCGGAGCCGGCGTGCGTGGGCAGGCCGTCCACGTGCGCGATGTCCTTGATCCCGACGGCCACCCCGTACAGCGGCGGCGCCTGCGCCGGATCGGGGTGGCGGGCGGCGAGCGCCCTGGCCTCGGCGTGCAGCCGGTCGGCGCGGCCGGCCTCCGGCACGAAGGCGTGGATCAGCGGGTCCACCTGGTCGATCCGGGCGCAGAGCCGGTCGACGTGGACGGCCAGGGCGGGTACGCCCGCACGCAGCGCGGCGGCCTCACGGATCAACGACCGTGGCCGGACCAGGGATTGCTCCATGCCGACCACGGTAGCCCCGGCCCCGGCGGGACCGTTCACCGCACCACCGGTGCGGCGCTCACTCCGTCGGCCAGGCCGATTCCCGCTGGTCACCGGGCCGGCCCGGCCGGTGCTCGTCGCCCAGCCAGGGCGCCTCGCGCAGCAGGTAGGCCCCGCAGGTGTGGCAGCAGAGTTCGCGGGTGCGGCCCCAGTCCGCCGCCTCCCGGGCGGGTGCCCGCTCGTCCAGCTCCCGGCCGCACATCGCCACGCTCCCGCCGCCGCGGACCATGTGCCACATCCGCACCCCGGCGGAGGCGCCGCCGGGGGCGTACTCGGCACGCATCCGGTGCATCATTACCCCATCGTCCGGCGGCCCGGCGGGCCCGGCAAGCGGAGCGGCCCCCGATGCCGGACCGGACCTGCGGGAGTCAGACCAGCCCGCCCCAGAGCCGCAGCCGGGCGATCCCGCCGTCCGGGAAGACGTCCAGCCGGACGTGGGTGGCCGGGCGCGGGGCGTCGATCACCAGGCGGTGCACGGCGTCCGGCTGCAGCCGGGTGCGCGGCACCAGCTCGAACCACTCCCCGGGGTCCGCGCCCCGCTCGTCCCGGCCGGACAGCGCCGCCCAGCCGGCCGCGTTGCCGACGTAGTAGCCGGTGTCGATCTCCACCGCCCGGACCGCGCCCCGCCCGGCCAGCCGCAGCCGGACCCAGTCGTGGCCCGCGTCCCGGCGCCGGCGGTTTTCCCAACCGTCGCCCATCGCCCGGGACTTCCCGGGCAGGAGGAGGCTTGCCGGGGCGGAGTAGTAGCGGTCCGAAGCGTCCTCGACGGCGCCGCCGTTCTCCACCGCGGCCAGGTCGAAGGTGCCGAGCGCGGCCAGCCAGCCGGGGTCGGGACGGGCCTCGCCGTGCACCCGGAAGCGGGCGATGCCGCCGTCGGGGTACTGGCTGAGCCGCAGGTGGGTGAAGCGGCGGCGGTCGGCGACGGCGAAGCCGTTGGCGGCGTGGCCGCGCACCGGGGAGCGGGGGACCAGCGGGTGCCAGCCGGTCGCCGCGGCCAGCAGCTCCTCCGGGCCCGGGGTACCGGGGAGTTCGGCGCCCTCGACGACGATCTGCCGCGGGTGGTTGCCCCGGAAGTGCGCGGTGTCGACGACGACGCCGTGCACGACGCCCGGCACGCCCAGCCGGACCAGCGCCCAGTCGTGGTCGTCCTCGGCCGGGTGCGGGTGGTCGGCGCCGGCGCCCCGACGGCGGCGGGTCTCCCAGCCGTCCATGAGCTGGCCCTTGTTGCCGAAGGTGTGCGGGCGGAACTCGGCCGGCCGGGGCAGCAGCAGGTTCTCCCGTTCGGCGAACAGCTCGTCGTTGGCGGCGACGACGGCGCCGCCGAGCCGGCGGTCGGCGAGGTCGACCAGGGCGGTGAACGGGAACTCGGCGGCCCGGTAGTCGGCGTACGGGTCGCCGCCCCCGTACGGCGGGGCGTCCGCGTCGGGCAACCGGTCGGACGAACGGTCGGGACTCGGGCTGGCGTTCGCTTCGGCGGTCATGGCTCCACCCTCGCCCCGACGACCGGTCAGGTCCATCACCGGGAACCGGGCCAGGCGTCCGGCCGGGGTCGCTTTCCGGCCACCCCGGATGAAGGCCCTTCGCCCACGTCCCGTAGGGTGCCGCTCCTGCGACGCCACCGGGCTCTCGGATCCGGTCGCCAAGTTGCCCATATTCGGACATAGTTCATCAAGAAACGCTGGAGCCAAGACCTTGCGCTCTTCCCGCCTCCTGGCCGCGTCCACCCTGCTCGTGCTCTCCCTCGGTGCGACGGCCGGCGCGGCCACCGCCGGCGCCGTCGCCGTCCCGCCCACGCCGTCGGCCACCGACACGGCCACGGCCACGGCGTCCGCGACGGCCACCGCTACCGCTACCGCTACCGCCACCCCGAGCGCCACCGCCACCCCCTCGGCGAGCACCTCCCCGAGCGCCACCACCACGGCCACCCCGACGAACCGGCCCTCTGTCCCGCCGACCTTGCTGCCGACCACCGCACCGGGCTCCGGCTGCTCGGGCGGCGTGTACCAGGGCTACGACTGGCTGAAGGTCGGCGGCACCGGGCTGTGGGGCACCACCATCGCCCCTGGTACGACCCAGGAGACCTCGGTCACCTGGGAGAACCTCAGCGAGGTCGAGCTGCCGAAGTTCCACACCTACCTCTACCTGTCCGTGTTCGACCGGGAGGACGGCGTCGACAGCCACGCGTGGGACAAGGACTACTTCACCGTCCAGTTCCGCGCGCCCGGCCAGGACTGGAAGCCCGCGCAGATGAACAACTCCTCCGCCGATACCGGCACCTTCCGGCTCGGCAAGGGCGAGAAGCTCACCCTCCAGTTCCGCATCACGCCCACCGCCAAGGCGCCGCTGGCCAAGTACTCGGGCAACTTCGGCGGTGGCGACACGGCCATGGACAACACCGTGCTGCCCCACCCGGCCAAGCCCGACAAGAACGGCTGCACGCAGTACATCAACTACTACGAGGGCGAGTTCAAGCTGACCCTGGCCGGGGCCACCGGTACCGCGTCCACCTCCGCCAAGCCCTCCGCCTCCGCCTCGCCGTCCGCGGCGAGCGGGCCGCACCTGGCCGAAACCGGCTCCAGCTCCAACACCCTGCCGATCGCCGTCGGCGGCGCCGTCGTGCTCGCGGCCGGCGCCGGGACGCTGCTCGCGCTGCGCCGCCGCAAGGCCGGCGCGCACGGCTGATCGCCGACCGAAGAGGTCCGAGGGGTACGCACAACCGTTCGTATCCCTCGGACGTCCACCTGACAGAGCCTTGACCACCCGTCACCGCCAACGACCGCCGGAGCCGTGATCGTGCGCACCTCCCGTCTGACCGCCGCAGCCGCCCTGCTCGTCCTGACCACCGGGATGACCGTGGCCGGCACCTCCGGCGCCTTCGCCGCGGACCCGACCTCCGAGCCCTCGGCCACCGCGACCGCCGAGCCGACCGGCGCGCCGACCACCGAAGCGACCGCCGAACCGACCGACACCCCGTCGGCGACGGCCACCCCGACCGCCACCGGCACGGCCACGCCGACCGCGACCCCGTCCGCCACGCCGACGCTGCCGTCCGGCTGCATGTACCAGCGCGACGTCAAGATGCCGGTCCACGTCAGTCCCGCCGAGTTCACGCTCGTCAAGGACGGCACGGCGCAGGAGATCGCCGTCTCCTTCCAGAACACCAGCTCGACCACGCTGACGGACTTCGAGCTCACCTACAAGATCGACTCCAACAAGGGGCTCTGGAAGCCCAAGTCGGAGGTCAAGGTCCAGAACGGCGCCTGGAAGCCGGCCGACGCGACGACCGACCACGGCTCGGTGTCCCTCGGCTCCTTCCAGGTCAAGCCGAACGAGATGATCACGGCGACGATCCGGCTCACCGTCTCCGACTCGCCGTGGCAGGAGTTCTACCTCTCCCTCGACGGCGCCTCCGAGGTGCTCCCGTACGGAGTGGGCCCGCAGAACGTCAAGTACACCTGCAACCGGCTGATCGGCGCGTACTCCTCCACCATCAAGGCCGTCGACAAGGCCCCGGCCACGTCGTCCCCCTCGGCCACCACCACTCCGACCTCGACCGCGTCCGCCACCCCGACCGCCACGGCCACCACCACCCCGACCGCGAGCGGCTCGCCCTCGCCGAGCGCCACCGTCCGCCCGGCCGGCACCACCGGCGGCTCGACCGGCACCGGCGCCACCGGCACCCGCCTCGCCGACACCGGCGCGAGCAGCGCCACCACCCCGATCGCCATCACCGGCGGCGCCGCCGTCCTCCTCGGCACCGCCGCCCTGCTGGTCGCCCGCCGCCGCAAGCCCACCCGCGACTGACCCCCACCACCACCGGCCCACCCGCCCCGTCCCGCCCCGCGGGCCGGGGCGGACCCGTCAGGACGCCCGGGGGAGCAGGGCGTCGTCCTGCCACTTGAGGATCTTGTCGAAGCTGACGATCGCGCCGCGCAGCGGGTGGTTGCGGAGCTGGACGTGGTCGGTGAGGGCGTGGATGAGGAAGAGGCCGCGGCCGGACTCGGCGGTGAGGTCCGGCAGGCCGTCGAGGTCCAGGGGCCGCAGCAGGGGCAGCGGCGCCGGTTCCGCGGCCGGCGGCAGGACGTGGGTGTCGTACGGGCGGCCGTCGCGGCGCGGGCGGTGGGTGGTGAGCAGCGGACCGGGGACGGTGGCGCGGCCGTGCCGGGAGCGCGGGCGGGGCTGCGGGCGCCCGGCCGGGCGGGCCGTCGGCGGCGCCGGGGCGGGGGCCGGACGGCGCGCCGCCGGGGCCGCCGGGCCGGGCAGGCCGGGGCCCGAGTCGGTCACCTCGATCCGCAGCAGGTCGCCGCTGATCGACGCGGTGACCTGGTAGCCGTCGTCGGGCCGGCCGCCCGCGCCGTGCTCGACGGCGTTGGCGCAGGCCTCGCTGAGGGCGACGCCGAGGTCGTGGGCGATCTGCGGATCGACGCCCGCGGTCGCCATCGCGCCCAGCAGTATGCGGCGGGCCAACGGCACGCTGGCCGGGTCGCGCTTGAGGTGCAGAGTCCACCAGATGTCCACGGGAGGTCCCTCCTGGCTGCGGCTCCACATATAACGAGGTATCTCCGGGCGGTGCGCAGGTGAACCGTGCCCGGGGTCCGCTACCGCCCGTTCGGCGGATGGACGGGGGGACGGGCATGTGCCGGGCGGCGCGTGCCCGAGGGGTGCGCGGGGTGGCGCGCGGGGTGGCGTGCAGGGCCGGTCGGGGCATTCGTAGGGATTTCCCACCCTGCCGGTCCGGCGGGGGTAGGCGATGAGATGATGGCCCGGCCATGACTGCCCCAGCCGCCGCCCCGCACCCGGGCGCCCCCGCACCGGACGCGCCGGTGGGGGCCGCCGCCTGGGACCTGCGGCTTGCCAGGGCGGTCCCGTTCGCCCTGGTGTGCACGCTGATAGCGGCCGCCGGGCACGCGCTGGCGGGCGGCGGGGACGTCGCCCTTCCCGCACTCGCGACCGGTTTCGCCGCCACCCTGGTGCTCGCCACCGCCTTCGGCGGGCGGGAGCGCTCGCTCGGCGCGATCGCCGGAGCGCTGGCGGCGGGCCAGTTCGGGCTGCACTGCCTCTTCCACTCCTTCGCCGGCCACGCGGCCTCCGGCGCGGCCGGTCCGCACCACGGCGGTCCGCCGGGCTCCGGCCCGCTGACCCTGCCGCAGGTGGCCGGCCGGCTGGTCTGCAACGAGGGCCGGCCCGGCACCCTGGCCGGTCTGCCCGGCAGCCCGACCGCCGAGCAGCTGGTCGCCGGGGCGGGCCTGGACCCGCACGCGTACGCGACCGTGCCGTGGTGGCAGGGCGGCGTGCTCGGGATGACACCGACGATGCTGGCGGCCCACCTGGCCGCGGCCCTGGTGGCCGGCTGGTGGCTGCGGCGCGGCGAGGCAGCGCTCTGGCGGCTGGTGCGGATCGCCGCGTCGGCCGCGCACGCCCGCACGGCGGCGCCGCTGCGCACCGCGTGCGCCCTGGCCGCGGTGCTGCTGCGCGGCCTGTTCGGCCTGCCCGCCGGCCCGGTCCGGCGGTCCACCCGCCGGGGCGGGGACGACCCGCTGCCGGCCGGTGCCGTGCTGCGGCACAGCGTGGTGCGGCGCGGCCCGCCGCTCGGGGCCCTCGCGTACTGACCCGCGTCCACGGCGCCCCCCGGTCCCCCACCGGCTCGGGCCCGACGGCGGACGGGTGTACGCGCAGCCGAGCCGTACCCGCCCGACTCGCGCGGTCCTGCGGCCCTCCCCCACCTCCTCCCCACGCCGCGCGGCCCCGCCGCGGCACGGATCCTCCCGTGCCCGGGAGCGGGCCTGCCCGCCGAGCCTCCGAACGGAGACCACGAACCCCATGCGTTCCCTTTCCCCCCGCCGTACCGCCGCCGTCGCCCTCGCCGCTGCCGCCGCCGTGGTGGCGCTGGCCGGCCCCGCCTCCGCGCACGTCACCGTGAACCCGGGCAGCGCCGACCAGGGCGGTTACACCGCCGTCGACTTCCGGGTGCCGAACGAGAACGACGCCGCCGGCACCGTGAAGCTGGAGGTCAACCTCCCGCTGGACCACCCGCTGGCCTCGGTCCGCACCCAGCCGCTGCCGGGCTGGACCGCCACCGTCGAGAAGGCCAAGCTGGACAAGCCGCTCAAGGTGCACGGCAACGACGTCAACGAGGCCGTCTCCAAGATCACCTGGACCGCCGACGCCGGGGTGAAGATCGCCCCCGGCCAGTTCCAGGAGTTCCGCGTCTCGCTCGGCCCGCTGCCGACCGACACCGACAGCCTGGTCTTCAAGACGCTGCAGAGCTACGAGAACGGCGACGTCGTGCGCTGGATCGACGAGGCCAAGGACGGCCAGCCGGAGCCGGCCAAGCCCGCCCCGGTGCTGAAGCTGACCAAGGCCCCCGCCGGTGACGGCCACGGCGTGACCGCCACCGCCTCCCCGTCGGCCGCCGCCGACACCCACGCCGCCCACGGCGACGCCGCCACCGGCGACAAGGCCGCCTCCGACGACAAGGCGAGCGACTCCACCGCCCGGGTGCTCGGCGTCGTCGGCATCGTGATCGGTGTGATCGGCACCGCCGTCGGCGTCCTCGGCCTGCGCCGCAAGAACGGCGGCTCGGCCTCCTGACCCCAGCACCGGTGGGGCCGCACCCGGCCCGGGCGCGGCCCCACCGGTGCTCCACCGCACACGATCGGACCTCTCCCATGCCCCGCTCCGCCCGCTCCGCCCGTTCCGCCCGCCTGGCCGGCGCCGCCGCCGTCGCCCTGGCCGCCGCGCTCACCCTGACCGCCTGCGGCTCCGACGCCGGCGGTTCGGCCTCCCCCGCCAAGGTCGTCCAGCAGAAGTCCGACTCGCCCTACGAGGGCACCGTGCTCGGCAAGAACTTCGAGAAGCCGGACCTCCAGCTGACCGACACCTCCGGCCAGCCGTACGACCTGCGCCAGCAGACCAAGGGCCGGACCACCCTGCTCTTCTTCGGCTACACCAGCTGCCCGGACGTCTGCCCGACCACCATGGGCGACATCGGCGTGGCGATGAAGAAGCTCTCCCCGGAGGAGCGGCAGAAGGTCGACGTGGTGTTCGTGTCCACCGACCCGAAGCGCGACACCCCGCAGGTGCTGCGCAGCTGGCTGGACTCGATGGGCAGCGACTTCATAGGCCTCACCGGGGACCTGGAGAAGGTGAAGACCGCCGCCAAGGCGCTCGGCATCCTGATCGAGGACCCGGTGATCAACGCGGACGGCACCGTCACCTCCACTCACGGCGCCCAGGTGCTGGCCTTCCTGCCCTCCGACGACAAGGCCCACCTGCTCTACCTGAGCGGCACCGAGGTGAAGACCTTCGAGCACGACCTGCCGCTGCTCGCCAAGGGGGTCGCCGCGTGAAGGGCCCCCTCGGATTCCGCCGGACGGCACTCGCCGGGGCGGCGCTGGCGACGGCACTGGGCGCCGGCGCGTTCCTGGTGGCCTGCGGGGCGGACGGCGGGAACGGCGCCGCCGGCGGCGGAGCGTCCGCCGGCGCGGCGGCCCGGCTGAGCGTCGCCGACCCCTACATCCCGCTGCCGCCGAGCGGCGGCATGGCGGCCGGATACCTGACGGTGCGCAACGACGGCGGCCAGGGCGACGAGCTGGTCGAGGTCTCCAGCCCCGGCGCCTCCTCGGTCACCATGCACCGCTCCACGGCCACCACCATGGAGCAGGTCGACAAGCTGGACGTCCCCGCGCACGGCGCGCTGCAGCTCGCCCGCGGCGGCACGCACCTGATGATCATGGGGTGGCAGAAGGCCCCCGCCCTCGGCGACGAGCTCGAACTCGACCTGACCTTCGCCCGGACCGGCACCATCTCGGTCAAGGTGCCGGTCAAGGAGCTCACCTACCGCCCCGGCCAGCAGTAAGGGACACCGCACGATGCTCACCGCACCGGGACTGGCGGGACGGCGGATCGCCGGGCTGATCGGCGTGCTCGGCGCCGTCCTCGCGCTGCTGCTCGGCGGCGCCGGACCCGCCTCCGCGCACGCCACCCTGCAGTCCACCGACCCCGCGCAGAACGCCGTCCTGCCCGCCGCCCCGCAGTACGTCACGCTGACCTTCAGCGAGGCCGTCTCGCTCTCCTCGGACTCGGTGCGGGTGCTCGACCCGGCCGGCAAGGCCGTGGACGCGGGCAACCCGGGGCACGCCGACGGCAAGGACAACACCGCCCGGGTCGGACTCGGCAGCGGGCTCGCCAACGGCACCTACACCGTCGCCTGGCGGGCCGTGTCGGACGACTCGCACCCGATCGGCGGGGCGTTCACCTTCTCCGTCGGCGCGCCGTCGGCCACCACCGTCTCCACCGCCGCGCTGCAGGGCGCCGAGGCGGACGGCCTGGTCGCCGCGGTCTACGGCACCGGCCGGGCCGTCGCGTACGGGGCGTTCGCGCTGCTCGTCGGGGCGGCCGGCTTCGTGCTGCTCTGCTGGCCGGCCGGGGTGGCCCGGCGCCCGGTGCAGCGGCTGCTGATGAGCGGCTGGGTCGCGCTGCTGGTGTCCACGGTCACGGTGCTGATGCTGCGCGGCCCGTACGAGCGGGGCTCGGGGATCGGCAAGGCGTTCGACCTGTCGCTGGTCCGCGCCACGCTGGACGAGCGGATCGGCACCGCGCTGGCCGCCCGGCTGCTGCTGCTCGCGGCGAGCGGGGTGTTCCTGTCGCTGCTCGTCGGCCAGCTCGGGCAGCCCACCGGCCGGACCGCCCCGGCCACCGGCACCGCCGGCACCGCCGGGACCACCGGGACCACCGGGGCCGGGTCGGCCGCCGGGGACGCCGAGGAGGCCGAACTGCGGGAGCTGGAGCGGCGCGCCGCCGAACGCCCGCAGCGCGAGGCCCGGCTGGGCCTCGGGGTGGCCGGACTGGTGCTGGCCGTCGCGCTCTCGGCGACCTGGGTCGGCGCCGACCACGCCTCGGTGGGCATCCAGGTCTGGCTCGCGCTGCCGCTCGGCATGCTGCACCTGGTCGCGATGGCGCTCTGGCTGGGCGGCCTCGCGGCGATGCTGGTCGGGCTGCGCGAGGGCATCGGCGCGGACGTCGCCGACCGCTTCTCGAAGCTCGCCCTCGGCGCCGTCGTGGTGCTGGCCGGCACCGGCGTCTACCAGTCCTGGCGCGGCCTCGGCAGCTGGAGCGCGCTGACCGGCACCGACTACGGGCGGCTGCTGCTGGTGAAGACCGGCTGCGTGATCGCGATGCTCGGCGCCGCCTGGATGTCCCGGAGCTGGCTGGCCCGGCTGCGGGCCGCCCCGGAGGAGGCGGCGGAGATCGCCCCGGCGGCGGTCGCCGTCGCGGCCGGCGGCGTCGGCGGCGGTACCGGCGGCAGCGCCCCGGACGCCGGTGACGAGGACTCCGACGACCCGGTCCGGCGGGCCCAGCTGGCCCGGCAGCGGGCCGCCCGGGAGAACGCCGACCGGGACCGCGGGCTCACCCCGACCCGGGCCGGGCTGCGCCGCTCGGTGCTGGTCGAGGCGGCCGTCGCGGTGGCCGTCCTGGTGGCCACCACCCTGCTCACCAACGCCCCGCCCGGACGGGTGGCGGGCGAGGTCGAGGCCGGGGCGGCCAACGGCACCGCCCCGGCGGCCGGCGCCGCGGCCGGGGGCACGACCGGTGGGGCGCCCGCCCCGCAGACCGTGCCGGGCCGGACCGTGGAGCTCGCCCTCCCGTACGACACCAAGGGCCGCACGCCGAACGCCAAGGGCACCGCGACGGTCACCCTCAACCCGGCGGGCACCGGCTCGAACGAGGTGCACCTCAAGCTGGACGGCACGGACGGACAGCCGGTCGAGGTGCCGGAGGTGCAGCTCGCCTTCACCCTGCCGGACCGCGACCTCGGCCCGCTCACCGTCCCGCTCACCCCCGAGGGCACCGGGCGCTGGACCGGGACCGCGCAGCTGCCGCTCGCCGGGAACTGGGTCGTGTCGGTGGTCATCAGATCCTCCGACATCGACCAGACCACGGAGATCAAGCAGCTGAAGATCGGATAGGGACGGATCATGGCCACGGAGACCGGCACCGACAGCACCACCGGGCAGGACGGCACGTCCGACGGCACCGCCACCGGCTTCACCCGGCGGGCCCTGCTGGGCACCGCCGGGGCGGGCCTGGTGATCGGCGCGGGCGCCGGGGCCGGCACGGCCGTGGCCGTGGACCGGCCCGGCCCGCACCGCCCGGCGGCCGAGGCCGGCGCCGGCCTCGGGCCCGCCCGGGTGGCGTTCCACGGCGAGCACCAGGGCGGCATCCTCGAACCCCAGCAGGCCCGGGTCCAGCTGGCCGCCTTCGACCTGGCCGGCGGGGTCGGCCGGGACGGCCTGCGCACCCTGCTCCGGCGCTGGTCCCGGACGGCCGCCCGGATGGCCGTGGGCGAGCCGGCCGACGAGTTCGAGAACCAGGTCGCCCTGGACGCCGGCCCCTGCTCGCTCACCGTCACCTTCGGCTTCGGCGCGGGCCTGTTCGACAAGGCCGGCCTGGCCGACCACCGCCCGGCCGGGCTGGAGCCGCTGCCGGCCTTCCCGGCCGACGCGCTGGACCCGGCGCGCGGCGACGGCGACCTGTTCGTGCAGATCGGCGCCGACGACGCGCTGGTCGCCGTGCACGCGCTGCGGGTGCTGCAGCGTCAGGCGGCCGGCACGGCGGCGCTGCGCTGGCAGGCGTCCGGCTTCGCCCGGACGCCCGGCGCCACCGCCGCGCCGATGACCGGGCGCAACCTGATGGGCCAGATCGACGGCACCAACAACCCGCAGCCCACCGAGGACGGCTTCGCGGCCAAGGTGTTCGTCGCCGCCGGGGGGGAGCAGCCGGCCTGGCTGGCGGGCGGCTCCTTCCTGGTGTTCCGGCGGATCCGGATGCTGCTGGACAACTGGGAGGCGCTCCCGGTGGACCGCCAGGAGCGGGTGATCGGGCGGCGCAAGTCGGACGGCGCCCCGCTCGGCGCGCCCGCCGGGGCGGGCGAGCGGACACCGGTGGACCTCGCCGCCCAGGCCCCGGACGGGTCGCTGGCCGTCCCCTCGGACGCCCACATCCGGGTCGCGGCACCGGCCGCCAACGGCGGGGCCGCCATGCTGCGGCGCGGGTTCTCGTACCACGACGGGCTGCTGGCCGACGGCTCGCCGGACGCCGGACTGCTGTTCCTCGCCTTCCAGGCCGACCCGCGCAAGGGGTTCACCCCCGTGCAGCGCAAGCTGGCCCGGGGCGACGGGCTCTCCCGCTTCCTGCGGCACGAGGCGAGCGGCGTGTACGCCGTCCCGCCGGGCGCGCCGCAGGGCGGGTACATCGGGCAGACCCTGCTCGACTGACCCGTCCCGGTGCCCGACCCCGCGCCCGGGCCATCCGCCGTCCACGGATCGTCCGTCCTCCTCCCACGGAGCGGACCGCGGTCACAGGAGGACGGCGGAGTGGCTAAGGTGACTCCTTTCGGCGATCCGCCGTTGTTCCCCACAGGTCCCGTTCCCCTTGGAGGCGTCATGTCGGCAACCCGCTACACGTACCTCGGGCCGGCGGGCACCTTTACCGAGGCGGCCCTGCGCACCCTGCCGGAGGCGGCGACCCGGGAGCTGGTGCCGATGTCCTCGGTGCAGCTGGTGCTGGACGCGGTGCGCGGCGGCGAGGCGTCCGGTGCGTTCGTGCCGATCGAGAACTCGGTCGAGGGCGCCGTCACGGCGACCAACGACGAACTGGCCTCCGGCGCGCCGCTGATGATCTACCGCGAGGTGCTGCTGCCGATCACCTTCGCGCTGCTGGTCCGCCCGGGCACCGCGCTGTCCGACGTGAAGACGGTCACCAGCCACCCGGTGGCCCAGGCGCAGGTCCGCCGCTGGCTGGCCGCCAACCTGCCGGACGCGCACTGGGAGTCCGCCGCGTCCAACGCGGACGGCGCCCGGCTGGTGGCCGAGGGGCGGTACGACGGGGCGTTCGCGGGCGAGTTCGCGGCGCCGATCTACGGTCTCGACCCGCTGGTCAAGGACATCGTGGACGCGCAGAGCGCGACCACCCGGTTCGTGCTGGTGGGGCGGCCCGGCCGGGTCTCCTCGCCGACCGGGGCGGACAAGACCTCGATGGTGGTCTGGCTGCCGGACGACCACCCGGGCGCGCTGCTGGAGCTGCTGCAGGAGTTCGCCGTGCGCGGGGTCAACCTGATGCGGATCGAGTCCCGGCCGACCGGGGAGGGGCTGGGCAACTACTGCTTCCTCATCGACTGCGAGGGGCACCTCAGCGACCGCCGGGTGGGCGAGGCGATGATGGGCCTCAAGCGGATCTGCCCGCAGGTGCGCTTCCTCGGGTCCTATCCGCGCGCCGGCCGGCAGACGTCGGAGCACCAGCGGCCGGGTACCTCGGACGCGGATTTCGGCGCGGCCTCGGACTGGCTCTCGCGCTGCCTCGACGGCCGCGGGGACATCTGAGTCCGGTCGGGTCGGGCCGAGTGCGGCCGAGTCCGGCCGGCCGAGCCGGTCGGACATCCGGGCGCCATTCGGCGGCCACGTGTCCTTTTCGAACCGTTTTCCACCCCGCCGGGCGGCCGTCCACAGGGCGGTCGCCCCGGTGCGGGGCTTGTCCACAGGGGTGGGCACTGTCCACAGGTCCGAGTTATCCACAGGCCTGGGGATGAATCGACAAACCGGTTTAGCCACTGCACGTTTCGGTCGGATCATCGGTTTGCGTCGCAGAGATGACTAATCGGACCAGAGTCACCCGGGTGCCAGCAAATCACCCGTCCGAGTGCTTCAATTCGCTCGCCCGAGAAGGTCAATTCAGGTTTGAAACCCGAATTCCATGGTTCGCCTCCTCGTCCACCGGCGCCGCCCCACGATCCACAGCCTCCGCCCCGAACCTGTGGATAACCGGCCTCCGGGCGGTTTCCCACAGCGGTTATCCACAGGCTGGAGCGAGTTATCCCCAGGGGAAAACCGGTACCGGTGGACAGGCGCCCGCCCGGTAGGCTTGGGCCCGTGATTGACCTTCGCCTGCTCCGTGAGGACCCTGACCGAGTGCGCGCCTCGCAGCGCGTCCGTGGCGAGGACGTCGACCTGGTCGACGCCCTCCTCTCCGCCGACGAGCGTCGCCGGTCCTCGGGCACGCGCTTCGACGAACTGCGCAACGAGCAGAAGGGCCTCGGCAAGCTCGTCGCCAAGGCCCAGGGCGAGGAGAAGGCCGCCCTGCTCCAGCGCACCAAGGAGCTGGCCGCCGAGGTCAAGGCCGCCGACGCCGAGCAGACCGAGGCCAAGGAGGAGGCCGAGCGCCTGCTCCGCTCGCTGGCGAACCTCATCGACCCAGCCGCCCCGGTCGGCGGCGAGGAGGACTTCGTCACCCTGGAGGAGATCGGCACCCCGCGCGACTTCGCCGCCGAGGGCTTCGAGCCCCGCGACCACGTCGAGCTGGGCCAGCTGCTCGGCGCGATCGACACCGAGCGCGGCGCCAAGGTCGCCGGTGCCCGGTCGTACTACCTGACCGGTGTCGGCGCGCTGCTGGAGCTCGCCCTGGTCAACATGGCGATCGCCCAGGCCACCGCCGCCGGCTTCACCCCGATGATCACCCCGGCCCTGGTCCGCCCGGCCGCCATGGACGGCACCGGCTTCCTCGGCCAGGCCGCCGAGAACGTGTACTTCCTGGAGGGCGACGACCGCTACCTGGTCGGCACCAGCGAGGTCCCGCTCGCGGCGTACCACATGGACGAGATCCTCGACGCCGAGAAGCTGCCGCTGCGCTACGCCGGCTACTCGTCCTGCTTCCGCCGCGAGGCCGGCACCTACGGCAAGGACACCCGCGGCATCATCCGCGTCCACCAGTTCGAGAAGGTGGAGATGTTCGTCTTCACCACGCCCGAGGACGCCGAGAACGAGCACCGCCGCCTGCTCCAGTGGGAGAAGGACTTCCTCAACGCCCTCGAACTGCCCTACCGGGTGATCGACGTCGCCTCCGGCGACCTCGGGGCCTCGGCCGCGCGCAAGTTCGACATCGAGGCCTGGATCCCGACCCAGGGCAAGTACCGCGAGGTCACCTCGACCTCCAACACCACCGAGTACCAGTCGCGCCGCCTCGCCATCCGGATGCGCGAGGAGGGCAAGGTGCGCCCGCTGGCCACGCTGAACGGCACCCTGGTCGCCGTCCCGCGCACCATCGTGGCGATCCTGGAGAACCACCAGCAGGCCGACGGCTCGGTCGTCGTGCCCGAGGCGCTCCGCCCGTACCTCGGTGGCCGCGCCGTCCTGGAGCCGGCCAAGTAGGACCGCCGCCGGTGCCGGAACCGGCACCGGCCGCAGCCGCGGCGACGCGGACGCAGCGACGCGGACGCAGCAACGAAGCAACTCCCGGGAGACACGGCCCATGAGCACCACCAGCCCCAGCCCCGTCTCCCCCGTGGACGGTGGCGACCTGCCCTTCAAGCTGGTCGCCACCGACCTCGACGGCACCCTGCTGAACAGCGTGGAGAGCGTCTCGGCGCGCAACCGCGCGGCGCTGGCCGACGCCACCGCGGCCGGGGCGCTGCACATCATCGTCACCGGCCGCTCGGCCACCTGGGCCCGCCCGGTCTTCGACGAGATCGGCTACCGCGGCATAGCCGTCTGCGGCCAGGGCGCCCAGGTCTACGACGCGGGCGAGCACCGGCTGCTCACCTCGCTCACCCTGGACCGCCGGGTGGCCGCCCTCGCGATCCAGCGGATCGAGGAGGAGACCGGCCCGCTGGCGGTCGCCGCCAGCCAGGACGGCCTGGACGGCGACGTGCTGGCCGGCCCCGGCTACGAACTGCAGATCGGCTCCGAGCTGCCGGTGGTCCGGACCGCGAAGGACGAACTGCTCAGCGCCCCGGTCAGCAAGCTGTACATCCAGCACCCCGAGCTGACCGACGACGCCCTGGCCGAGGCCGCCCGCCATGCGGCCGGCGACCTGGTCGGCGTGGTGATGGCCGGCGCCGGCATCGTCGAGCTGCTGCCGCTCGGCCTCTCCAAGGCCACCGGGCTGGCCGTCGCCGCCCACCGGCTCGGGGTGAAGGCCGCCGACACCATCGCCTTCGGCGACATGCCCAACGACGTGCCGATGTTCGGCTGGGCCCGGCACGGCGTCGCGATGGCCAACGCGCACCAGGAGCTGCTCGCGGTGGCCGACGAGGTCACCCTGAGCAATGACGAGGACGGCGTCGCGGCCGTGCTGGAGCGGCTCTACCCGAACGGGTGAACCTCGCCGCGGCCCCCGCCGGTTCAGCCGTTGGGGTGATGCTGCGGTGAGCCGCCACGGCGAAGCCGCGGGTCGGCGGGGGTGCGGCCGTCCCGGGCCGCCGGGCGGGCACCGGAGGGGTTTGTATGCTCCCAGGGTTGCCCGCTTCCGCCGCTGAGAGGTGCGCGCCATGTCAGTCCAGTGGGACCAGGGCCCGCCGGATCCGGCTGGGCGGCGGCGCGCCGACGGCGGCGTCCGGACCGAACCCCCCGAAGAGGCCCCCGGCCGGTTCCCGCTGCCGCGTTCCGGCGGCCGGGCCGAGGCCCGCCGGGCCGCGCAGGGCCGTACCGGGCAGGCCCTCGCCGCGCAGACCCGCGTCGCGCAGGGCCGGATGGCACCGACCCGCGCCGCCCAGACTCACACCGCACAGACCCGCGCCGCCCAGACTCACACCGCGCAGGCCCGGGCCGCCCAGGGCCGGACGACGCCGGCCCGCACCGCCCGGACCCGCACCGGTCGGCGGGCGGCGGCCCGGTGCGGCCGGCGCGGCGCCCGGCGGCTGATCGCCTGGTCACTGGCCGGGATGCTGGTGGCCCTGGCCGGCGCCGGCGCCGCGGTGTACTACCGGCTGAACGGCAACCTCCGGTCCTTCGACCCCGACGCCATCGCCCCCGACCGCCCGCCCGAACCCAGCGCCGACGCGCACGGCCACCGGCCCGTCAACGTGCTGCTGATCGGCTCCGACTCGCGCGCCGGAGGCAACGGCGACCTCGGCGGCGGCAACGAGGGCGGCGCCCGCTCCGACACCACGATCCTGCTGCACGTCCACGCCGACCACCGGCACGCGGTCGGCGTCTCGATCCCGCGCGACGCCCTGGTGACCGTCCCCCGGTGCAAGCTCCCGAACGGCGGCTGGACCCGGGAGCAGCCCGGGCAGATGTTCAACTCCGCCTTCTCGGTGGGCAATTCCGAGTCGGGCAACCCGGCCTGTACGCAGAACACGGTGGAGAAGCTCACCGGCATCCGGATCGACCACACCATCGAGGTCAACTTCGCCGGCTTCGCCGCGATGACCGGCGCCGTCGGCGGCGTGGACGTCTGCCTGCCGAACGCCGTGCACGAGGGGAACATCAACCCCAATCTGGGCCGGAAGGGCAAGGTGGTGCTCACCAAGGGCCGCCAGCGGGTCTCCGGGCAGCGGGCACTGGACTACGTCCGGCTCCGGCACGGCATCGGCGACGACTCCGACGTCGGGCGGATGAAGCGTCAGCAGGCCTTTCTCGCCTCGCTGCTGGCCCGGATCAAGACCAGGGGCCTGAACCCCGGCACGCTGCTGCCGCTGGCCGACGCCGCGACCCGCTCGATGACCGTCGACCCGGGCCTCGACTCGGCCGCCAAGCTGGTGGACTTCGCCCTGACGCTCAAGGACATCGACCTGCACGAGGTCAAGTTCCTGACCACGCCCTGGCGTTACAACGGCGCGCGGATCGACCTGGTGCACCCGGCGGTCGACACCCTGTGGCGGACCCTGCAGGCCGACCGGACCATCGACGGCCAGGACGCCACCGGCCACCAGCCGGACGCGGTCGCCGCGCCGCCCGCACCGTCACCGGCCGCACCACCGTCCCCACCGTCCACCCCGACGGCACCGACCGCCCCGAGGACCCCACCGCTCCCGCCGCTCGGCGCCGACGGTGCGCCGATCCGGGTCACCGTCCAGAACGGCACCGGCACCCCCGGCCTGGCCGCCCGGGCCGCCGACACGCTCCGGGCGGCCCGGGTCACCGTGGCCGGGACGGCCACCGCGCGCGGCACCGCCCGGGCGGCGACCACCACCGTCGAGTACGGGGCCGGGCAGCGGAGCAACGCGCAGAAGGTCGCCGCCCTCTTCCCGGGCGCCGCGGTGGCCCCCGGGCCGGGCGCCGGGATCAGCCTGCGGCTCGGTCTGGACTACGCCACCGGCGCGGCGTCCGGCGGGCCCGCTCCGGCTGCCGCCGGGCCGTCCGGCGGCCCGGCCCCGCTGCCCGCCGAGGTGGTCGGCCAGGCCCGCTCCGCCGACGACGACATCTGCAGCAACGTCTCCTACGGCTGACGGAGGGAGCGGGGGCGCGCGGGGGCCTCAGAGCGCGGCGCGGATCCAGCCGTCCACCAGCTCCGTGAGGTCCTCGCCGGCCTGGCCGTGGTCGACCACATGGGTGCGGATCACGTCCCCGCCACCGCCGAACAGACCGCCGCGCCGGTCCGCCTCCAGCACCACCTCCACCTTGCCCGGGGTGGTCACGAAGCTGACCTCCAGCGAGTTGCAGGCGTGCGCGTACCGCGGCGCCGAGGAGAACTCGATCTCCTGGTAGAACGGCAGCGTCTGCCCGGTGCCGCGGATGTGCCCGGCCTCCAGGTCCGCCGAGCGGAACCGGAAGCCCAGCTGGAGCAGGGTGTCCAGGATCCGGCGCTGCACCGGCAGCGGCTCGACCTCCAGCGGGTCGGAGTCGCCCTTGTCCAGCGCGCCGGCGATGTCGACCTCGGTGCGCACCCCGAGCCGCATGCCGTGCAGGTGCTGCCCGGCGATGGTGGTGACCGGCGTCTCCCACGGCACCTGGACGGCGAACGGGATCGAGCGGTTCTCGCCCGGCGCCAGCTTCAGCGGCGCGGTCACCGAGAAGCGGGCGAACGGGTACAGGCCGGTGCTCTCGCCGTCCTCGTGCTCGATCTCCACCTGGGCGACCAGGGTCAGCGTGATCCCCCGGATGTCCGCCTCCACCGTCCCCCCGGTCAGCTCGACCGTGCCGGCCATCGTCCCGCCGGGCTGCACGACCGGCGTGCTCAGGACGGTGTCGACGCCGGGACCGCCGACGCCCAGGGCACCGAGCAGCTTCTTGAACACCATGCGGACGCTCTCCTCGTATCAAAGGGGTGTGGACTCACCGGTCGTCGGGAGGAACGCCAGGCCGACGCGAGCGGTTCCCGCGCTGTTCACCGCCGGTTGTAGGATGACCGGACAAGCAGTTGTAGGATGACCGATGACCAGCCCGTAGCCGGCCCACGCCCGGGGAGGAGAGCCCGCCATGAGCAGCGCCCACAGCGCCCACAGCGCCCAGGACACACTGCAGACCGCCGGGCGGCGCTCCCTCGTCGACACCGCGATCGAGCAGCTGCGGGAGCAGCTGAGCGCCGGCGTCTGGCCGGTCGGCTCGCGGATCCCGACCGAGCACGAGCTCGCCGAGCGCCTCGGCATCGGACGCAACACCGTCCGCGAGGCGATCCGGGTCCTGGTGCACGCGGGCATGCTGGTCTCCCGGCAGGGCGAGGGCACCTTCGTGCGCTCCACCAGCGACCCGGCCGCCGTGCTGCGCGGCGTGCAGCGCTCCGGGGTGCGGGACGTCCTGGAGGTCCGCGCCGCGCTGGAGACCGAGGCCGCCCGGCTGGCGGCGCTGCGGCACACCCCCGAGGACATCCGGCGGATGCGGGCCGCGCTGGCCCGCGAGGCCGAGGTGATCGCGGCGCACCCCGAGCGGGCCGGCCGCGAGGCGACCGTCGAGCACGACCTGGAGTTCCACACCGCCGTCGTCGAGGCCGCGCACAACCCGGCACTGACCGAGGTGTACCGCTACTTCGGCGCCTCGGTGCGCGAGTCGATGCGGACGGCGTTCGGCGACCACGAGATGCCCGAGGTGGTCGTGGCGACCCATCAGGCCCTCGTCGACGCGATCGAGAGCGGCGACCCGGAACTGGCCGAGCGCGCGTGTCGCGCGCTGCTCGCCGAGCCGACCGCGGCCGTCGAGCAGCTCCTCGCCGCCATCGCCGCCCGGAAGTGAACGGGCCGAGGCCCCCGTTCCCCGCTCACCCGGTGTGCCCCCGCACGCCTTGAACTCCACGAAAGCAGCACCACCCATGGCCGTCACCCGTGCCCAGCAGCCGGTTGCCACCACCTCCGCGGGTACCGTCCCGCTCCCCGTCCGCAGCCGGCTGGCGCACCCCGCGCTGCTGCTGACCGGCATCGTGCTGGTCGCCCTGAACATGCGCGCCTGCCTGGCGGCGGTGTCGCCGATGGTGGCCGAGATCCAGCACACCTTCGGGCTCTCCGCCACCGCGAGCGGGCTGATCACCACCGTGCCGGTGCTCTTCCAGGGCGTCGGCGCCCCGCTCACCCCGCGGCTGACCCGGCGGTTCGGCACCGAGCGGGTGGTGCTGGGCGCGGTGCTGGTGCTCGGCGCGGGCGTGCTGCTGCGGGTGCTGCCCTCGGTGGTGGCGCTGTACGCCGGGTGCGTGGTGATCGGCGTCGCGATCGCCGTGCTGAACGTCTCGATGCCGGGCCTGGTCAAGCGTGAGTTCCCGGGCCGGGCCGCGGCGATGACCGGCGTCTACTCGACCACCATGCTGGTCGGCGCGACGATGGCGGCCGGCCTCTCGGTGCCGCTGGAGCACGCGCTGGGCGGCGGCTGGCAGGCCTCGCTCGGTTCCTGGTCGGTGCTGGCGCTGGTCGCCACGGTGGCCTGGCTGCCGCAGGTGCTGCGGGCCCGGGCCGCCGCCGGGACCACCGCCGGAAGCACCGCGGCGCCGGTCGCGCCGGCCGCCGCCTCCCGTCCGATCGAGGGCATCTGGCGCTCGCCGCTGGCCTGGCAGATCAGCCTGTTCATGGGCATCTCGTCGCTGCTGGTCTACACCCTGGTCGCCTGGATGCCGACCATCCTGGCCGACCACGGGATGGACCGCGGCGAGGCCGGTCTGGTCTTCGCCTTCTCCAACCTGGTGCAGGTGGCGGGCGCCTTCCTGGTGCCGCTGTTCGCCGGCCGGATGACCCGCCAGCGGGCGCTGGCCGTCTCGATGGCCGCGCTCAACGGCCTCGGCATCGCCGTCCTGCTGATCGCCCCGGTGCCCGGCGCCTGGGTGTCGGCCACCATCCTCGGTGTCGCCCAGGGCGGTTCGCTCGGCCTCGGACTCGCCTTCATCGTGCTGCGCACCGACAGCGTCGCCGGCGCCGCCCAGCTGGGCGGCATGTCGCAGGCGGTCGGCTATCTGGTCGCGGCGGCCGGCCCCGTCGGTGCCGGCGCCCTGCACCAGCTGACCGGCGGCTGGACCACCCCGCTGGCGCTGATGCTGGTGCTGGCCACCGTGGTCGCCGCCGCCGGCTGGGGCGCCGGACGCGACCGGACGCTCTGACCCCGTCCGCCCCCGCCGGCCCGGGCCGGGCGCGCCCCGCTCCTCACTCCTCCGAGGCGAGGGTGAGCCCGGCCAGCCGCACCGAGGCCAGCGCGGTCGCCGCCACGCCGACCACCAGCAGCAGCGGCACGGCCGCGCCGAGCGAGACCGCCGAGGTGATCGAGCCCTCGGCCGCCACCGACTCGGCCACCGCCAGCCCCCACTGCTGGATGCTGAGCGTGCGGGCGCCCGCGACGAAGTTGCCGACCAGCGACTCCCACACCAGCGCGTACGCCAGCCCGGCCACCACCGCGTGCCGGGTCACCACGCCGAGCAGCAGGAACAGCGCGCTGTACGCGGCCCCGGCGACCAGCGCGGCGACGGTGTAGGCGAGCGCCAGGCCCTCCTTCGTCCCGTACAGCAGCAGGCCCGCGAGCAGCATCGGCAGCGCCGCGAAGGCCCAGGTGGTGCCGATCGCGACGGTCAGCTTGGTGGTGATGATCTTCCACCGCGGCAACGGCTTGGCCAGCAGGTAGACGATCGAGCCGTCGTCGATCTCGGTGGCGATGGCTCCGGTACCGACGACCAGGCCGAGGATCGGCAGCAGGGTACCGAGGCCGAGCTTGCCGAGGACGTTCACGACGAGCTCGTGCTTGTCGCCGTTCGACCCGGCGGTGATCGCCGAGACGGCCAGCAGCAGGGCGGGGACCACCAGCAGCAGCAGGCCGCGGCGGCGGCCGAGCAGGCCGCGCAGCGTCAGCCTGGCGACGGTCGGGTTCATGGTGGGTCGGCCTTCCTGAGGTCCTGGAGGTGGGTGCCGGTCGGCGGGACGGCGTCCGGGCCGCTACGCGGAGACGAGGTAGGAGAACACGCTCTCCAGCGACTCGTCCGCCGGTGCCACGGTGTACAGCCGGATACCGGCCCGCTGGGCGACCTTCGGCAGCAGGGTGGTGAACCCCTGGAAGTTCACCGCCTGGATCCGCAGCGCCCGCTCCTGCAGGTCCAGCTCGATGCCGGCGGTCGACGGGTCGGCGATCAGCGCCGCCGCGAGCCGCCGGTCGTCGCTGGAGCGGACCAGGTAGCGGTGCGGGCGGTCGGTCATCAGCCGGCGGATCTTCCGGAAGTCACCGGAGGCGGCGTGCCGGCCGGCCACCACGACCTCGATGTGCCGGGCCAGCTGCTCGACCTCCTCCAGGATGTGCGAGGAGAACAGCACCGTCCGGCCGTCCGAGCCGAACCGCCGCAGCAGGTCCATCAGCTGGAGCCGCTGGCGGGGGTCCATGCCGTTGAACGGCTCGTCGAGCAGCAGCACGGCCGGGTCGTGGACCAGCGCCGAGGCCATCTTGACCCGCTGCTTCATGCCCTTGGAGTAGGTGCCGGTCCGCCGCTCCTGGGCGTACTCCATCTCGACCAGGGCGAGCGCCTTGCGGGCCGCGGCACCCGGGTGGGGCAGCCCATGCAGTTCGGCGTTGGCGAGGACGAACTCCCAGCCGGTCAGGTAGTCGTACATCGACTCCCGCTCGGGGACCAGGCCGATCTGCCGGTACACCTCCTGGTTGCGCCAGATCGGCGCGCCGTCCAGGGTCACCGCCCCGGTCGACGGCGCCAGGAAGCCGCTCATCATGTGGATCAGGGTCGACTTGCCGGCCCCGTTCGGCCCCAGCAGGCCGGTGATGCCGGGGCCGATCGCCATGCTGACGTCGTTGACGGCGACCACGTTCCCGAACCAGCGGGAGACCTTGTCGATGGTGATGGTGGCCATGACGCCCTCTCAAACGTTCCGGTAGCGGCGCAGCAGCAGCCGGTACGAGCCGGCCACCATCGCGACGGCGACGGCGGTGAACACCAGCAGGCCGAGCCCGCCCGGCGCGTGCATCCGCTCGGGGCCGGTACCACCGAGGTCGAACAGCTCGTTGACCAGGCTCTCCACCAGCCCGCCCGGCGACAGCAGCACCGCCCACTGGGTGGAGTCCGGGAGGTTCCCGCCGACGGCGACGGTGGACATGCTCATCCCGACCACGACCGCGACCACCGTGGTGCTGACCGCGAGGTAGCCCATGATCGCGGCCACCCCGAAGCCGCGCCGCGGCGTGGCGGCGGCGATCACCACCGCGACCGAGGTCGGCACCAGCGCGTACAGCACCGCGGCCACCAGGCCGTAGCAGAAGTGCTCGGTCTGGTCGCCGAAGTCCAGCTTGATCAGCAGCGAACCGACGTACAGCACCACCAGTGGCGCGACCATCAGCAGCAGCTGGGCGCAGGCCATCGCCCCGAACTTGGCCCGAACGTAGTCGGCGCGGGTGATCGGGCGGGAGAAGTACAGCGGCACGGTGTGGTGGCGCAGGTCCCGGGAGAACAGCACCGGTGCCTGCGAGGCGAGGAAGATCGAGGTCACCAGCCCGATCGCGCTCAGGTACTGCGCGTAGTCCACCGGGAGCCGGTCGGACGCGGTCATCAGCGCGACCGCCACGATGATCACGGCCGGCACGGTGGCCGCGCCCAGCACGATCATCGGCAGCACCTTGGACTTGCCGGACCGTCCGAGGCCGTACGCGGCGCGCAGGCTCTGGGTGAACAGCGAGCGCGTGGCGTACGCCCGGCCGAGCCGGGGGCCGGTGTAGCCGCGGTAGCCGATGTCGTGGATGACGCCGGTGTCGACCGGCCTGAACTCAGGAGGCAGTGACATCTGCGGTAACCCCCTCGTTCTCCGTCGTCCCCGCGTCCCGGGTGAACAGTTCGGCGACCCGGTGCCGCCGCTCCTCCAGCCGCACCAGCCCCAGCCCGAGGTCCGCGACCGCGTCCCGGATGGTGTCGTACGTGTCGTCACCCGCCAGCCGGACCAGCAGGATCCGCGTGCCCTCCGGCTCCACCGAGAGCCCCGCCGCCGCCAGCCGCTCGCGCACCGCGGCGCCCGCGTCCAGGGCGTGGTCCTCCGGGTGGTCCGTCACCTCGACGGCCAGGGTGGCCGTCGTGCCGGTGAACGAGGCGGTGGACGAGGAGCGCAGCAGCTTGCCGCCGTCGATGACCACCAGGTGGTCGCAGGTGCGCTCCAGCTCGCCCAGCAGGTGGGTGGTGACCAGCACCGAGATTCCGAAGTCCGTGTACACCCGGCGGATCAGCGCCAGCATGTCGTCCCGGCCGACCGGGTCCAGACCGTTGGTCGGCTCGTCCAGCAGCACCAGCTTCGGGTCGTGCACCAGCGCCTGCGCCAGCTTCACCCGTTGCTTCATGCCCGTCGAGTAGCCGCCCATCGGGCGGTAGCGCTCCTCGTACAGCCCGACGTGCCGCAGCGTGTCCGCCGTCCGTTCGCGGGCGGCGGCGGCCGGCAGCCCGGCCATCCGCGCCATGTGCACCACGAACTCGGTGGCCGAGACGTCCGGCGGCAGGCAGTCGTGCTCCGGCATGTAGCCGACCTGCTCGCGGATCTCCGACCCCTGGGTGGCGATGTCCAGCCCGAGCACCCGCCCGGTCCCGGAGGTCGCCGGGGCCAGCCCCAGCAGGATCTTGATGAGTGTGGACTTGCCCGCCCCGTTCGCCCCCACCAGACCGACCACCCCGGGCTCGACCTCAACGGTCAGCTGATCGAGGGCGGTCACCCGGGGGAACCTCTTGGTGAGGCCGTCCGTCTTGATGACAGTGGACACGTTCCTCACCGTAGTGTCCGGCCCCGCGCCCGGTCATGAGCTGCGATGACGAGCCCGCCTGCTGCTCGGGTATGACGCCGCCCCGCCCTTCCCCTAGGGGACACCGCGCCCGCCCCCGGGTACCGGACCCCGGGGGCGTCGACGCGCCGTCAGGCCAGCTGGGCGAGGCCCTCGGTGGCGATCCGCTCGAAGACGGCCAGGTCGTTGGCGAAGATCGAGTCCGGCACCGGCCAGTGGATCACCAGCTCGGTGATGCCGACCTCCCGGTACGTCCCGGCCCAGTCCACGAAGGCGTCCAGCGACTGGAGCGGCTTCTCCGCGGTCGAACCCTGGAGCAGCACCTTCTCCAGCGTCGCGACGTCCCGGCCCCGCTGCTCGCAGGCCGCCGCCAGCTTCGCGATCTGCTGGGCGACCACCGCCGGCGCCTGCTCCACCGGCACGTCCGCCGGGGCCTTCGGGTCCCCGTACGTCACCCAGCCCTGCCCGTACTCCGCGGCCAGCCGCATCCCGCGCGGCCCGGCCGCGGCGACGTAGAAGGGCACCCGCGGGGTCTGCACGCAGCCGGGGATGTTCCGGGCCTCGACCGCCGAGTAGTACGCGCCCTCGCGGGTCGTGGCGTCGCGCAGCAGCAACTCGTCCAGCAGCGGCAGGAACTCCCCGAACCGGTCCGCCCGCTCCTTCGGCGACCACGCCTCCTGGCCCATCGCCGTCGCGTCGAACCCGGTCCCGCCGGCCCCGATCCCCACCGTCAGCCGCCCGCCGGACACGTCGTCGAGCGTGATCAGGTCCTTCGCCAGCGTCACCGGGTGCCGGAAGTTCGGCGAGGTCACCAGCGTCCCGATCCTCAGCCGCTCGGTCGCCGTGGCCGCCGCCGTGAGCGTCGGCACCGCGCCGAACCACGGCTCGTCCCGGAACGACCGCCACGAGAGGTGGTCGTAGGTGTACGCGGCGTGGAACCCGAGGTCCTCGGCCCGCCGCCAGATCTTCTGCCCCTCGCCCCACCGGTGGATGGGGAGGATCACCGTGCTCAGTCGCATGGCCCCGACCCTACGCGGGCCGCCGGGGGCGGTGCGGGAGGCGGGGAGCCGGGTGCGGGGAGCCGGGTGCGGGGAGGTCAGGGGTGGGGGCGCTGGGCGGGGAGGCGGAGGGGGTGGGCGGGGCTGCCGCGGCGGGCGAGGTCGGCGAGGGTGTCGAAGAGGATGTCGCCGATCAGCACGGGTTCGCGGGAAGGCGGCGGGACCGCCTCCTCGGGGAGGGGCGCGGGCTCGATCTCGATCTCGTCTGGGACCTGGCGAGTTCGCATGGCTCTTCCTGCCGACGGGGTGGCCGAGGAGAGTCCTGCCCGGTCGGAGGCGGTGGGACACCCCGGAAGCGGGCTGATCGGCCGGAACTGGCGCAGCGGGGGCCGAAACGTGCGCCGGACGGGGAGTGGGGGAGAGCGGCGGCGGTGGGCGAAGATGGAGCGGTGACCACACCGCGCACCGCTCCCCCGACCCGGCTGATCGCCACCGATCTGGACGGCACGCTGCTCTGCTCCGGCGGCACCGTCACCGAGCGAACCGCCGCCGCCCTGGCCGCCGCCGAGGCGGCCGGGATCCAGGTGGTGTTCGTGACCGGCCGCCCGCCGCGCTGGATGCAGCAGGTGAGCGCGCACATCGGCGGCCACGGGGTGGCGATCTGCTCCAACGGCGGCGCGGTGGTGGACGTGCGGCGCGGCGAGCTGCTGGAGTCCTTCCCGCTGGCCGGGGAGGACGCGCTCGCGGTGGTGGCCCGGCTGCGGGCGAAGCTGCCGGGCACCGCGTTCGCCTTCGAGTACCCGGCCGGGTTCGCCCGCGAGCCCGGCTACGAGGTGCGGATGTGGGGGCAGGACGAGAACCACCCGGTCGGCCCGGCCGAGGAGCTGCTCGGCCCGGGCGGCCCGGTGCGCGGGCTGTACAAGCTGCTCGCCAAGCACCCGGACCTGGACCCGGACAAGCTGCTGAGCGAGGCCCGGGACGCCGCCGGGGAACTCGCCGAGATCACCCGCTCGGCGCCGATACCGCTGCTGGAGA
The DNA here is from genome assembly GCF_042887135.1 of Kitasatospora sp. NPDC057965. Lineage (NCBI taxonomy): Bacteria > Bacillati > Actinomycetota > Actinomycetes > Kitasatosporales > Streptomycetaceae > Kitasatospora > Kitasatospora sp. NPDC057965. The sequence goes on from NZ_JBHVPZ010000004.1 coordinate 135,511, forward strand.
TCAGTGCGCCCGGCGTCACCAAGGCCAGCACGCTGGCCCGTTGGTGCGCCGGGCGGGGGATCGACCGGAGCGAGGTGGTGGCCTTCGGCGACATGCCGAACGACCTGGAGATGCTGGCCTGGGCCGGCACCGCGTACGCCGTCGCGAACGCCCATCCGCAGGTGCTGGCGGCGGTGCCGCTACACACGATGAGCAATGAGCAGAACGGCGTCGCCGCGGTGCTGGAGGAGATCCTCCGGCACCGCGGCGACTGAGGGCGCGAGCGGGTCGGATCAGCCGAAGCGGCCGTTGACGTAGTCCGAGGTCCGCTGGTCGTGCGGCTGGTGGAACACCTGCTCGGTCGGCCCGGCCTCGACGATCCGGCCGGGGGTGTCGTGGGTGGCCAGGAAGAACGCGCAGCTCTGCGACACTCGCTGGGCCTGCTGCATGTTGTGGGTCACGATCACGATGGTGAGCCGGCCGCGCAGCTCGGCGATGGTCTCCTCGACCCGGCGGGTCGAGGTCGGGTCGAGCGCCGAGCAGGGCTCGTCCATCAGCAGGATGTCCGGCGAGACGGCCAGCGACCGCGCGATGCACAGGCGCTGCTGCTGGCCGCCGGAGAGCGAGCCGCCGGGGGCGTCGAGGCGGCTGGCCACCTCGTCCCAGAGGCCGGCCTGGCGCAGGCTGGTCTCCACCAGGTGGTCGCGCTCGTCCCTGGCGACCTTGATGCCGGCGAGCTTGAGCCCGCTGGAGACGTTGTCCTTGATGGACATCGCCGGGAACGGGTTGGGCCGCTGGAACACCATGCCGATCCGGCGGCGCACGTCGGCGGGGCGCCGGCCGGGCCGGTAGACGTCGTCGCCGTCCAGCAGCACCTCGCCGGAGAGCGCGGCGCCGCGGACCATCTCGTGCATCCGGTTGAGGATCCGCAGGTAAGTGGACTTGCCGCAGCCGGACGGGCCGATCAGCGCGGTCACCTCGCCGGCGGGCATGGCGAGCGAGACCCGCTCCAGCACCTTGCGGGAGCCGAACCAGGCGGAGACGTCCCGGGTCTCCAGTCCGGCGAGGGCGGGCTCCTGGTCGTAGCCCTCGTAGTGCGCGTCCTGCGGGTACAGCAGGTGCTGCCCGTCGTAGCCGTCGTGCCCGTCGTAGCCGTCGTGGTCCGCTTGGTCGGCGTGGCCCGCGTAGTCGGCGGCCGGCAGCGTCATGGTGGTCTCGTCGGGCCCCGGGGCCTGGTCGTGCGGTAGGTCGGTCATCGGTGCATCCGTCATCGGTACGGTCCTCCGGGCGCGCTTCAGTAGAGGTTGGGCAGCAGGGCGGCGGCGTTCTCGTAGACCGCCCAGAGCAGCGCGCCGATCACCGGCGCGAGGCTGAGGTAGGCGGCCGAGCGGTGCCAGTACCGGGCGAGCACGACGGCGGCGACGACCGCGCCGAGCAGGCCCAGCGTCCACAGCTGCAGTGCGGCCAGCGCGCCCTTGTCGGCGGCCAGCGCCTTGTCGAACGGCACGGTGGCGGGGCGCCCGCCGGGGTTGGCCGCCGGGTCGCCGTCGAGCCGGGCGCCGATCAGCACCGTCGAGCTCGCGATCCAGTTGGAGTCGCTGGTCACCAGCACCAGGCGGTTGCGCACCGGGTCCACGATCGGGTGGTCCTCGTCGCCGTACACGTTGACGGTGTAGGTGAAGGTGCCCTGCCCGGTGGTGGCCTGGATCTTGTCGCCCACCCGCAGCTTGGTCAGCTCGCCGAACGGCGCCCCGAAGGTCGCCCCGCGGCCGAACACCACCGACACCCCGGTCTGCCCGGGCAGCGCGGTGTCCCGGCGGTGGCCGGGACCGCGCATGAGGTCCCGGCCGGTGGTGCCCTCCACCACGACCGCCTGGTGCAGCCCGATCGCCGGGATGTCCAGCAGCGCGACGGGGGCGCCGTCCCCGGCCTTGCCGGTCGGGGCGGTCGCCTTGGCGAGCTGGTCCCGGAAGGACTTGTAGGAGGTGGACTGGAAGTGCTTCTCCTGCACGTGCGAGAGCGTGAACAGGTAGCCGACGAAGCCCATGGTGAGCGCCGCCAGCAGGCTCACCGCCCAGGCCGCCTGCAGGAACCGGACCCGCTTCGCCGTCCGGCCGGAGCCGTCCCGGCCCGGCCCGGCCGCGGCGGGCACGGGCGCGGGCCCGAGGGCCGCCGGGGCCGGCGCGGGCTGCGCCGCGCCGACCGGCTTCTCCAGGGCGGGGGCCGTCATGACCGGCCGCCCGTCTGCGAGCGGCGGCGCAGCAGACGGCGGCCGAGCAGCGGCGGGACGACGACGACGGCGAGCAGTTCGAGCGCGGTGAGGACGCTCAGCGTCCAGTCCTCGGGCCGGCCGCCGACGTTCACCACGTCGGCGGCGACCTCGGTGGTGCCGCCGGACCCGCGGCCCCGGGCGACCACCTGGCCGGTCTGCGGGTCGACGACGTCCTCGGCCGCGCCGTCCGTGCCCGTGCCGTCGCCGGCGGGCGCGTTCGGGTCGGCGACGGGCGCGTTCGGGTCGGCGGCCGCGGCACCGCCGGTGCCGGCCGCGCCGCCCGTTCCACCCGTGCCGGTGCCGCCCGTGCCACCGGAGGCCGCGCCACCGGTGCCGCCCGTACCGCCCGTTCCACCCGTGCCGCCGGCGCCCGGCGTCTGGCTGTTCTTGCCGTTGCCGGTCTTGGCGCCGGTGCCGCCAGTAGCGCCGCCGGAGGCCGCGCCACCGGTGCCGCCCGTACCGCCCGTGCCGCCGGAGGCCGCGCCACCGGTAGTGCCGGTGCCGCCAGTAGCGCCGCCGGAGGCCGCGCCACCGGTGCCGCCCGTACCGCCGGAGGCGCCGCCGGCGCTCACGGGCTTGCCGTTCCCGTCGAGCTTGCAGTCCAGCGGCTGGCCCTTGGCGTCGCAGGGGTTGGGCTGCGGGGCGTTCTTGAGAAGGGTCAGCTCACCGGCCGAGTTGAAGGTCGGGTTGCCGCAGTTGGACAGGGTGTTGGGGTCCACCGGGCTGGCGTTGCCGGGGATGTGCTGGGTCTGGAGCAGCCCGCCGCGGACGAGGTTGCGCGGGATCGGCGAGTAGCCCAGCTCGTCCGCCTCGCCCTGCCCCTGGCAGAGCACGTAGGAGAGGAACTTGCTCAGCGCGGCGCCCTTGTCGTTGTTGAACCGGGGGAGCGCCTTGAGCGAATTGGTGCGCGGCACGATCAGGTAGCTGTAGCTGGAGAGCGGGTACGAGCGCGGGTCCGCGTTGGTGTAGACGCCGTTCAGGTTCTGCTGGAGGTAGTTCGGGTCGTCCTGCGGGGTGTCGTCGTCGACACCGCGGATCTGGGCGGCAGTGAGCGCGACGGCCACGTTGGACGCGGTCGGCAGGGTGTAGTACCCGGCCGGGTTGAGGACCTTCACGACCGGGATGTCGCTGCGCTTGGCGAAGGCGTACTCGTCGTAGCCGATGGTGCCCTCGCCGGCGGCGGCCTTGATGTAGCCGGCGACGACGTCGGAGCCGCTCTGCGCGGTCATCTGACCGGACTTCGGGTAGAACTCGGTGTACTCGCCGCAGGAGACGCCGTTCACGGACTTGCAGTACTCGTCCCACTGGGTGGGGAAGGAGCGGCCCATCCACCGGGTGAACTGGGCGGTCGCGCCGGAGCCGTCGGAGCGGACCACCGGGGTGATCGGCAGGTTCGGCAGCGTCTTGCCGTAGTCGGCGGTGATCTTCGGGTCGTTCCAGTTGGTGATCTTCTTGGTGAAGATGTCCATGATGGTCTGGGCCGACAGCCGCAGGTCGCGGACCTGCTTGCCGCCGACGGTCAGGTGGTACATCAGCGCGGTGCCGCCGGCGGTGATCGGCACGTAGGAGTAGCCGTAGACCACGTTCTCGACACCGCCTTCACCGTTCTGCTTGACGCCGGAGCTGGCGCCGGTGTCCTCCTTGGTGCGGAACGGGACGTCGGAGGCGCTGAAGTCGTTGCGGCCGATGTTCCACTCGGTGCGGCCGCGGGCCGAGCCCACCGCGTTGAAGTCGATCTGGATGCCCTGCGGACCGACGTCCTGGCGCCACTGGTCGATCGCCGGGAAGGCCCAGCTGGAGCCACTCGCGGTGAGCGCGACGGCGGCGTGCGCCGGGACGGCCTGCCCCAGCAGCAGGGAACCGGCCGCGAGCAGGGTGGACATCAGCACGCCCAACGGACGTGCCAGGGGGCGGCGTTCGGCCTCCCGCGACATGGGAACTCCTCTGGTGCGGAGGGTGGTGGGTCGGAACATCAGTGCTCTCCGGTGGCGACGGCCAGGTGGCCGGTCGGTGCCTCGGGTGCCGCCGCCGACCGGGCCGCGGTCCGCGCGGCGCGGGCCAGCTTGCGTTTCTGACGACGGCTCATCTCCCCGGCGGCTCGGCCGCCGAGGATGCGGGCGGTGACGAACAGGATGAGCACCACCGCCATCAGGGTCAGGGCGGCGGCGAAGCCTCGGGCGATCATCGCGTCGTACGGGAGCTTGACGTAGCTCCAGATGTACAGCGGCAGCGAGGTCTGCGGGCCCTCAAGGGGGTTGGCGTTGAACCGGGAGGTGAAGCCGGCGGTCAGCAGGACGGGCGAGGTCTCGCCCACGGCACGCGCCATGCCGAGCACGACCGCCGTCATCAGACCACGGCGGGCGGTCGGAAGGACGACGTTCCACACCGTCCGCCACTGGCTGCCGCCGAGCGCGTACGAGGCCTCCCGCAGGGTGCCCGGGACGAGGCGGATGACCACCTCGGCGGCCCGGGTGACGATCGGCATCATCATCACGGTCAGCGCCAGCGAGGCGGCGAAACCGCTCCGGTCGAAGCCGAGGGTGAGGATGATGACGCCGAAGATGAACAGACCGGCGACGATCGACGGGAGCGCGGTCATCGCCTCGACCAGGGTGCGCACCGGGCGGGCCATCCGGCCGCCGATCTCGGACATGAAGACGGCGGCCGCGATGCCCAGCGGGACGGCGAACAACGTGGCCAGGCCCAGCTGTTCGAGCGAGCCGACGATGGCGTGGAGCGCGCCGCCGGAGGTGATCGGCGACAGCGAGGCGGTCTTCTCCATCGACTCGGTGAAGAAGTTGACGTGCTGGGCCGCTTCCCAGCCGCGCGAGGTGACGTAGCCGATCTGGTCGGCGATCAGGCCGACCACCAGCAGACCGGAGGTCCAGGCGACCACCGACACCAGGCGCTCGCGGACCATCGGCCCGCCCCACTGGAGCCGGCCGAGCATGAAGTAGCCGGCCAGGAAGAGCACGTACCAGCAGATCAGGAAGCCCAGCACACCGCTGAACGGCAGCACGCGCTCGAACAGGACCCAGATCAGGCCGAGCGAGCCGGCACCCGCGCCGAGGATGGTGAAGAAGTCCTCGCGCGTCACCCCGCCGAGCTTCAGCTTCCGCTCCGGGCGCTGGGTTTCCGGCGGCGAAGCGGTCGCGGACGCCGGGGTCGGCCCGGGCGCCGGGGCCGACCCCGGCACGAGCGCCTCGGCCGGCGGCTTGTCGAGGGTGGTCATCGGGGCGTCCCTTCACAGCGGAGCGGAAGCGGTCGGCGGACCGGGCGGGCGGTGGCCCGGGCGTCCTGACGGCGGTTTCTCGGAGCGGCCACGGCTCAGTCCGCCGTCGCCGCGCCGGAACGGGAGCGGCTGATCACGAAGCTCGCGGCCACGTTGACCAGCAGCGTGATCCCGAAGAGCACCAGGCCGGCCGCCATCAGCGCGGACAGCGACAGCGCGTCCGACTCTCCGAACCGCAGCGCGATCAGCGCCGAGATCGAGTTGGCGCCGTTCTCCAGCACATGGCTCATCACGTCGAAGCTCGGCGAGATGATCAGTGCGACGGCGATGGTCTCGCCCATCGCGCGACCGAAGCCGAGCATGACCGCGCCGATCACGCCGCCCTTGCCGAAGGGCAGGACGACCGTGCGCACCATGCCCCACCGGGTCGAGCCCAGCGCGTACGCGCCCTCGCGCTCGCCCTGCGGGGCCTGGGAGAAGACCTCGCGGCTCAGCGAGATGATGATCGGGATGATCATCAGCGAGACGACCACGCCGGCGATGAAGGTCGACGAGGTGTACGAGGTGCCGATGTCTCCGGTGCGCACCTTCAGGAAGGGAATCGCGTCGCCCAAGTGGTTCGACATCCAGCGGACGGTGCCGATGATCCGGGGCTGGAGGAAGAACAGGCCCCAGAGGCCGTAGACGATGCTGGGGATCGCGGCCATCAGGTCGACGAGCGAGATCAGCGTCGCACGCAGCCTCACCGGCGCGTACTCGGAGATGAAGATCGCCGCCGCGATCGCCACCGGGACGGCGATGATCAGCGCGATCACCGCGATCAGGATGCCGTTCGGCAGCACGGAGGCGATGCCGAAGTTGTGCGCCTGGGTCTGCCACTTCTTCTCGGTGAAGAAGTCGAAGCCGACCGCGCGCAGCGCCTGGGCGCCGCGCAGGATCAGGAAGAACGCGATCAGCCCCATGATCGCGAAGACCGAGAGGCCGGCCGCGCGCAGCAGGCCGCGGAACACCCGGTCGCCGTTGGTGGCGGGGGCGGTGATGGTGCGGGGTACATCGGGATCGGGCTGGCTTGGAGCCCCGGCGTGGGGTGCCGCGGGCTCGGCGGCGGCTGTCATGGTCTGCTCTCCGGCGCGCTCGGTGGAAAGTGCTCGGTACAGGGATCGGTGGACGAACACCGCCGCCCCGGCGCGAGGCGCCGGAACAGGGGTACCCGCCCCCGGGAAGGGGACTCGGCGGGGCCGGAACGGCGGCCCCGCCGAGTCACGGGCGGTCGGGCGGGGGTCAGGGGCGGCGGCGGATCCGCGCCCACAGGGACTGGGCGGTCGCGGTCATCCGCGCACCGGCCGTGGTCCCGCCCAGGACGAGCGCCGCCGGGCCGCCGACCAGCAGCACCAGGCCGGCGATCAGCGCGATCGGCAGCAGCAGCCGCGCACCGCCGGAGCGGTCCGGCAGCGGCGAACCCGCGGCCACCGGGGCCGCCGCGAGCGGGCCGGCGCCCTGACCGGAGCCCTGGCCTGGGGTCGTGGCCGGCTTGGCACCGGGCTGCGTCGCCCCGGTGGCCACCGGGGTGGTCCCGCCGGCGCCACCCGTGGTGGCGCTGTCCGAACCGCCGCCGGAGGAGCCGAGCCCGCCCGAGGAGCCGAGCCCGCCCGAGGAGCCGGAGCCACCGGACGAACCGGAGCCGTCGGACAGGCCGGAGCCGCCGCCGATCCCGGAGCCGGAGTCGCCCCCGGTGGAGCCGCTGCTGCCGGAACCCGACGTACCGCCGGTCGTCCCGGCGCCGCCTGCGGTCGTACCCGGGTCGACACCGGAGCCGCCGATGGTGCCGGAGCCGTTCCCGCCCTCGGTCGGCGTCCCGGGCTCGGTCGGCTCGGTGGGCCCAGTGGGCTGGGTGGCCGGCTTCTGGTTGCCGGGCAGCTTGCCGTCCTGCGCCTGCAGGTGGGTCAGCGCCTCCTGGGCCTGGGCCTTCTGCTCCTTGGTGAGCGCGAGGAAGCCCTCGGGCAGCCGGCCGGCCTCGACGCCGTACAGCTGACCGCTGTCGATGACCGTGCTCAGGAAGCGGCTCACGTCGGCGGTCTTCGTCTCCGACAGCTTGGCGGTCGGCACCATCGCGTACTGCACGACGGTGAGCGGGTACGGCCGCTGGTCGAGGGCGTAGAGGGTGTTGGCCTCTCCGTAGGGCAGCAGCTGGGTACCGGTCACCGGGTCGACCGGCATGTCCCCCACCGCGGCCTGGAAGGAGTTGAGCGAGGGCTGGACGAAGGCGCCGGCCGCGTTCTGCAGCGCGGCCTCGGGCAGCCGGTAGGCCTTGGCCTGGCCGCTGTCGAGGATCGCGAAGCTGAAACGGGTACCCGCCGGCCGCGCGGCGATCTTCGGGTAGCCGCCGTTCGAGTCGGGGTTCCGGCTCCGCGCGGTCGACTGGCCCTGCTGGATGTACCGGATCACCTCACTGAGGCCGGTCTGCAGCGGGTTCCACTCGAACCGCTTCCAGTACTTGACGGAGTCGGGCTGCGGCTTCGTGTCGTCCGGGGCCGGGATCAGGCCGCTCTCGTCCTCGCGAATGAGCTGATCGGTCGGGTAGAGACCCGGCCGCAGGTAGCGCAGGTTGACCCGGGTGCCCCACGGGTCGCGCTCGCCCTCCAGGAAGCGCGCCGCGTCGGGGTCGCCGGCGATCCACGAGGTCAGCTGGTACGTGAGGTCGGTCGAGGTGCCCAGCACCACCGGGCTGGGACCGTCCGGCCCGGTGTCACAGCCCGGCCAGGACATCCCCTCCGGCAGCTTGTTGAGCTGCTGGAACTCCTGGTCCGCAAAGATGCAGGCGGGGTTCCCGTCGACCGTCGGCGTCCTACCGCCCACGGCCTGGTAGGTCTGGGTCAACATCTTGGCGACGAGCCGTGGGTTCAGCCGCATGTCCCGGATCTGCCGACCGGTCGACGGGTCGTCCACCCAGAAGGCGATCGAGATCCCGGTCGTGGCGAGCGGCGCGTACACGTACGGCCGGGTGGGGGTCTCCCGGTCCGGTACGGCCGTGAGGCCGACATCGATGCGGGAGCCCGCGAGGAACGACTTGCGGGCCGCCGGCTCACCGCCGGCCGAGGTGTACTGCACCGTCAGCGGCGTCTTGTCCCCGCAGAGTCCGGTGATCCACTGCTGCATGGCCCGGTTGAGCATCTCCAGGCCCGTGGCGATCACGTTCGGGGTGGTGTCCCCGCACTCCTTGGGCGTGGCGGCGAAGCTGATCGGGACGACGGTCCGGTTCTCCCAGGCGCACATCTCACCGGCCAGGGCACCTGTCCTCGGGTTCGTGTACGCGCCGTTCGTCCACTGGTCGGTCGCCGAGTAGAGGTCGTAGTCGTAGCTGAAGTCGTACAGGTGCCTCGAACAGTCGGGCTTCCCCTGGTGACGGTTGATCAGGTCCAGCGGGTCGCCACCGTAGTTGGGCTCGACCACGATGGAGCAGGGGTGCGTCGCGTCGCAGCCCAGGTGCGGGCTCAGCCGGCTCGACCAGAGCTCCATGGTGAGGCGCCCGGAGCCGTCCGTTCCGGTCACGCCGATCCGCATGTTCGACGGGAAGTCCGGCGCGGTCGTGCCCGGCTCGGGCCTGGGATTCTCGAAGCCCTTGGCCGGATCCGCCTCGAACAGACTGCTTCCGTAGCAGTCCGTGACCTTCGGGTCCGTACCGCGGCACTGGTAGACCCGCACGGGATAGACCACGTCCTCGCCACCCGCCACCACGGTGGTGGGCGGGGTGCTGGGGTCGTACCGGTTCACGCTCGGGGTGAAGCCGGTCCAGGAGACATCGATCACCTGGTCCATCAGGTTCTCGGTCTGCGAGACGGTGACGTGCCCCTCGGGCCCGTAGGTCCCGCCGCCCTGGAAGTCCGGAATCCAGATCGGCTTCGCCGTCACCGTCTTCGACGAGGCCGCGTGCGCCTCGGTCACGGCGCCGAGCCCGACCGGCACCGTCACCACCGCGCCGACCACGGCCAGGACGAGGGCCAGCGGAGGTAGTCGCCGGCGCCACCGCCCTCGTTCTCTCGGATCGGGTACGCGGAATCTCATGGCGGGCACCTCCGGGATGTGCGAGCCGCCGGGGCGGCACGAGGGAATGGTCGCGCTCAGGCTGACGGCTCCGGTTGCCTACTATTCGGCCAGCCCGACATGGCCGAATCCGGTCGCCAGGGTGTACGAGAACACAACGCAACGACTCCGTAGCGGAGTTGGGAACTCCGCATGCGACGGACCCGCGCCGTGGCGCGGGTCCGTCGTCATACCCGAAGGGCTATCTGATGGCCGATCAGCTGCCCTGGGTGAACTTCAGGGAGAACGAGCCGACCGACTGACCGGCCTTGAAGAAGTCGGTCTTCAGCTTGGTGTCCAGGTAGGTCGCGCCGGCCGCGTCCAGCTGGAGGTCCGAGGAGGACAGGGTCGCGTTGGCGGCGCTGCCACCGAGCTGGAGACGGCCCTTCGGGTCCAGCAGCTGCACCGCGTCGGTGGAGCCCACCGGAACGCCGGTCAGCGACCAGGCGTCGACGTTGAAGTGGAGCTGACCGAAGGTGACGCTCTTGCCCGTGAAGATGTTGACGAAGAGCAGGCCACCGCCGAGCTCGATGTCACCGTAGAAGTTGAACAGGTCGGCGCTGCCACCGGTCACCTGGAAGGTGGTGTTGATGCCGGTGGTGCTGTCGTACGAGGGGGTGGCGGACGGCAGCGGGATGACGACGATGCCGTTGAGCGCCTGGTCCTTCAGGAAGGTGGTGCTGGAGTTGACCACCGCGCTGCCGGTGGACGGCGTGCTCGCCGGGGCCGTGTCGGCGACGGCCGCACCACTCATACCGGTGACGGCGAGGACGACGGCGGTGCCGGTCGCGGCGAGACGGGCGCGGGTACGGGACATGCTGTGCTCCTTGGGAGAGGTGTGTGCTGGGTGGTGCAGGCGACCGGAGAAGGTCGCCCCCGCGGCCGGCCGCCCCGCACTGCCCGGCGGGTGACGGCGGCCGAAGATTCCAGCGCCTGGAATCAGGCGCTCTAGAAGGTGGTTCCGCACGCCTGGGACGGCAGTTGCACGAAACCGTGGCTCTTGACCGCCGCCCTCGCAGCCGGATTCGCGCAGAGCCACCCGGCCCGGTCGAAGACGGCACGCAGCGCGGTGCCCCGGGCGTCGGCCGCCGTCCACTGCGACTGGCGGACGACGTTGTGGACCACGAACGTGTAGGGCGACGCGAGGAAGCCCGCGCCGATGGTCTTCTCGACCTCGTCCACCGGCGCCTTCCCGTTGACGCTCCGGACGGTCAGCAGCCCCGGGGCATCGGCACCCGACGTGTGGCCGTAGTACACCTGGGAGATGTAGCGGCTCACCGAGTACGGGACGACGGCGTCGTCGTCGTTCAGCAGAGGATCGGTGCCCTGGTTCTCCTGGGGGGCGGTGACGACACAGCCACCCGGGTTGACCGGGACGCCCCCGCCGACGGTCTTCAGGAAGTACTCGCGGGACTCGGAGAACGTGTGGGGCAGGAACGGCTTGATCGTCGCGTTCGGCAGTGCCGGGTCGATCTGCTGCCAGTTCGTCGTGACGCAGGTGTAGATGTCCTTCAACTGCGCCGTGGACAGGTTCGCCGGCGCGTGGCCCCCGGACTTCGCCGCCCAGGACACCGCGTCCTTGGCGAACGCGATGAAGACGTCGGACTGCTGGTCGATCGGCTGCCGGCCACGGGAGGACCGGGCGAAGTCCACCTCGGTCGTGGTGTTCTCCAGACCTGAGATGCCGGCGCCCGAGCCGTCCACACGGGAGCGCTGGGCGGCTCCGGCCTTCGGGACGATCGACGGACTGCCCTTCGTGTCCCAGCTGTAGAGACGCGGCGAGGTGCTGTCACCGGCGGCCGCCAGGAAGGCGTTGTAGTCCGTGGACAGCTGGTTGAACAGCGGCGCCGTGGTCTCGGCCCCGATCCCGACGATGTCCTCGGCCCTCGGCAGCACGGCCGGGTCGGCGGCGGCCAGCCCTCCCACCAGGACGAGGGAGGTGGCGAGGGCGGTGCTCGCCGTTGTTCGGGCAAAAGCCTTGCGCATGCTCGGGGTTCTCCGGTGTCGGTGAGGGGCTTGTGGTCGTCGGCTCAGCTGGTGCTGCCGCAGGCGACGCTCGGAAGGGGCAGGAAGCCGTGGCTCTTGAGGTCGGCGATGGCCGTCGCGCTGCGGCAGATGAAGCCGCTGGGGCCGAAGATGTTCCGCAGCGCCGCCCCGTGCGCGTCCGTCGCCGTCCAGTCGGCGCCCCGGACCACGTTGTGGAGCGCCCGGCCGTAGACGGTCGCGGCGAACGGGGCGTTGATGGTCTGGGCCACCGCGTTCACCGCCGCGATGCCGTTGATGCTGCGGACGGTCAGCGTTCCGGGCGCGTCGGAGCCGGTGCTGCGGCCGAAGAAGGCCTGGCCGACGTAGTGGCCCACCGAGTACGGGACCAGCGCGTCGGCGTCGTTCAGGACCGGGTCGGTGCCCTGGTTGTCCTGGACGCCGCTGGTCACACAGGCACCGGGGGTGATCGGCGTACCGCCTCCGAGGGCCTTCAGGAAGAAGTCGCGCAGGCCGGATCCGAGCTGCGGGAGGAACGGCTTGATCGTCGCGTTCGGCAGCGTCGGATCGATCTGCGTCCAGCTGGTCGAGACACAGGTGTAGATGTCCTTCAGCTGCGCCGTGGACAGGTTCGCCGGCGCGTGGCCCCCGGACTTCGCCGCCCAGGACACCGCGTCCTTGGCGAACGCCACGAAGGTGTCGGACAGCGGGTCGGTGGTCAGCCGGCCCCGGTCCATGCGGACGAAGTCCACCGAGCTCGGGACGGCGTGCAGGTAGGCCAGGCCGCTCGTGCTCCCGGTCGGCCGGGCGACGGGTCCGGTCCCGGCCTTCAGGACGATCGGCGAGGGGCCGACCGCGTCGAAGCTGTACAGCCGCGGCGAGGTCGTGTCACCCGCCGCGGTCAGGGCGGCGTTGTAGTCCGTGGAGTACTGGTTGAACAGCGGCGCGGTGGTCTGCGAGCCGACCCCGACGATGTCGCCGGGGTTCGGTACGACGGGCGGGTCGGCGAGCGCGGCACCGGCGGTCAGACCGACCAGCGAGGCGGCGAGCGCGGCGACGGCGAGCGGCTTGCCCATGGTCTTTCGCATCGTTTCTCCCGGTCCCTGTGCGACGGTGACGGTGTGTCGGTGAGCGCTCCCGGCGAACCACCGGGCCGGCGGCCACGGGCACGAGGCCCGTGGCCGCCGGTTCCTACAGGTGGAGCAGATGGGGCGGGGTGGATCAGGAGCCGGCCGGCGGCTGCGGCTGCGAGGTGATGCCGCAGGTGAGGATCGGCAGGAAGCCGTAGTTCTTCAGGATGGTGGCGCCGGCGGTGCTGCAGATGTAGCCGTTGGAGCCGAAGATCTTCTGCAGGGCGACACCGTGGGCGTCGGTGGCGGTCCACTCCGCGCTGCGGACCACGTTGTAGACGTTGCGGCCGAAGGCGGAGGTCGAGAACGAGCCGGTGATGACGGCCGACGGGCTGGTGGTGACCGGGTTGATGCCGTTGATGTTGCGGATGGTCACCGGGCCCGCGTTGTCGCTGGGGCTGGTGTGGCCGTAGTAGACCTGGCCGATGTAGTGGGCGACGGAGTAGGGAACGAGCGCGTTGTTGTCGTTCAGGGCCGCCTCGGTGCCCGTGTTCTCCTGCAGACCGTCGACGACGCAGGTGCCCGGGACGAGCGGGACGGCGCCGCCGAGGGCCTTCAGGAAGAAGGCGCGGGTGCCGGAGGCGGACTGCGGCAGGTACGGCTTGATGGTGGTGGCTGGCCACGCCGGGTTGAGCGCGTTCCAGGTGGTCTTGTTGCAGGTGTAGATGTCCTTCAGCTGCGCCGTGGTGAGGTCGGCCGGGGCGTTGCCGCCCGCCTTGGCCGCCCAGGAGACCGCGTCCTTCGCGTAGGCGACGAAGACGTCGGTGACCTGGTCGGTGCCGTTGGCCGGGCCACGCGAGGAGCGGGCGAAGTCGACGGTGGCGCTGGTGAGGTTCTCCAGACGGCCGATGCCGGCGCCGGAGCCGTTCGGGCGGGCGATCGAGGTGGCACCGGTCTTGGTGGTGATCGGCGAGGTGCCGGTCGCGTCCCAGCTGTACAGACGCGGCGAGGTGGTGTCGCCCGCGGCGGTCAGCGCGGCGTTGTAGCCGAGCGACAGGCCGTTCAGGACCTCCTGGGTCGTGTCCGAGCCGACACCCACGATGTCCTGCGCGGCCGGCAGGGTGGGCAGGGTCGACGGGTCGGCGACGGCAACGCCGCTCGCGACGGTGGCGACCGAGGTGGCGATGGCGGCGGCGGCGAGCAGCTTGGCAGCGGTCTTGCGCATGTTCCTGTTCCTCCGGTGGGAGAGACGTACATCGCTTGCCCGGGTACTGGTCGTCAGTCCCGGGGCCGTTGAGCCGCGTCCGCGGCGGCCCGTTCCGGCAGTGCCGATCCTGTCGGTCGGCGCGGTTCCGTCGGAAGGGCCGACAGCCGGCGCCGGCAATTGTCGATTTCTCGGTTCGGAGAGGTTTAGCAACAGGTCAGCACGGCCGTGGAGGGGTGGAAAGTCGCAGGTCAGGGGCCGGTGACGTTCTTCTCCAGGTGGCGGCTCGGGGGGTTGCCGGATACCTGCGCTTCACCGGAAGAGGGGGAAACGGGGTCCGCGCCGGGGGACAACGCGAGAAGCCGCCCGAAGGCGGCTGGGGGCGGCGGCGGACTGACCGTCAGAACGGCCAGGTGTCCTCCCGGCCGGGGCGGCGCAACTCCTGCCCCAGCCGCTGGAGTCCGGCCAGGAAGCCGGTCACGCCGGCCTGGCACTGGTCACGCCGCAGGTATCCGCGGGCGCTGCGGGCCACCGGTCCGGCGGCGTCGGCGGCCCCCGGGCGGGTGGAGCGGACCGGCAGGAAGGCCGTCCACACCCACAGACGCGCCTCGGACTGGCCGACGGTACATCGCAGCGAGGTCCGCTCGATGATCAACTCTCTGACCGCGTCGGCGAGTTCGTGCTCGCCGCGATAGGTGCGCACGCCGACGCCGAGCTGCCGCCCGTTCGCCGCGCGCAGCGCCCAGGACAGCGAGCGGTCGCCGACCGGTACGGTCAGCAGGCGCGGCCCGCGCCGGTCAGCGGACATCTGAGGTTCTCAACGACGGCCCCCGTTCGGAGAGTTCGGTACGTTCCAGGGCCGGCTGCTTGGCCAGCAGCACGACGAACCGCCGGAAGGCGTTCTGGCAGGTGGCGTACCGCTCGTAGGCACGGCTGGACCGCACCTCCGGCAGGCTGCGCGAGCCGGGGATCACCCAGACCCAGCCGATGCCGTCCCGGACGTGCGTGATCCGGGCCGTGAGCCCCTCCGCGGCGGCCCGTAAGCCGTCGAAGCCGCGCTCCGCGTCCCCGGCCGTCTCGTACGCGGCCGGAGTGACCGCGACGACGCGTCCGTTCGGTGCTTTCAACTGCCAGCGGTACCGCCCGTCCGGCGCCCGTTCGGCCCGGAACCCCCCACGACTTGCCCCTGCTGCGGTGTGACCGCGGCTCGACGCGTCCACTGCTCCCCCACCGTCCGGTTCCTCTCCGAGACGGGAGTAAAGCTATGTGTGCACACGAGAGCGCCGGAAGGGCACGAAATACACAACTTGCTCCGTTGGCCGGGAAGTTCTCTCTCGTTAAACTTTCACCGGGTGCACACCAACTGCGCGCCAACCGACCCCGCGCCGGATCCCCGTCGTTCACGAACCGTTCGAAGAGCCATGAGGGCGCACCCATCGACCGGACGGGTGTTCACAGCCGCGCCGTCCACCGCACCCTGGTCCCCCGGCCGTACGGGCCGGGCTCGTGCCAGGCGTCGCCGCCGAGCGCCTCGGCGCGCCGCGCCAGGTTGCGCAGTCCGCTGCGCCGCCCGCCCGCGGGGATGCCGACGCCGTCGTCGGTGACGGTCAGCAGCACGCCGGGCCGGCCGCCCCGGTCCAGCGACTCCGGGTCGCCGCCGACCGGGCGCCCGCCGTCGTCCAGGTGCACGGTCGCGTCGGCCTCGACGCCGACCCGGGAGGCCCGGGCGTGCCGGGCCGTGTTGGACAGCATCTCCCGCAGCGCGGCGAGCAGTTGACGTCCGGTCTTCTCGCCGACCAGGCTCTCCACCGGACCGACGAAGGAGACCGAGGGCTTGAAGCCGAGCGCCGCCGCGGTCTGGCTGCACTCGCGCAGCACCCGGGTCCGCAGCGTGTCGGCCGCGTCACCCTGATCGCCGTGCTGGAGCGCGTAGATCGTGGTGCGGACCTCCTGGATGGTGGCGTCCAGCTCGTCCACCGCTTCGCCGATGCGGACCTTCACCTCCGGCACGACGGCCCGCCGGGCGGCGCCCTCCAGCATCATGCCGGTGGCGAACAGCCGCTGGATGACGAGGTCGTGGAGATCCCGGGCGATCCGGTCGCGGTCCTGGAAGACGGCGAGCCGCTGCTGGTCGCGCTGCCCCTCGGCGAGCCGCAGCGCGAGCGCGGCCTGCGAGGCGAAGGTCTCGGCGAGCTGCTTCTCGGCCTCGGAGAACGGCACCGCGCCGCGTGAGCGCCAGACGCAGAGCCCGCCGAGCACCCGGCCGGCGGCGACCATCGGCACGGCCAGCGAGGGACCGAAGCGGCGGGCGAGCCGGATCACCACGGTCGGGTCGGTGGACATGTCGTCGAGGTGCACGCTCTCCCGCTGGAGCAGCCGGGAGGCGAAGCTGTCCGACGGCAGCAGCTCGCCGCGGACGAACTCGGCGTCCTCCCCGGAGGCGTGGGCGACCCGCATCCGGACCGTGCCCGAGTCCCCGTCCGTGACCGGCAGCAGGATCATGCCCAGCGCGGCGTCCGCCAGCTCCCGGACCTGCTCGGCGGCGACGTTGAGCGCCACCTCCGCCTCGTCGGTGGAGAGCAGCGCCGTGGTGACGGCGGCCGCGCCGGCGATCCACCGCTCCCGGCGCCGGCCCTCCTCGTAGAGGCGGGAGTTCTCGATCGCGACCCCGGCCGCGGCGGCCAGCGCGTGCACCACCTGCTCGTCCTCCGGGGTGAAGGCGCCGCCGCTGCGCTTCTCGGTGAGGTAGAGGTTGCCGAACACCTCGTCACGGATCCGGATCGGCTCGCCGAGGAAGGTCTTCATCCCCGGGTGGTGCGGCGGGAAGCCGTAGGAGCGCGGGTCGGCGGTGAGGTCGCTCAGCCGCAGCGGCTCGGGCCGGTCGATCAGCGCGCCCAGGATGCCGCGGCCGACCGGCAGCTCGCCGATCTCGCGGACGGTCTCGTCGTCGACGCCGACGTGGATGAAGTCCTGCAGCCCGTGGCCGCCGGGTGCGACCACCCCGAGCGCGGCGTACCGGGCGTCCACCAGCTCGGCCGCGCCGGCGGCGATCCGGTGCAGTGTCGCGTGCAGGTCGAGCCCGGCGCCGACCGAGACCACCGCCTCCAGCAGCCGCTGCATCCGGTCGGTGACGGCGGCGGCGGACTGCAGCCGCTCGGACACCTCGGTGACCAGCGTGTCCAGCCCGAGCGAGGAGATCTCGGGCACCCGGTGCGGGGCCTGGTCGGGCTCGGGCTCACCGGGGGTGGCGGCGTCGGGCGGCTCTGGCGTGGGGTCCATGAGGAAGAGCGTAGTTTGTACGCTTTTAGACATAAGGAACGACGCGAGGGCGGCGGTCCGCTCCGGTTATCCGACCGCGGTCGTCAGCAGGCCGTCGGCCTCCCGCTCCCGGGCGTGCATGGCGCGCAGGCGGCCGGCCGGGAGGGCCAGCAGCTCGGACCAGCCACCGCGCTCGACGACCCGGCCGGCGTCCAGGACGATCACCTCGTCGACCGTGGAGTCGTCGAGACCGGCCAGGCGGTGGGTGATCAGGACGGTGGTGCGGCCGGCGGTGGCGGTGAGCAGGTCCGCGGTGAGGGCGTCGGCGGTGGGCAGGTCGAGGTGCTCGGCGGGCTCGTCCAGGACGAGCACCGGGAAGTCGGCGAGCAGCGCCCGGGCGAGCGCGAGCCGCTGGCGCTGACCGCCGGAGAGGGCGGCGCCGTGCTCGCCGACCATGGTGTCCAGGCCGTCCGGCAGGGTCTCGGTGAAGTCCAGCAGCCGGGCGGCGGCGAGGGCGGCGCGCAGCTCGTCCTCGTCCGCGTCCGGCCGGGCGAGGCGGAGGTTCTCGCGCAGCGAGCTGTCGAAGACGTGCGCGTCCTGGGCGCAGAGCCCGATCACCCGGCGGACGTCCTCCCCGGCGAGTTCCCGGCTGTCCACCGCCTGCGGGCGGCCGGCGGCCAGCACCACGCTCCCGGCGTCCTGGTCGAGGAAGCGCAGCAGCGCCTGGGCGAGGGTGGTCTTGCCGGAGCCGGACGGGCCGACCACGGCGATCCGCCGGCCCGGGGCGAGGTCGAGGTCGACGCCGGACAGCGCGTCGGCCTCCTGGCCGGGGTGGCGGGCGGTCAGCCCGCGGACGGCGATCGGCAGCGGCTGCTCGGGCAGGGCCTTCGGCGCGGCGGGCTCGGCGACGGCGGCGGGCGCGTCCAGCACCTCGGCGAGCCGCTCCGAGGCGGCCAGGCTGCGCCGGCGGGCCTGGACGGCGAGCGGCATGCCGGTGACGGCCTCGAAGGCGGCCAGCGGGGTGAGCACCACAACGGCCAGGCAGACCGGGGCGAGCGCCCCGGACTCGACGCCGCGCAGGCCGACGGCAGCGGCGGCGGCCACGGTGAGGCCGGTGAGCAGGGTGATCAGCCCGGTGCCGAGCGCGGCGGTGGTGGCCGAGCGGGCGGCCAGCCCGGTCAGCGCGGTGTCGGCGGCGCGGACGGCGGTGAGCCGGGCGGGCAGCGCGCCGGCCACGGTGAGCTCGGCCGTCCCGCTGAACGCGTCCAGCACGGTGGTGGCGAGCCGTCCGCGCGCCGGGGCCTGGCGGCGCTCGGCGGCGGCCGACCAGCGGGCGGTCAGCGCGGGCACCACCAGGCCGGCGAGCAGCAGGCCGGCGCCGAGCACCAGACCGGCGGCGGGCAGGAAGGCGCCCATCGCGACGGCGGCGGCCAGCGAGACCACCGCGGCCACCGCGGCCGGCAGGCGCCAGCGCAGGTAGTGGTCCTGGACGGCGTCGACGTCGGCGACCAGCCGGGAGAGCAGGTCGCCGCGCCGGAACGCGGGCAGCGCGGCCGGGGCGAGCGCGGTGAGCCGGCGGTACACCGCGGCCCGCAGGGTGCCGAGGGTGCGCAGCACGGCGTCGTGCGAGACCAGCCGCTCGGCGTAGCGGAAGACGCTGCGGCCGATGCCGAAGGCGCGCACCGAGGTGACGGCCATCATCAGGTAGAGGACGGGCGGCATCTCGGAGGCGTAGGAGATGAGGTAGCCCGAGGTGGCCATCAGGGCGACGGCGCAGCCGAGCGCGAGCGCGCCCAGCAGGACGGACAGCGCGAGGCGGGGCCTGGCCGCGTCCGGACCGGGCGCGGGCGCGTCCTCCGGGGCCGGCGGGGTGGGCCGGCCGCGGTGCGCGAGCACCGGGACGGCCGCCGGGGAGGCCGGGGGAGCGGCGGGGCCGTCCAGCCGGACCCGCCGGTCGGCGGCGGCCAGCAGCGCGGGCCGGTGGGCGACCAGCAGCACGGTGCGCGCCGGGTCGGCGGCCAGTGCCCGCACGGTGTCCACCACGGCCGCCTCGGAGGCGCCGTCCAGGTTGGCGGTGGGCTCGTCGAGCAGGACGAGCGGCCGGTCGTCGGCGAGCAGCACCCGGGCGAGCGCGAGCCGCTGGCGCTGGCCGGCGGAGAGCCCCGCGCCGTCCTCGCCGAGCGGGGTGTCCAGCCGGGTGACGAAGTCGAGGGCGTGGGCGGAGCGCAGGGCCGCCCACAGCTGGTCGTCGGTGGCCTCGGGCCGGTAGAGCCGCAGGTTGTCGGCGACGGTGCCGGCGAACAGGTGCGGGTGCTGGGGCACCCAGGCGATCTGCCGCCGCCAGCTCCCCGGGTCCAGGTCGGCCAGGTCATGGGTGCGGCCGTCGGCGGCGGTGATCCGGACGGTGCCGGCGTCCGGGGCGGTGAGCCCGAGCAGGACGCCGAGCAGGGTGGACTTGCCGGCGCCGGACGGGCCGGTGAGCGCGACCGTCTCGCCCGGGCGCAGCACCAGCGCGGCGCCGTCCAGGGCGGGCGCGGTGCGGTCGGGGAAGCGCACGGTGAGGCCGTCGGCCTCGACGACGGCCCCGGCGAGGTCCGGCGCGGGGGCGGTGCCGGCGGCCGGCAGCGGCGTCTCCAGCACCTCGAAGATCCGGTCGGCGGCGGTCAGGCCCTCGACGCTGGAGTGGTAGAGCGCGCCGACCTGGCGGATCGGGAAGTAGACCTCGGGGGCGAGGATCAGGATCAGCAGCCCGGTCTCCAGGTCGAGGCTGCCGTTCACCAGCCGGAAGCCGATCGAGACGGCGACCAGCGCGACCGAGAGGGTGGAGAGCAGTTCCAGGGCGAAGGAGGAGATGAAGGCGATCCGCAGGGTGCGCAGGGTGGCCCGGCGGTAGTCGGCGGTGATCCGGGCGATGGTGGCGGCCTGGGCGCGGGCCCGATTGAAGACCTTGAGGGTGGGCAGCCCGGCGACCACGTCCAGGAAGTGGTGGGAGAGCCGGGCGAGGGTGGTCCACTGGCGGTCCATCCGGGCCTGGGTGGCCATCCCGATCAGCACCATGAACAGCGGGATCAGCGGCAGGGTGCCGGCGATGATCGCGGCCGAGGTGACGTCGGCGCCGACGATCCGCAGCAGCACGGTGACCGGCACGACCACGGCGAGCGCCAGCTGCGGCAGGTAGCGGGCGAAGTAGTCGTCGAGCGCGTCGACGCCCCGGGTGGCGAGGGCGGTGAGTTCGCCGGTGCGCCGGCCCGCCAGGTGGGCCGGGCCGAGCGCGGTGGCGTGGTCGAGCAGCCGGCGCCGCAGGGTGGACTTCACCCGGGCGACGGACCGGTGCGCGGTGAGTTCGGTGAGCCAGCCGACCAGCCCGCGCCCGATCGCGGTGAGCACCAGCAGCGCCAGCGGCGCGGTGAGCTCGTCGAGCCCGGTCCGCTGCTGGAAGCCGCGGACCACGAGCTCGGCGATCAGGCCCGCCTGGGCGACCACCAGGGCCGCGTTCGCCGCGCCCAGCAGGACGGTCCCGGCGAGGAAGACCCGGGTGGTGCGGGCGTACCCGAGGAGTCGGGGGTCGACCGGCTTCACGGCGTCAGGCCTTTTCGAGGGCGGCGGCCGGGTCGTGCCCAGGGATGTGCTGGACACCGATCCGCTTGCGGAACACCCAGTACGTCCAGCCCTGGTAGAGCAGCACCAGCGGGGTGAAGACCACCGCCACGATGGTCATCAGCTTGAGCGTGTAGGCCGAGGAGGCCGCGTTGCTCACGGTCAGGCTCCAGTCCGGGTTGAGCGTGGACGGCATGACGTCGGGGAAGAGCGAGAGGAAGAGCATGGCCACGGCGGCCACGATCGTCACGCCCGACAGGACGAACGCCCAGCCCTCGCGGGCCACCTGGTTGGCGGCGAGCGCGCCGACCAGCGCGAGCACCGCGATCACCAGGGCGGCGAGGCTCCAGCCGTTGCCGTGGTCGGCCTGGGTCCAGATCAGGAAGACCGCGGCGAGCGCCGCCGTCGCCAGGCCGGTGCGCAGGGCGGTGGCCCGGGCCCGGTCGCGGATCTCGCCGACCGTCTTGAGCGCGGCGAACACCGAGCCGTGGAAGACGAACAGGACGAGCGTCACCAGGCCGCCGAGCAGCGCGTACGGGTTGAGCAGGTCCCAGAAGCTTCCGACGAAGTTCTTCTGCGCGTCGATGTCGACACCGCGCACGATGTTGGCGAAGGCGACGCCCCAGAGGAAGGCCGGGATCAGCGAGGTCCAGAAGATCGCCTCCTCCCAGTTGCGCTGCCAGCGCGGCTCGGGCCGCTTGGCCCGGTACTCGAAGGCGACGCCGCGCACGATCAGGCAGACCAGGATGATCAGCAGCGGGATGTAGAAGCCGCTGAACAGGGTGGCGTACCAGTCCGGGAAGGCCGCGAAGGTGGCGCCGCCGGCGGTCAGCAGCCAGACCTCGTTGCCGTCCCAGACCGGGCCGATGGTGTTGATCAGCACCCGCCGCTCGGTGGTGTTCCTGGCCAGCGTCTTGGTCAGGACGCCGATGCCGAAGTCGAAGCCCTCCAGGAAGAAGTAGCCGATCCAGAGGACGGCGATCAGGACGAACCAGACGTCGTGAAGTTCCATGGTGTGTCGGTCCTATCGATCCTCGGGGGCCTCAGTAGGCGAAGGCGAGCGGCTTGTCGGCGTCGTCGTCGGCGGCCGGGCCGCGCAGGGACGGGTCCTTGGCGGGCGGCTGCTCGTCGGTGGCCGGGCCGGCCTTGGCGTACTTGACCAGCAGCTTGACCTCGATGACGGCGAGGATCGCGTACAGCGCGGTGAAGGTGGTCAGCGCGCCGATCTGGGTGCCGATGCCGACGTTGGGCGAGACGGCGCTCGCGGTGGTCATCAGTCCGAAGACGGCCCAGGGCTGCCGGCCCATCTCGGTGAAGATCCAGCCGAAGCTGTTGGCGATCAGCGGGAAGCCCATGGTGAGGATGCCGATCCGCCAGCTCCACTTGGTGAGGAAGGGGCCGAGCTCCTTCGTCGGGGTGAGCATCAGGCGCGGCACCTCCTCGTCGCCGGTGCGGAACTCCGGTGCCAGGAAGCGCTTCTTCCGGGTGGTCCAGAGTCCGATCAGGCCGGCCACGAAGGAGGTCATCCCGAAGCCGATCATGAGGCGGAAGCCCCAGTAGGTGACGAAGATGCTGGGGATGTAGTCCTTGGGGTCGCCGCCGTACTTGGCGGCCTCGGCGGCGGCGGTGTCGTTGATGCCGGGGACGGAGGAGCTGAAGTCGCTGTTCGCGAGGAAGGACAGCGCCGCGGGGATCTCCAGCTCGACCGAGTTGTGGCCCTTGCTGACGTCGCCGACCGCGAAGATCGAGAACGGCGCGGGGGCCTTGGTGTCCCAGAGCGCCTCGGCGGCGGCCATCTTCATCGGCTGCTGACGGAACATGACCTTGGCCAGCTGGTCGCCGCTGAGCGCGGTGCCGAGGCCGGCGACGACGGCGAGCACCAGGCCGATGCGCAGCGAGGTGCGCATCGCGGCGACCCGCTTGGGGTTGGCGCCCTCCGGCTTGCGCTTGGCCTTCCAGAGGTGGAAGGAGGCGATGCCGACCACGAACGCCGCACCGGTGAGGAAGGCCGCGGTCAGGGTGTGCAGGACGACGGTGACGGTGGTGTCCTGGAACAGCACCCGCGCGATGTCGTTGAGCTGGGCCTTCCCGGTGACCGGGTCGACCGCGTAGCCGACCGGGTGCTGCATCCAGGAGTTGGCCGCCAGGATGAAGTAGGCGGAGAGCACGGTGCCGAGCGCGACCATCCAGATGCAGGCGCAGTGCAGCTTCCTCGGCAGCTTGTCCCAGCCGAAGATCCACAGGCCGATGAAGGTCGACTCGAAGAAGAAGGCGATCAGCGCCTCCATCGCGAGCGGGGCGCCGAAGACGTCGCCGACGAAGCGGGAGTAGTCGGACCAGTTCATGCCGAACTGGAACTCCTGGACGATGCCGGTGACCACGCCCATCGCGATGTTGATCAGGAAGAGCTTGCCCCAGAACTTGGTGGCGTGGAAGTACTTCTCCTTGTTCGTCCGCACCCACGCGGTCTCCAGCCCGGCGACGATCGCGGCGAGGCTGATGGTGAGCGGAACGAAGAGGAAGTGGTAGACGGTGGTGATGCCGAATTGCCATCGCGCGATGGTTTCGTGAGCGATTGCCAGTTCCACGTCGCCCTCTCTCCAACCGACCCTGTCGAGGTCATATTTCAGGACAAACTTCATCTATAGCCGGAGACCGCTGCTCAAGCGCGCAAGCTTGTCCGCTTGTGAACGTGAACACGTTCACAAGCATCAGTATCCACCACTCTTACAGGTGATTCACCGGCGGGGTGGGGTTTGACCGGCAGCGATGCCGTGGGCACAGTCTGCGAAGGGCCCCGTCGGACCACAACGAGCGACCGGGCGCGCGCCGCGGAAAATCTGGACGATCCGTACATTGACAGCCACCGGATCCTCCAAGGCGGCCCCATTCGGGCCCCTCCCCCGAGGCCGTGCTCCGGGCCTGCTGGGCCTTGCCGGTCCTAGGCCCGGCCGAGGAGCTGGGTGCCGGGGGCGGAGGGGGCGCGGGCGGTGAAGAAGTCGACGAAGCCGCGCAGGAACTCGGCCACCGTGATGACGCCGTCGCCGTCGGTGTCCAGACGGCGGAAGCCGTGCGAGAGCTCGGCCGGGTGCACCCGGCGGCCGTCGAACAGCACCCGGTACTCGGCGAAGTCCAGCAGGCCGTCCCCGTCGGTGTCGACCGCCGCGAAGACGGCGCGCAGCGCGGGCAGCAGGCCGCCCTCCAGGTAGGCCGGGTCGCGGTCGCAGCCGGCCAGCGTCGCGGCGACGTACTCGTCCCGGCTGATCCGGCCGTCGCCGTCGGTGTCCATGGTCGCCCGCAGCTGCTCCCACCACGCCTCGAACGCGGCGTGCACCCGGCCCTCGCCCTCCTCGGAGAGCTCCAGCTGCCAGCAGACGTTGTGCGCCATCGCCTGCAGGTCGCGGGCGGTGAGCAGGCCGTCGCCGGTCTGGTCGAGGACCTCCCGGAAGAAGCGTTCCAGCCGGGGCGGCCGGGTGTCCTGGCGCGGCATCCGGCGGGGCCGGGACGGCGGGCGCACGCCCGGGGCGCGGTAGCGGTAGCGGTCCGGCAGGCCGGTCAGCACCGCGCGGCCGCCCCGGTGCAGCAGCCCGGACAGCAGCGCCCCGCGGCGGGTGCGGACCAGGCCGAACCGCTCCCGGTAGACCGCCGGGAGGTCCGCGACGGTCAGCTCGGTGACCACCCGGGCCACCAGCGACCGCAGCACCCGCCAGCCCACCGGCCCGAGGAAGCGCAGCCGGCGCGGGCAGGGGGCCTCGTGCAGCATGTCGTACAGCAGGTGTCGCGCCGTCCCGGTGAACTCCAGCCGCTCGACGGTCGTCCGCCGCAGGTAGCCGGGCAGCTCGGCGACGGTGGCGGGCAACTCCCCGGCGGGCAGCCCGAACACCGCCGCGATCTCGGCGAACTCCCGGTACAGCGAATCCAGTTCGTCCGGCGTGTACGGATCCCCGCTCAACTCCCGCATGGCGGCGACCGCTTCGAAGAGGGTGAGCAAAACCCAGGCCCGGGTGGCCGGGTCGTGGGCGTCGTACGCCCGGCCGTCCTCGGTGGTGCCGCGGATCCTCCGGTGCGCCCGGTCGAGCCGCTGGACCTCGCGCCAGAGCTGCTCCTGGTCCGCCTGGAACAGCCGGCGCCCGCTGCGGAGGGTGTGCTCGATCCGGCGCCAGGGGTGGCCGCGGTAGGTGGAGTGCTCCTCCATCCCGGCCGCGACCACCGGATGGGAGGCCTGGAGCACCAGCAGCCGCCAGGCGACGAGCACGATCCGCCACTCCGAGAGGTCCCGGCGGAAGGACACCTCGGAACGTGCCGCCGAGGGTGCCGACGCCGTTGCCGCTGCCGACGCTGCTGACGCTGCCATCCGGGAATCTCCTGGGAGTTGCGGGACCTTCGCGTACGGGCGGGGCCCTTCCCGGCCGTCCGGCGGGGAAACCAGACGCTGGATTGGTCAGACAGTCCTACATAGCAGCTTCTGTCAGTTCTGCGAGGTCCGCCAGGTCCGCCGCGTCCAGGCGCAGCGCGGCGGCGGCGGTGTTCTCCTCCAGGTGCGCCGGCGAGGAGGTGCCCGGAATGGCGAGGATCGCCGGCGAGAGCGCCAGCAGCCAGGCCACCATCACCTGGGCCCGGGTGGCGCCGTACCGCTCGGCGACCCGGCGCAGGGCCGGGTGGTCGGGCACGCCGGTGCCGCCCAGCGGGTAGAATGGCACGAAGGCGATGCCCCGCTCGGCGCAGTCGGCCAGCAGCCGGTCGTCGGCCTCGTCGTGCTCCAGCACGCTGTACTTGTTCTGCACCGCCACCACCGGGGCGAGCGCCTCGGCCTCGGCCAGCTGCGCCGCGTCCACATTGCTGACGCCCAGCTGCCGGATCAGCCCCTGCGCGCGCAACTCGGCCAGCTCGGCGAAGGGTTCGGCGATCGAGGACTGGCTGGGCATCCGGCGCAGGTAGACCAGGTCGAGATGGTCCACGCCGAGCTCGCGCAGATTGCGGTGGACGGCCGCGCGCACGCCGTCCCGGTCGGCCGGGTCCATCCACGACCCGTCCGGTTCCCGGCCGGGGCCGACCTTGGTGGCGATCACCAGCTCGTCCCGGTAGGGGTGCAGGGCCCGCCGGATCAGTCCGTTGGCGGAGACCTCGCGGAAGAAGTAGAACCAGGCGGTGTCGATGTGGTCGATGCCCAGCTCCAGCGCCCGGCGCAGCACCCGCAGGCTCTGCTCGGGGTCGCAGGCGGGGCCGCCCCAGTCGCGGGAGGGCAGTTTCATCGCGCCGAAGCCCATCCGGGACACCGGCAGCTCGCCGCCGAGGAGGAAGGAGCCGGCCGCGGAGGCGTCGGGGACGGGGACATGAGTGGTCGTCATGATCACCATCCTCCCCCGGAAAGCGCTCCGCCGAGCGGGTCAGTCCTGCCGGCCTCCGGTGATCCCCGGACCGATCGCGAACCCCTTCGCCGGTCCCTCCGGGATCACCGCCTCCTCACCGTACGGCGTCCGCTCGGAGCGGGCGTAGGCACCCCGATCGGGGTCGGGGCCGGTGAGGACGGTGACGGCACCGCCGTCGTCGTAGTCATCGATGATCACGTACACGGGGACGCCGGCGGTTGCGTACGCACGATGCTTGAGGACGCGGTCGCGCTGGCGGTTCTTGTGGCCGGGGGAGACGGTCTCGACCATCACGGCGACGCCGGAGGCGAGGATCCCCAGGCCCTCGGGGTGCACGATCTCCTCAAGATCGTCCGGCGCGACGTAGATGTCGGTAATCGTGACGTTGAGACCGCTGATGACGTTTCCGTCGTTTCCCGGAGCCCATCCGGTGCCCCGCAGATGGTCATGGAGGGCGAGAAGCATCCGCCGGTTGATCATCATGTGCCGGGCCCCGCCCGCAGGTGACATCTCGATGGCTCCTTCGATGATCTCCGCGTGGAAGCCCTCGGGAACCTCCATCGCCTTCCACACCTGCCACAGCGCCTGGTCCAGGTCCACGACGGTCTCCTCGGCTACGAGCGCGAACATCGAGACACCCCTCATTCCCGTCCAGTGTGATCAGCCCGCGCGGCCCCGCACAAGCCACGGCCGTACCCTCACACGCCGTCGGCCGATGGCGGGGGTGAGCGAGCGAGGTTCACTCGATCAGGGGGTTTCAGCCCTGGTGGGGGAGTTCCAGGCGGAAGGTGGCGCCGGTGCCCGGGGCGGTGTGGAGGGTGAGGGCGCCGCCGTGGGCGTGGGTGAGGGCGGTGGCGATGGCGAGGCCGAGGCCGGCGCCGCCGCGGCGGTCGTTGCGGCTGCGGGAGGCGTCGACGCGGTAGAAGCGGTGGAAGACCAGGGCGGCCTGGTCGGCGGTCAGGCCCGGGCCGGAGTCGGCGACCTCCAGGAGGCACCGGCCGCCGTCGGTGCCCACGCCGATCCGCACCGGGGTGCCGGGCGGGGTGTGCTTGACCGCGTTGCCGACCAGGTTGGTGACCACCTGGCGCAGCCGCGCCTCGTCGCCGAGCACCGGCGCCGGCCCCGGCGGGCCGCTGCCGGCCGGTCCGGTGAGCGCGACCGGGCGGCCCGGGTCGAGCGCGGTGAGGTCGTGCAGGGCGTCGGCCGCGAGCGTGCGCAGGTCCATCGGGGCGAGGTCGAGCGGGCGCTCCTCGTCGAGCCGGGCGAGCACCAGCAGGTCCTCGACCAGGGCGCCCATCCGCACCGCCTCGTTCTCGATCCGGTCCATGGTGCGCGCCACGTCGGCCTCGGACGGCAGGGCGCCCATCCGGTACAGCTCGGCGAAGCCGCGGATGCCGGCCAGCGGGGTGCGCAGCTCGTGCGAGGCGTCCGCGACGAACCGCCGCATCCGGGCCTCGGACTCCGCGCGGGCGGCGAACGCGGACTCGATCTGCGCCAGCATGCCGTTCAGCGCGATGGACAGCCGGCCGACCTCGGTGTGCGGCGGCAGGACGGGCATCCGGTGCGAGAGCTCGCCGGCGGCGATCCGCTGGGCACCCTCCTCGATCCGGCGCAGCGGCCGCAGACCGGCCCGCACCGCGAAGAGGCCCAGCGCGGCGATCAGCACCAGGACGGCGCCGCCGATGCCGAGGAAGGCGGTGCGCAGCCGGGCGACGGTGCCGTCGACGTCCTCCCGGGAGACGGCGACCATCACGTACGCGGAGGTGGGCGTGGGCGCGGCGAAGACGCTGGCCACCGGGGCGCTCTGCCGCTGGACCGGTACCACCAGCACCCGCCAGCGGTCCCGGCCGCGGCGCTGGTCGGGCAGGTCGAAGGGGGTGTCCGGGTCGACCTTGGCCGGGTCGAAGCCGGCCAGCTGCGGAGCCGGGTCGTTCTCGGAGACCGGCTGGCGCACCACGAACTGCACCTTGCCGTCGGCGGACAGGTACTGGACCAGGTACTGGCTGGGCAGGGTGGCCAGGTACTGCGAGGAGCCGCGCTTGCCGGTGACCGAGAGCTGCTGTTGCTGCTTGGCGTCCGGCCAGTTGAGCCGGGACGGGGCCCGGTGGGCGAGCGGCTCGCCGTAGCGCTCCAGTTGTTCGTCGAGCCGCTGCACCAGCTGGTGCCGGACGGTGCCGAGCACCACGGTGTCGCTGATCACCAGCCCGGTGGTGACCAGCGCGAGCGCGAGCACCAGCAGCCGGGCGCGCAGCGACAGCCGCACGCGGCGGCGCGGCCGGGCCGGGCCCGGCGGCGCCGCGGTCCCCACCACGGCGGTCTCCACGGCGGACGGCTCCGTGCCGCTCAACCCTGCGGCGGGCGGCGCAGGGCGTAGCCGATGCCGCGCACGGTGTGGATCAGCTTGGGCCCGTGGGCCGGACCGGAGTCGAGCTTGCGGCGCAGGTAGGAGATGTAGGACTCGACGATGGACAGGTCGCCGCCGAAGTCGTAGGCCCAGACGTGGTCGAGGATCTGCGCCTTGGAGACCACCCGGCCGACGTTGGCCATCAGGTAGTGCAGCAGCTTGAACTCGGTCGGGGAGAGCGCGACGACACCGCCGCCGCGGGTGACCTCGTGGGCTATCGGGTCGAGGACGAGGTCGGCGACCATCAGCCGGCCGTCCTCGGCCG
Source organism: Kitasatospora sp. NPDC057965 (assembly GCF_042887135.1). Classification (NCBI taxonomy): domain Bacteria; kingdom Bacillati; phylum Actinomycetota; class Actinomycetes; order Kitasatosporales; family Streptomycetaceae; genus Kitasatospora; species Kitasatospora sp. NPDC057965. Next base: position 164,224 of record NZ_JBHVPZ010000004.1, read on the forward strand.
GTCCGCCGGAGCGGCGCAGGATGGCGCGGATCCGGGCGATCAGCTCCTCCAGGCTGAACGGCTTGGTCACGTAGTCGTCGGCCCCGGCGGCCAGGCCCTGCACCTTGTCCCCGACGCCGTCCTTGGCGGTGAGCAGGAGCACCGGCAGGTGGTCGCCGGGGTGGCCGTGGGCGGGCCCGGCGATGAGGCCGCGGCTGGTCTGCTCGCGCAGCCGCTCGACGACGGTGAAGCCGTCCAGGTCGGGCAGCATCACGTCGAGCACGACCAGGTCCGGACGGTCCGCGGCGACCAGCCGCAGCGCCTCGGCACCGGTCGCGGCCGACGCCACCCGGAAGCCGGAGAAGCGCAGCGAGGCGGACAGCAGCTCGCGGATGTTCGGTTCGTCGTCGACGACGAGGAGGTAGGCCTCCCCCTGGCCGCCGCTGTTCACCGCCGGAGTTCCTGGTGTCGACACAGTGCCTTGCACGGGGGTTCCGCCTCCCGGTCGGACGATGGCGTTCAGCTCGAGGCTAGCCCGGGGAGGCTATGGGCCATCGATGAATGTTGGATTAACACCTTATCGGGCGGTTTCCTGTGGACAGCCCCGCAGGGCGGGGCTGGATGGTGTGCGCACGGCCTCCACCCCGGACCACCGGGCCCCCGGAACGGTGGAGCGGAAGGGGTGCGCGGCCCGGCCCCGGGGAGGTGGGGCCGGGCCGCGCGGGTGTCCGGGGAGCGGCCGGGTCAGCCGGTGGAGGCGGGGCGGGAGGGGGCGGACGGGCCGGGGCCGAAGCCGGTGGCGCCCTCGACGAGCTGGGTCGCGGCGTAGCCGCCGTCCCCGGCCGGGGTGCCGATCACGGTGACGCTCTGGCCGGGCTGCAGGTCGCCGACCTTGCCCTCCTTGTTGAGCTGCACCTTGGTGCCGTCCCCGGTGGTCACCTTGATCGTGTTGCCGTTGGCGTCGGTGAGGTAGACGGTGCTGCCGTCCACGGCCTTGACCGTGCCCCGGGTGCCGTTCTGGCCGCCCTGACCGCCCTGGCCGTTGCGGCGGGTGCCGTTGCCGTTGCCCGGGTAGCCGGACGCGCCCGCCCGCGGCTGCTGCGCGCCGGAGGCGGTGGTCCGCCCGGACCCGGCGGCGCGGTCGGAGCCCCGGTCCCGCTGGTACCAGGCGCCGCCGGCGAACGCCGCCGTGGCGATCACCGCCCCGGCCAGGGCGAGCGGCAGCCACGGCAGCCGGCGGCGCGGCGGCGCGGCCAGCTCGGCGCTGACGTCCCGGGCGTCCGGCGCGGTGGAGAGCAGGGCGACCTGCTCGGCGGGGGTGCGCGGCTCGATCTCGTTGCTCATGGTCTGCGGTCCTTGCTCACTCGTGGCGGAGGGCGTCGATCGGGCGCAGCGAGGCGGCCCGGTTGGCGGGGTAGCTGCCGAAGAACAGACCGATGGCGACGGCGATCCCGAACGCCCCGAGCACCGACTCGGGGATCACCACCGGCTCGATGCCGACGATCCTGAAGTGCGCGCCGGCGATCCCGGCCAGCACCCCCAGCCCGGCGCCGACCACCGACAGCAGGGTGGCCTCGGTGAGGAACTGCCCGAGGATCACCCCGCGCGGGGCGCCCAGCGCCTTGCGGATGCCGATCTCCCTGGTCCGCTCGGTGACCGTGACCAGCATGATGTTGGTGATGCCGATCCCGCCGACCAGCAGCGAGATCGCGGCCACCGCGCCGAGCAACACCGTGAAGGTCCTGGTCGTCGACTCGCGGGTGCTGAGCAGCGAGGCCTGGCTGCTGATCCGGAAGTCCGCCCGGCTCGGGTCGGCGATCGCGTGCGCGCCGAGCAGGACGCGGGTGATCTCGGCCTGGGCCGCCGCCGTGTCGTCCGCCGAACCGGCCTGGACCAGGATCTGGTTGACCGAGCCGAAGCCGGTGAAGGCGTTCTGCACCGTCGGCAGCGGGGCGATCAGCACGTCGTCCGGGTCGGTGAAGCCGGTGCCGCCCTTGGCCCGCAGCACGCCGACCACGGTGAACGGGGTGCCGCCGACGGTGATCGCCTTGCCCACCGGGTCGGCGCCGGCGAACAGCTGCTTGGCGGTGGTCGCCCCGAGCACCGCCACCTTGCGGGAGGCCAGCACGTCGTCCTGGGTGAAGTACTCGCCGTGCTCGATCCGCTGGTTGGCGGTCTCGAAGTACGCCGGGTAGGTGCCGACGATCGAACCGGGGCTGTAGGAGATGTCCCCGTACAGCGCGGTGCCGCTCGCCGTCACCACCGGCGCCACCGACCGGACCGCCCTGGCGTCCGCCTCGGTGGCCAGCGCCCTGGCGTCGGCGACGGTCAGCTTCCTGGCGGTGCCGGCGGAGCGCGCGCCGCCGGTGGCGGAACCGGCGGTCACGGTCAGCGCGTTGGTGCCGAGCGAGGTGATCGACTCCTTGACCGCGACCGAGGAGCCGTTGCCGACGGCCAGCAGCAGGATCACCGAGGCCACGCCGATCAGCACCCCCAGCATGGTGAGCGCGGAGCGCACCTTGTTGGCGGCCAGGCCGCCGGCGGCGAAGCGGAGCGTCTGCCAGAGGATCACGCCGGCACCCCCGCCCGGAGCAGCGCGGGGGGCGGCCCGTCCACCGGGGCCTGCCGGACGTCGGCGACGATCGCGCCGTCGACCAGCCGCAGCACCCGCTTGGCGTGCCGGGCGACCTCGTCCTCGTGGGTGATCAGCACGACCGTGCGGCCGGTGGCGTTGAGGCCGTCGACGAGCGCGAGCACCTCCTCGGTGGAGCGGCTGTCCAGGTTGCCGGTGGGCTCGTCGGCGAGCAGCATCGCGGGCGCGGTGACCAGCGCCCGGGCCACCGCGACGCGCTGCTGCTGGCCGCCGGAGAGCTCGTTGGGCCGGTGCCCGGAGCGCTCGGCGAGGCCGACCAGGGAGAGCGCGGCGAGTGCCCGGCGGCGGCGCTCGGCGGCCCGCACGCCCGCGTAGGCGAGCGGCAGCTCGACCTGGGCCAGCGCGGTGGTGCGGGGGACGAGGTTGAAGGACTGGAAGACGAAGCCGATCTTGCGGTTGCGGACCAGCGCGAGCTGCTGCTCGTCCAGGTGGCCGACGTCGATGCCGTCCAGCAGGTAGCGGCCGGAGGTCGGCACGTCGAGGCAGCCGAGGATGTTCATCAGGGTGGACTTGCCGGAGCCGGAGCTGCCCATCACGGCGACGTAGTCACCCTGCTCGACGTCCAGGTCGACGCCCAGCGGGGCGCCGGTGGCCGGGTCGTCGGGGCCGCGCAGCGCGTGCACGGTGGCGTCGCCGTGGCCGTAGGACTTGGTGAGGCGGCGGATCCGGATCACCGGGGCCGGCGCGGCGGGGAACGGGTGGGGGTGGGCGTCGGTACGGGCGGGGGCGGGGAGGCGGTGGGGCATCAGCGGCCACCGCCCCGGCCGGCGCCCGTGCCACCGGCACCTCCGGCAGCGCCGACGGCGCCGCCGATGCCGGCCACCCCCGCGCCGCCGGTTCCCGTACCGCCTCCCCGGTTGCCGTTGCCGCCCTGGCCGCCGTTCACGCCCGGGAAGGAGCCGTTGGGGAAGCCGTTCGACCCGCTGGTGGAGGCCAGTTCGACCTTGTCGCCCTCGGCCAGCCCGGAGACCACCTGCACGGTGGTGTCCCCCTCGACGCCCACCTCGACGGTGACCCGCTCGGTGCTCCCGTCCGGGTGCACCACGGTGGCGGTCCGGCTCGCGCCGGTGCCGGACAGGGCGGCGGTCGGCAGCGACAGGGCGTCGTCCGCCTCGCCGGTGACCACCGAGACGGTCGCGCTCAGCCCGGTGCGCAGCTTGCCGGTGTCCCCGGAGAGCTGCAGCGTCGCCGCGTACTGGACGGCGGCCGAGCCCCCGCCGGAGCCGCTCACCGGCAGCGGGCTCACCGACAGCACGGAGGCGTTGAACCTGCTGTCGGACTGCGCGTTGAGCGTGACGGTGGCGGCCTCGCCCTTCTTCAGCTTGAGCGAGTCCAGCTCGGAGAAGTTGGCGGTGACCTGCATCCCGGTCGGGTTGGTCAGCACGATGAAGCCGCTGGGGGCGGAGGAGGCGCCCGTGGACGACTTGGCGCCCGCGGAGGAGGACGAGGAGCCGCCGGTCGATCCGACGGTGTCGCCGACCCGGCCCGCCACCGAGGCGACCGTGCCGTCCACCGAGGCGGTGAGCGTGGTGCCGGCCAGCGCCGCCTGGGCGTTGGCGAGATTGGTCTGCGCGGTGGCGAGCTGCTGCTCGGCCTGGGCGACCGCCGCGTCGTCGACCTTGGTGGTGGTGATGGTGGTGGTCTGCGGCTCGGGGACGCCGGCCGTCGCCGCCGGGACGGTGGCCCGCGCGGACGGGCTGGTCTGCGCGGACGGGTCGGCCGTCGCCGAGGGACCGGCCGCCGCCGGCTGGTCGGCCTGCGGGGCGGACGCGCTGCTCCCGTCCGCCCCGCGGCCGCCCGACCCGCCCGCGCCGGAGGACCCCGACGTGCCGGACGAGCCGTTGGCCCTGGCCGGCAGCTGCTGCACGGTGGTCGTGGTGACCCCCGCGCGCGCCTTGGCCAGGTTGACGGTGGCGGTGTTCAACGCGGCCTGCGCGGCGTCCACCTGCTGCTGCGCCGCGGTGGTGTCGACGGTGGCGAGCACCTGCCCCTTGGTCACCGTGTCACCGACGGCCACCTTGACGGCGGTGAGCCGCCCGCCGGTGGTGAAGTCCTGGGCCGCGTCGGTGGGCGACGCCAGGGTGCCGGTTCCGGACACCGTGGCCAGGACCGTGCCCTTGGTGACGGTGGCCGTCCGGACCGGGGCCTTGGCGGCCGCCGTGCCGGTGCCGTCGTCCAGCACGGTGTACGCCAGGGCGGCGGCACCGAGCAGGGCCACGCCGAGCGCGGAGTTGACGAGGACGGCACCTCGCCGTCGCGGGAACACCTTCATGGCGGACAGCTTCCCGGGGCGCTCTTGCACCGTCCTGGACACCGGCTGGGAGGTGGCTGACCGGCCGAACCGGGCATATGGTCACGCTCCGCCCGGCGTCGGCCGACGGCTTGGCGGACACCAGGGGAAGCGTTGACCGTTCTCCCAGCCGGCTCCCAGGGATCCCCAGGCACTCCTGATCCGCCGCGAACCCGAAGGCGCGGCGGGAGACGGCCCGGAAACGCCGCGGCGGAGCGGGCGGCCCCACCGGGCCTCCCGCTCCGCCGCGAACCGGAAAAGGGGGTTACAGCTCCTTGCGGAACGCCTCCGCCACCGCGAGGAAGATCGAGTTGCCCTCGACCTCGCCGATGGAGATCCGCACGCCCTCCGGGAACGGCCGGACGATCACCCCGGCCTCGGCGCACGCCGCCGCGAACTCCGCGGAGCGCTCGCCCAGTTCGAGCCAGACGAAGTTGGCCTGCGAGTCCGGGATCTCCCAGCCCTGGGCGCGCAGCCCGGCCACCACCCGGTTCCGCTCCTCGACCAGCGCGTCCACCCGGACCATCAGGGCGTCCTCGGCGCGCAGCGAGGCGACGGCCGCGTCCTGGGCGAGCTGGGTGACGCCGAACGGCACCGCGGTCTTGCGCAGGGCGGCCGCGACCGGCTCGTGCGCGATGGCGAAGCCGACCCGCATCCCGGCCAGGCCGTAGGCCTTGGAGAAGGTGCGCAGCACGCAGACGTTCGGGCGGTCGCGGTAGAGGTCGATGCCGTTGGGCACCTCGGGGTCGCGGATGAACTCGATGTACGCCTCGTCGACGACGATCAGCACGTCGGACGGGACGGCGTCCAGGAAGCGCTCCAGCTCGGCGCGGTGGATCACGTTGCCGGTGGGGTTGTTGGGGTTGCAGACGAAGATCAGCCGGGTCCGCTCGGTGACCGCGGCGAGCATCGCGTCCAGGTCGTGGTCCCCGCCCGCGGTGAGCGGCACCGGGACCGGGGTCGCGCCGGCGATCTGGGTGATGATCGGGTAGGCCTCGAAGGAGCGCCAGGCGAAGACCACCTCGTCGCCGGGGCCGGCGGTGGCCAGGATCAGCGACTGGGCGACGCCGACCGAGCCGGTGCCGGTGGCGATGTGCTCGGCCGGCACGCCGAAGTGCTCGGCGAGCACGGCGGTCAGCTCGGTGGCGGCCATGTCCGGGTAGCGGTTGAGCTTGCCGGCCGCCGCGACCGCCGTCTCCAGGACCCCGGGGAGCGGCTCGTAGGGGTTCTCGTTGGACGACAGCTTGTACGCGTCGGCACCGGCGGGCTTGCCCGGCTTGTACGTGGGAATGCCGTCCAGGGTCGGCCTGAGGCGAGGGCCCTGTGCTGCGGTCACGGTCGGTCTCCTTCTGTTCTTCCGCTGCGTTCGCCCGTCACGGTCGGGATCGCCGCCGTGCCCGGGATTCGGAAACGCACCCGGTCCACCCCGGTCGGGTGCCTTGAACGATACCGATCCGCGCTCACCCGTAGGAGTGAGATGCCCGGTCGGGTTACAGGTGCAGATCAGCCATTCTGCTGGGTTCCTTTGGCACATGTCAGAGGTAAACCGGCTGGTTTCGTACGGGGATCGAAGGGGCGCGCACGGGCTCACTCATGGAGAAACGTATCTCCATAGGCTCCCAATGCGCCGGTCACAGACCCTTGTCAGGAGCCATACGATCGGTCCGCCATGACAGCAGCAGCCAACCAGAGCGGTCGGCGACCCACCACCTCACGGCGTCTGGAGCGGGCCGGCATCCGGGATGTGGCAGCAGCCGCCGGAGTGTCGATCACCACCGTCTCCGACGCGCTGAACGGGAAGGGCCGCCTGCCCGACGAGACCAGAAGCCGGGTGCGCGAAGTCGCCGAGCGCCTCGGCTACCGCCCCTCGGCGGCCGCCCGAACCCTGCGCACCGGACGTTCCGGCCTGATCGGGCTGACCGTCACCACCTACGGCGAAGAGCCGTTCACCTTCACCGAGTTCGCCTACTTCGCCGAGATGGCCCGGGCCGCCACCAGCGCCGCCCTGGGACGCGGCTACGCGCTGGTGGTGCTGCCCGCCTCCTCCCGGCACGACGTCTGGGGCAACATCGCCCTGGACGGCACGGTCGTGATCGACCCGCCCGACCAGGACCCGCTGGTCAGTGAGCTGTACCGGTCCGGGGTCCCGGTGGTCAGCGACGGCAAGCCGGGCAACTGCCCGGTGACCGCCTGGGTCGACAACGACCACGAGGCCGCCGTGCTCGGCATCCTCGACCACCTCTCCGAGGCCGGCGCCCGCCGGATCGGCCTGCTCACCGGAACCAGCACCGACACCTACACCCGGCTCTCCACCGAGGCCTACCTCGGCTGGTGCGCCAAGGTCGGCCAGGAGCCGGTCTACGAGACCTACCCCGCGCACGACCCGGCCGCCGGCGCCGTCGCCGCCGACCGGCTGCTCGCCCGCCCCGACCGTCCGGACGCCGTCTACGGCCTCTTCGACCCCAACGGAACCGACCTGCTCGCCGCCGCCCGCCGCTACGGCCTGCGGGTGCCCGACGACCTGCTGCTGGTCTGCTGCAGCGAGAGCGACGTCTACGCCACCACCGAGCCGCCCATCACCACCCTGTCGCTCAAACCCCGGCGGATCGGCACCACCGTGGTGAACCTGCTGATCGACGCCATCGAGGGGGTGGACTCCGGCACCGGCGTCGACATCGCCCGGCTCTTCCCGCCCCGCTTCCGCACCGCCGGCACCGGCCCGCCGCCCGGCACCCTGATGCCCACCGAACTCATCGTCCGGGCCTCCTCCCAACGGCGGTGCCCGCGCACCACGGTCAGCCCGCCCCGCCCGCCGGGCGAGGTGTGACCCCGGGCCGCACGGCTCGCACGTGCGGCCCTCCCCCGTACCGAGTCAGGACAAATCGGACCTGACGGGCCGACCGGCTGACGCTCCGGAGGATTGGATACCCACCAGGTGACGACGCCGGGAGAGTGGTCTTCCTATGATGGGCGAATGACACCCGAGGACCGCTTCCCCGGGCCTGAACACCCGGACCCAGGCCCCCGCCACCAGCCGGACCTCGACGTGCTGCCGTACGGCACCTATTACGAACCGGAACCCGTCGCCGACTACTCCGGGGGCGGGTACGAGGCCGAGACCTACAGCGGCTACGGCGGCGCCCGCTACCTCGAACAGCACTGGCCCGCCGACGGCCCCGAGCACGGCCACACCGTGCACGCCCCCTCCGGCGGCGACGACCCGCCGACCATCGAGCTCGGCCCCCCGCTCGCCGAACCCGGTGTCCCCTACCACCCGTACCCGGCCCCCGGCCCCGGCGAGCCGCCCGGCCCGCTCTACGTGGTCGGCGACGTGCACGGCTACCTCGACGAGCTCCGCGCCGAGCTGCGCCAGCAGGGCATCATCGACGCCGACGGCCACTGGTCGGCCGGCCGCTCCCGGATCTGGTTCCTCGGTGACTTCACCGACCGCGGCCCGGACGGCATCGGCGTCATCGACCTGGTCATGCAGCTCGCCGCCGAGGCGGCCGCGGCCGGCGGCTACTGCCGCGCCCTGATGGGCAATCACGAACTGCTCTTCCTCGGTGCCGCCCGGTACGGCGACGAACCGGTCCAGTCCACCGCCGGCACCGCCTCCTTCCTCGCCGCCTGGCGGCTCAACGGCGGCCAGCAGAGCGACCTGGAGCGCCTGGAGGCGCACCACATCAGCTGGCTCTCCCGGCTCCCGGCGATCGCCCTGGAGGACGGCCACCTGCTGCTGCACTCCGACACCACCGCGTACCTGGAGTACGGCGAGTCCATCGCCGAGGTCAACGACGCCGTGCACGTCCTGCTCGCGGACGAGGGCGTCGACGAGTGGTGGGACTGCTTCCGCCGGTTCACCAAGCGGTTCGCCTTCCGCGGCGACGCCGGGCCGATGGCCGTCCGCGAGCTGCTGGACGCCTACGGCGGGGCGCGCGTCGTGCACGGGCACAGCCCGATCCCGTACCTCACCGGTGCGGTGCACGCCGACGACGGCATGCCGCCGCAGGTGCCGGGGCCGTACGTGTACGCGGACGAGCTGGCCGTCGCCATGGACGGCGGCGTGACGATGGAGGGCCGGCTACTGGTCTCCCGTCTGCCGGTCTGAGCCGCGGGGCGGTCGGGACCGGCCGGGACGCGGCGCACGGCGCGGAGCGGAACGCGACCCGCCCCGGAAGGCGGGGCCTTCCGGGGCGGGTCGGCCGACGCGGGTCAGCCGCGGCGGGCGCGGCGGGCCAGCGCGACGGCGGCGGCACCGACCGCCAGCAGCGCGGCGGCGATGCCCACCGGGACGGCGGGGTCGGAGCCGGTGTCGGCAAGCTCGCCCTGCGCGGTGGCGGCGGTCTTCGTCGGGGAGGGCTTGGCGGCGGCCTTGACCACCGACGGGGTGGCGGTCGGCGTGGCGGTCGCGCTCGGGGCGGCCGTGCTCGGCGCGGCGGTCGGGGTCCTGCTCGGCGTGGCGGTCGGGGTCTTGCTCGGCGTGGCGGTCGGCGTGGCGGTCGGCACCGGCGCGTTCGGGTTCACGCAGTCGGGCGCGCCGTCGACCGGGGTCGTGGCGAGCGGCTGGGTGGTCCAGAAGAGCATCGGGCCGGCGCCCGGGAAGTAGCCGAAGCCGAGCCTCGGGTCCGAGGGGTCGAGCTTGAAGTTCCTGCCCAGGGTGATCCGGGCGTTGAGCACCTTGTCGTCGACCGGGCCGGTCGCCCACTTCGCCACGTCGACGGTGCCCTCGCCCATGCCGACCGCGCCCAGGTCCACCCGGTGCCAGCTGCCGTCCTTGGGGTCCTGGACGTCCACCTCGGCGTCGCAGCGCGCCGGACCGTCCATCGATCCGACGCCCTGGCCCGCCCACAGGAAGAACGAGGCCGTGGTGAGGTGCCAGTCGAACTTGTTGGCGGTCTTGATCGAGACCTTGAACGGGTGCGGCCTGCCGTCGGCGGGGATCGACTTCGGCAGCCCCTCGATGGTGGTGGTGAGGCCGTTCACCTTGGCCACCCGGCCGGTGCGCGCCACCCACTCCTCGGCCTGGCCGCCCTTCCCCAGCCGGGGACCGATGAAGGCCTCCACCCCGAAGTCCGTCGCCGGACCCTCCTGAGCGGACTGCACCAGCTTGAACCGCAGCTTGAAGGTGCGCTCGGAGTGCGGCTGCACCTCGACCGCGCCTCCGGTGAGGTCGGCCGCGGTGCCCTCGTGGCCGCCGCTCCTCCCGCCCAGGTCCTGGGCCATCAGCTTGACCGGCTGCCACGCTCCGGAGGCCCCGTCGGCGTACTCGGCGACGATCTCGTCCAGGCCGATCATCTGGGAGCCGAAGTAGACCAGCACGTGCTCGTCGGCGGAAAGCTGATCGGTGTCGTTCTTGACCGTCACCGACCCCTCGGACCAGCCGCCGCCGGGCTCGACGGAGTCGAATCCGTCCATCCGGATGGTGTGGGCCGGGTCGTTGCCGGCGGCCTGGGCAGCGGGAGCGGTCAGCGCGATCGGCGACGCGACCAGCGCCGCCGCCATGAGCGCATGGCGAATTCTCACATTTACCTCAATGGTCCGAAATGGCCGCGAGATCCGGCGGCCGCGCGGGGTTTCCCACCGCGTGGAGGCGCAGACTATCCGATCACCGGATCAGGATGTCAACCAACTAATTCGCGGCAGAAATTCGATACAAGTCGACAAAAACGGCCTTGATCACGGCGGCCGCGCGGCGGATCGTGGAAGGTGTCGGCAAAGCGCCCCTCCCCGACTGGAGCCACCATGACCCCCCTCCGCGTGAAGGCCCTCGACCACCTCGTCCTCAACGTCCGCGACGTCGAACGTTCGCTGGCGTTCTACCAGGGCCTGCTCGGCCTGGAGCCGGTCCGCGTCGACGAGTGGCGGGCCGGCAAGGCCCCCTTCCCGTCCGTCCGGATCACCCCCGAGACGATCACCGACCTGATGGCCCGACCGCGCGGCGATTCCAACGTCGACCACATCTGCCTCACCGTCGACCCGCTCGACTGGCAGGAGGTCCTCGACGCCGGGACCTTCACCGTCCTGGAGGGCCCGGTCCGGCGCTACGGCGCCCGCGGCAACGCCACCTCCGTCTACGTCCGCGACCCGGACGGCAACACCGTCGAACTCCGCTGGTACCCCGAGGACGCCGCCCGATAGACCACCGGCGGCGAAGCGGACGGAATCCCCTGATTCCCCTGGCCGCCCATCAGCCCGGGACGTCGCGGACGCCGCGTTGAAGTGGAGTCCGCGAGGTACCGGATCACTCCGCTCCCCGCTCTCCGCGTCATGGAGCCGCTGCCGGCCCTCGTAGTCCCACTCCTCGGCAGCCCGCATGTGCCGGGCACGCCTGGCAGCACGCTCGTGCCTCTCGGCGTACTCACGGAGAGCGGCGTTCACCACGTCCTTCTCGGTCGCGCCCCCGGAGAAGCGAAGAGCCTTCGCCAAAGCGTCATCGTCCAGATCGGTGGTCGTCGCTCATATATTCCTCCGATATATAAGGCCAACAACACCTTTGAATACAGCAGTCGCCGGACCGGCCCCGTACCGGACGACGACGTCGGAAATCCGCCAGTGCCGGGGCCTGCCCGGGCCTAGCCTCGCGGGCATGTCACAACGCAGCCGCGACATCGTCCAGCACGCCTGGAAGGCGTTCGCCAGCCACGATGCGGACCGGATCTCCGCCGTCTTCACCGAGGACGCCGAATGGCTGGCACCGGCCGGGAACGCGACGGCCGTCGCACTGGACTGCCCCAGCCACATGATCGGCCGAGAAGCGATCGCACGCTTCCTCGCCGAGGACTTCGGCCGGCTCTTCGCCCGGGACGTCGACGTCACGTTCCGCGGCTTCCACGTCGACGGCGACCGCGTCGTCGTCGAGGAGACCATGACCGCGACGCTCGCCAACGGCAACCACTACACCAACGACTACTGCCTCGTCTTCGAACTCCGCGACGGCCTGATCCACCGCGTCCGCGAGTACATGGACACCGCACGCGGCCACCGCATGGTGTTCGCCCCCGCCGAGCAGGATTCGGCGGGCGTGGAGCCGTCGCCGGACCCGTCGCCGGACTCGTCGCCGGTCTTCTGACCGGTCTTCAGCACACGGGGGCTTCCTCCGCTCTCATGACGCGGGCGAACCGGGGACGAGCAGACGGCGCAGGGCGGTGGGGGTGTGTCCCACGTGCTCGCGGATGGTGCGGGTCAGGTGGGCCTGGTCGGCGAAGCCGAGCTGTGCCGCCAGGTCCGCGAGAGCGGGTGCGCCCTCGGCGAGTCGGTCCATGGCCCGGGTGACCCGTACGCGGTTGCGGTAGCGGGTCAGTGGGACGCCCATCTCCCGTGAGAACAACCGGCTCAGCCGGTAGGGCGACACCCGCAGCAGCGCGGCCAGGTCACAGAGTCGCCCGGCCTCCGGAGCCTCGTCATTGATCGCCTCACGTGCCGCCGCCACCAAGGCCCGGTCGGCCGGTCCCGGGCGTACGGTCGGCTCGCCGGTCGCCACGGCGACGAGACCCAGCAGCTCCTCCGTCAGCGCGTAGTCGATGTCACCGGTGCCCGCGGCGGTGAGGACACGACGGTGGGCGAGATCGACGCGCGCGTCCACGTACAGCGTCGTCGCGGCGAGCGGGCGCCCCAGGAGGGAGGGATCGAAGCCGACCGACGTGCAGACGTCGCCGCCGGCCGGGTGCGCGAAGCGTTCCTCCTCGCCCGGCGCGCCCAGGTAGGCCATGGTCGGGTCCAGATCGGCATCGGCGCCGTCGGCCCATCGCCGAAACCTGCCGCGCCGTACCAGCACCAGGCGGTGGTCGTCGCGCGTCTCCGGCTCCGACCACCGGACGTGGTCGGAACGGCACCCCACCACGGTCACGGTGAACTCGGGCCGGACGGCGAGGGTCGAGGCGGACAGCATGCTGCGCACGGTACGCGCCGGGTACGACAGGACGGCCCGCAAGGATCTTCAAGACCTCCGGTGCCACCGCCCCGGATGCTTGGGGTCACGTGATGACACGAAGGGAGCCACCCATGGCCGTCCACGCGGAACTCACCGCGATCACCATCGACTGCGCCGACCCCCGGGCACTCGCCGACTTCTACCGGAAGGTCACCGGCTGGGAGATCGCCCAGGCCGACGACGACTTCGTCTACCTGGGCCAGGGGCCGGTCCAGCTGGCCTTCCAGGGGGTCGCCGACTACCGGGGACCGGGCTGGCCCGACACCGCCAAGCACGCCCACCTGGACTTCAGGACCGCCGACCTGGAGGCCACGGTCGAGGAACTGCTCTCGGCGGGAGCGACCCTGCCCGAGTTCCAGCCCGGGGGAGGCGAGTGGACCGTTCTCGCCGACCCCGAGGGACACCTGTTCTGCGTCACCGCGGCCTGACCGGGAGTCGATCGCACATGGCCTCCGTCCACGAGGAATTCACCGTCGACGCCCTCCCCGAATCGGTGTGGGCGGTGCTCAGCGACTACGGTGCGGTGCACGAGCGCCTGGCGCCCGGGTTCGTCGTCGACACCCGCCTGAGCTCGGACACCCGCACCGTCACCTTCTCCGACGGCACGATCGTCCTCGAACGGCTCGTCGACCTCGATCACGAGGCGAGGCGGGTCGCCTACACCGTCATCGGCGGGACCCTCCACCCGTCCCACCACCACGCCTCCATGCAGGCTCTGCCGGAAACCGGGGGCCGGACGAGATTCGTGTGGCACATCGACGTGCTCCCCGACACGCTGGCCGCGACGATCGCCGAGTTCGTCGCGCACGGATCGACGGTCATCCGCCGCACCCTGGAGGCCGCGCCGCCGTCCCGGCCCGGACCAGGACCCGCCTCGGCCCCGGCGTCGTAGCCGGACTCGACGGCGGTGGAGCCGTCGCCGTCGCCGTGCTCGTCGCGGACCTTCCGACTGATCTTCATCGAGGAGGGTTTCAGCCGGAAGGCAGCACGTCCGCCTGGTCCCGCCGGGTCTCCGCAGCGGCCACCAGGACTTCCGCCGCCTCTGTGCGGACGTACAGCACGTACCGGCCGCTGCGGTGTGCGTCGACCAGGCCGGCGGTGCGCAGAGCGGTCAGCTGCTGGGAGACTCCTCCGGCGGTGATCCCGGTGCGGCGGGCCAGGTCGGTCGTCGAGGCGGGGGCGTCGAGCTCGGCCAGCAGGCGGGCCCTGGACCGGCCGATGACCGCCGCCAGGGCCCGCGGGGCGGCGGATCGCCGTTCCCAGAGCGTGGCGACGCCGCGCGGCGGATAGCGCAGGGTGGGTTGCCAGTTCGGGCTGATCACGGAGAAGACCCGGGGCCAGACGAACACCGACGGAACAAGGAGGAGCCCGCGCCCGCCGAGGTGCCGGCTGCCGCGGACATGGTGGTGCCCGACGTACAGGGTGTCCTCGTCCCAGGCCACGCTGGACGCCAGGTCGCCCAGCAGCCGGTCCGCTCCGTGCTCGGCGAACAGTCCGGCCCGGTGGAGCACGTCACCTTCCAGAAGAGAGCGCATCCGGGGCCAGTGCGGCGCGAGTGCGATCTCCCAGTAGCCCTCCACCAGTTCGGCGAGTTCGCCGAGACCGCGGCGCGGGTCGCCGCGCAGCCGATCGATCCGCTCGGAGCGCGGCGCACGTGGGCCGCCGAGGCCGGACCGGACCTTCTCGGGTGGCGTCGCGCGCAGAACGGCAAGCTCAAGTCCCAGATCGGCGACCGAGGTTGTCGGTGGTGGTGCGATGAAGACCGGGATCGACCGGGGCGGGTCCGGGACCAGATCGGCGAGCAGGCGCCAGTCCAGCCCCGAGGCGGCCAACCGGGGACGGACCTGATCGATCCACGGGCGGTGCAGCGGGTGCTCGGCCGGATGCTTCAGCACCCTGACACTGGCCACCACCTCCCACAGCGGCGACAGGGCGAACCGGGTGCGGGCCAGATCGCGGACGGAGAACGCCAGGTCCAGCACGGTGCGGCCCCCTCTGCGGCGGAAGACCCGGCGGCCGGCGGGTCAGGATTCAGCCCAGCCTAAATTCCTCGCCCGCCGGGCGGCGCGGCGGGAGCCTCACTCCATGACCAGCCATGAGATCGCCCACGGGCCGGACACGGCCGCAACCACTCCCGATCCGCGTCCTTCGGTCCTCCGGAGCCCGGACTTCCGCCTGCTCATCGGCGCCGCCACGGTCAGCAAGCTCGGCACCGCGGTGAGCTCCTTGGCGATCCCGCTGACCGCCGTCCTGACCCTGCACAGCTCGGCCGGAGAGGTCGGCCTGCTGGCGACGCTGAGCACCCTCGCCTTCCTCCTGATCGGCCTGCCGGCCGGTGCCTGGGTGGACCGGATCCGCAAGCGACCCGTGATGATCGCCGCCGACCTGGCCAGGGTCGCGCTGCTCGGGTCGGTGCCGGCCGCCTGGCTGCTCGACTGTCTGACGATCCAGCAGCTCTACCTGGTGGTCCTGCTGGTGGGCGCGGCCACGGTCCTCTTCGACGTGGCCGCGCTGAGCCAACTGCCCGACCTGGTCGGGCGGGACCGGCTCACCCAGGCCAACGCCCACCTGGTGACCGTGGACGCCCTCTCCCAGATCGGCGGGCGGAGCGTGGGCGGCTTCCTGGTGGCGCTGCTGTCCGCTCCCGCAGCGGTCGTGGTCGACGCGGCCAGCTACCTGGGGTCGGCGATCCTCCTGCTGCGCATCCGCCGGGCGGAGCCGCGACCGCAGCACCGGCGCGACGCCCGCCTCGGCGGCGAGATCCGGGAGGGCCTGCGCTTCGTGTTCGGCCACCCGACACTCCGGGCCGTCGCGCTCGCCGGAGCCTGCACCAACCTGTCCATCCAGCTCTGCCAGACCATGCTGCCGGTGCTGTTCACCCGTGAACTCGGCCTCTCCGACGGTGTCATCGGCCTGTACTTCGCGGCCGGTGGCCTCGGCGTGTTCATCGGTTCGCAGTCGGCCCGCCGGCTGGCGCACCGACTCGGCGCGGGTCGGGTGCTGTGGCTGATGGGCCTGGCCGTCGCGCCGTTCGGCGCCCTGCTGGCGCTGGCCGATCGCGGCCCGGCCCTCTGGCTCGCCGCGGCGGCCTGGCTGATCACCACGTGCAAGGTCGGCATCGACAACGTGATCACGGTCAGCTTCCGCCAGAGCGTGACACCGGACCACTTGCTCGGCCGGATGAACGCCACCATGCGGGTCGTCCTGACCGGCTCGCTCGCCGTCGGCGCCGCCCTGGCCGGCCTACTGGGCGAACTCGCGTCGGTCCGCACCGCCCTGTGGGTCGGCGCGGCCGGGCTGGCCACGGTCTGGGTCCCGATCTTCTTCTCACCGCTGCGCACCCGGCGCGAACTGTCCGGCCCCGACACCCCGCGGTGAACGGCTGCCCACGACGAAGCGCCGCCCCGAGGTCGACCGGGGCGGCGCCACGAGGACGGTGCGTCAGTCGGCCATCGGCAGATAGACCTTGTAGCCGTGGCCCTTGAACTCCTCGGACATGGCCTGCATGCCGGCCTCGGCCTCGGCGTCGTAGCCGGACTCGACGGCGATGGAGCCGTCGCCGTGCTCGTCGCGGATCTTCTGACTGATCTTCATCGAGCAGAGCTTGCACAGACGTGGCATCAGCTACTGCGCTGGCTCAAGAAGTCGTCGGCGGTGGCGTCCATCAGGAGTTCGTCGCAGGGACGACCGAGCCAGTAGCCCGACTGCCGCAGGCGCCCGGCGGGCTGGAACCCGGCCTTCTGGTAGGCGGAGACGCCCGCCACGTTCGGCTCCAGGACCTTGAGCCACACCATCCGCAGGGCCGTGTACTCGAAGGCCCAGCGGAGCGTCAGTTCGGTCGCCTCAGTGGCGAAGCCCTTACCGCGCGCCTCCGGGGCGAGGAGGATGACGTACTCGGCCGTCCTCACGGCGGGGTCGATCGAGAGGGTCGTGATGCCGGCCGGCGTGTGGTCGTCGCCGGCGACCACCTCGAACTGGGGGTAGTCACGGTTGCGGCCCTGACCTTCCCAGCCGCCCGCGCGGACCTCCCAGGACTGGGCGACCTGCGTGCCGAAGCCGAGGATGGTGCCGGGGTCGTTCTCCCATCGGTGGTAGTCGGCCAGGTGGTCACGGTTGGTCATCGCCAGGCTGACGCGCTCGCCGGGCAGCAGGATGTGAGGGGTGGGCATCAGTGCCTCGTTCCGGGTCGGTCGGTGCGTTGATCGGTGTGCAGTCGCCAGTCTGCTCGGGTTCCTCGACCGGCAGGCCGTGAACGTCGCAGATCCAGGAGTGCAGGCGTATCGGGTCGGTGGCCACGCCATGGCGCCAGGCACCACCACGGCCGCCGAGCAGGAGCAGGAGGGAGGCCGCCACGCTCTCCTCCAGGCAGGCGACACGGGTGGGGATCGCGCGGGCGGCCCAACGGACCGAGCGCACCGCGAGGCCGGCGTGGCGTGCGCTCGGGAGCGGCCGCCGGCCGCCGGCCTCGGCGAGGCGGCGAAGGCGACCGAAGCTTCTGCCAGGACGGCCTGCTGTGCGCACGGCCAGGGTCGTCGCCACGACGGCCGCCGCCGCCAGCCGCCATGCCCACGGTGGCGGGGCGACCGTCTCCAGACGAGCAGGGGATTCGCGGGTTCCCCAGGAGACCTGCGAGTCGCGCAGGGGAACCGGGGCCGGCGCCGCGCTGTGCTTCAGCGCGTCGAGCCAGCGGGTGAGCGTGTCGCCCGCAAGGAGGACCGTCCGGCCGGTCCGGTAGTCGACGACCACGCCCGCGCGGCCGGTCAGCGCGGTACGCGTGTGCTTCGTCGGCGTGGGAATCGTCATGGCCTCTCCTCCCAGCGAACCGCCTGTCCGGCCGCGGCCGAGGCCCGGAGCCAGAGTTCCGTACCGAGAACGGGTTCGATCAGGCCCCACGGGATGTCGACGCCGAGAACGGCATGGCCCAGCAGCGAGCGCACGGCCGCCGGGCGGATGAGCCCGAGGTCGGCGAGGTGCCCGTCCACCAGATCCAGGACCCGGGCCTTGTTCGCGCGCAGCCCGTGGTGGTGATCGGCCGCGAACACCCCCTTGGCGCCCCGCTGAAGGACCCCTTGAGGCAGGAGACCGGTCACGGCGTCGGCCAGCAGCGGCTTGTAGCGGCGTGCGGACCACCGTTGCGTCGCGGACGTGGCGAGGACGGTCTCCACGATGCGGGCGTCCGTGTAGGGGTTGTGCATCTCGATGCCGTGCGCGGCGGCGAGCTGGTTCTCCGTCGCGGCGGTCCGGCCGACGCAACGTGCTTCTCCCAGGAGGTAGCGGTCGGCGTGACCGAGGGTGAGCGTGTCCGCGTGTGGAGCGGTGACGGACCGGGCCAGGTCGAGCGTGCGGCGGGTGAGCCACGGCATCGGCGCCGTCGCACCGCCGAGCTTTCCGGGGTCCTTCCAGGCCGCGGCCACCACTGTCCAGGGGCTCGACCGGTAGAGCCGTGCCCATGCCTGCGCGTCGTCGGCCAGGCGGAGGAACCGACCCGATCGCGCCAGGTCGGCCATGTGCACCGGGGGCGGCATGAACAGGGAGTCCCCGCCGTCCCCGGTCAGGTGCACGTTCATGCCGTCAACCGCCAACAAACGGAGTTGGGCGGAGAGTTGGGCGTGGACCATGGCCGACGGCGCCGGTTCGTCCGTCAACGGGACGGAACCGAGGTCCGCGAAGGGCAGGTGCTCCGGGCCCAGGGGCATGAAGCGGTGGCGGATAGCGGGGAACGCACGGGCGACGGCGCGGGCGTGGTCGGTGTCTCCGCCGCTCTCCCGCCCCTGGGGGTGGTAGGTGAGGCCGGTGACAGGACCGGACGTTGCGGCGATCGCCGCTAGGGTACTGGAGTCGAGACCACCCGACAGATCGGAGGACGCCGCTTGTCCGGAAACCCGGATGAGCACGCTGTCCTCCAGGTCGTCGCGCAGCCGCTGTACGGCGTCGCCCCAGGCGAGGCGGGGCGCCCGCCAGAACGGAGCGAAGGCGGAAGCGCCATACGCGTTGGCGGTCCAGCGATGCCCCGGCGGTACCTGTTCCACTCCCTTCCAAGCCGACCTGCCGGGAACCCACGCGGTCGGCTCGGCCAGGTGCGCGGCCAGCCAGGTTTCGTCCGGCTCGGCACCGATCAGCGAGGCCAGCGCGAGCGCACTCGATGCCCAGACCAAAGTCCCGTCAGCCTGGGTGATGTAGACCGGGGCCGCGCCGGCAGGGTCGGCCCACACCGTGAGCTCGCCGCGGCCGTCGTCGAAGACCAGGGTGTACGCCCCCGTCCAGGCGGTTGCCGCCATGTCCAGGACGCGCAGACCGGTTGAACGGACGAGGCGATCCAGGTCCGCGTCCGTGGCACCGCATGGGCCGAAGACCGCCAACCGCTTACCGGCGCCCTCCGCCAGGCGTACCCGGGCGTCGACCGACCAGGCCGACGGGGCGCGCCACCACACCCGTGCGCCGGCAGGCGTTCGGGACGTGGTGGCCGGGCTGATTGATCCACCGAACAGGCTCATGCGATCACCTCCAAGGATCGAGCCGGAGCAAGGTGCGGCGGCACCCCCCCGGGGGGGTCAGGGTGCCGCCGCCGTGCCGTCAACGTCAGGCGTCGTACGGCGCGCGCTTGCCCTCGACGCTGTTGTTGTTGCTGCCCTGAGTCAGGAACGTCGCGTCACCCAGGACGACGACCTCCTCCTCCTGCTCGGGGTCGAGCTGAACCAGGTTCTCCATGTTGTTCACCTCCCTCCGCTGGTGCAGGGCGTGACGGTCGATCCCGTCACGGTGGCGCACCCCAGGCCCCGGTGTAGTCGTCGGGGCCAGGGGAGTCTTGGGGGACCCGCCTGTCAGGTCGGCGGCTCGCGATCGGGTGCCGACCGCGCGGGGTGTGCGAGGCCCTGATGGTCGGCAGCCTCCAACTGGTTCAACACCGAAGCACCGAGGAGGAACACGGTGACCGCGTGGCCGAGCACCCAGACCCCCGCCAGTACCGCGCCAACCGGGTCACGATGCTCGCCACGATGAAGACCGTGGGTCCCTGGTCCATTCACGTTCACGCCGCCACCGTCCTCAGCTCGAACCAGACCCACTTGCCGAGCGCGGCGAGGTCCACACCCCAGCGAGAGGCGAGCGTGTCCACCAGGCCGAGGCCGTACCCGGACTCCGCCTCACCCTTCGGCTCCACGCGGCACGGCAGTTCAACGGACGAATCCCGGACCCCCACACGGACCGACGACTGCCGCCGCTCCACCGCAACGGAGATCCTCGTGCACCCCGTGTGCTTGGCCGCGTTGGCGACCAGCTCGGTCACCAGGAGCTCAGCCACGTCAGCGAGATGATCAAGCGACCAAGCGGCCAGGCCGGCGGCCACCAACTTGCGTGCGGCACCGGCCGATTCGGGGATACAGGGCAGTTCCACCCGGCACCGCCAGTCACCAGGAAGCACCACCGGGATCTCGATGGGCACGTCGATCGGGCAGCCGGCGGAGGAGGGATGGACTGTCGAGGCGGAATTGATCACGCTCATCAGCCCAGCCACCCTCTCCATCGCCCTCCGGGCATCTCCCGAAGGTGACTCCAGAGTCCCCGAGCGGACAGCTTCGAAAAAGGCCAGCGTGTGTACCCACGATGGGTAAACTCGCGGTCGGTTATCTCGCGTGACACTGAGCGATGATCTTCCTGGCGCTGAGGGGTGGCAGCCATGAGCGAGTCCACAGAGCCGCAGGGGCTTCCGCGCAGACTGCTCGCGGACCCCGACCTGGTTCTCGCCTGCGCGGAGCGCGACTTCGCGCGGATCTTCCAACTCGCCGCACGCAAAGGCGGGTTCCACCCGTCCCGAATCGCTCGCGCATGCGAGCTGACGCCCAGCAGGGTGGGCGAGGTGATGAAGGGGCGCCCGAAGATCACCAACATGGGCGTCATCGAGCGCATCGCGGACGGCTTACGGATTCCCGGGCGGATGCTCGGCCTGGCCGATCGCAGTTGGGAACAGCCCGCCGTCCTACGCCAGGGGCTCTCGCCCCAGGTCCAGGTGGCCCATCTCCCCCGGCCGGCTCCCGAAGCCCGAGCAGGGACCGAGCTGGACGACATTCTCGCCATAGCCGCAGGTACAAGGGTCACGCCCAACGTCCTGCGTTCCCTGCAAGCGTCCATCGAGGACTATTGGCGACGCGACGACCAGCATGGCGGTGAAGCCCTACGACCGGCGGTGATCGGCCAGCTCAGGTACGTCACGGGCATCATGCACGACACCGCGGATCCCAACTACCGCCGAAGCCTCCACGGCATCGCTGCCGAACTCGCGCGCCTCACCGGGTGGACGTACTTCGACGCACGGCAGTTCAACACCGCCCAGAGCTACTTCACCGAAGCACTCCGGTTCGCGCGCGAGATCGGCGACCGCCCGTTCATCGCCAACGTGCTCGCCTGCCTCAGCCTCCAGGCGACCTACCAGGAGAAAGCCCAGGACGCGATCACGCTGGCCCGAGCCGCCCAGGACAACGCCCATCTCGACGGTGGTACGCCGAGGCTGCTGTCGATGCTGTCGATGCGCGAAGCCTTCGGCCACGCGAGCGCGAACGACCAGGCGGCGACCCACCGGGCGATCACCCGAGCACACGACCACTTCGAGCGGATCTCCACCACCGACGACGATCCCGTATGGGTCCAGTACTTCGACCACACCAAGCTCACCGTGGACACCGGGATCGCCCTTGGCCAGCTGGGCGATGCGACGGCCGCCGAGCCCCTCATCGCCGAAGCCCTCCGTGCCGAGCCGACGACGAACCTCCGAGGCCGCGCGTTCCACAGCTTCTGGCTCGCCCGCACGCAACTCCAGCGGCAGGAACTCGAACTGGCCTGCACGACCGCGACGGCAGCCCTCGACCTCGCGGCGGCCGTCGAATCCCCCAGGGTGGTCGCCCATCTCCAGGAGTTCCGGCAGCTGCTCAAGCCCTACCGCGGCCACACCCAGGCCGAGGAACTGGTCGACCGGATCACCGGCTCGGCCGGATGATCAGAGGCCGGCCTCGTCGAGCAGCAGGTAGAGCACACCCACGAGCGTGCCGCTGCTGACGATCTCGCGGCGGTCGATCATGCCGCGCAGCTCGGACAGGGCGACCCATTCGATCCGGTCGGACTCGTTGCGCTCGGTCGGCGGGCCCACGTACTCGACGGCATCGGCCCGGAACACGAAGTGCTCGGAGTCGGTGATCCCGTTCGCCGGCTGGGCGTAGATCAGCGGCTTGACCTCACCGACCTTCCAGCCGGTCTCCTCCAGCGCTTCGCGGGCCGCGGCCTCCGCCGGGGTCTCGTCCGGCTCGATCAGCCCCATCGGGAGTTCCCAGGCCCAGGTGTTGGTGATGAAGCGGTGCCGCCACATCATGAGCACCTGCTTCTCGCTGTTCACGATGGCCGCGACCGCCAGGTGCCGGAGCTTGACCACGTGGTGCTCCCAGCGGTGCCCGTCGGGCTGCTCGACATCAGCCAGCCACAGGTTCACCCAAGGGTTCTCGTAGATCGGACGTTCCCCGTGGATCTTCCACTGCATCGCTGCGGCCCCTCTCGACGGACCTTCAGCATGTCAGACCACGAAGCTCAAAGGTCCAGTTCCGGCGAATTTGCGTCAGCGTGACGAAATGCCAAGGCTGGCCCTTCAGTGTTGGGATGAAACGGCCGAGTACCAGCGCATCCACGATGGGACCTGAGGCTTCCGAAGCGTGGGCGGCCCGCGACTCCCCCACAGTCGCGGGTCCGCCCTGCCAAGCTCTTGAAGGTCGGATCAGTCGGCGAGCAGGAGGTAGACCCGGTCGCCTTGCTCGGCGAACTCCCCGGACTCGGCCCGCAGCTAGCCAGGGCCTCGACGGCACACTTGGCGTTCACGGACTTGTCGCAGAAACCCAAAGCGCCGAATTCTGCCGCCTCGGGTCACGTTCATCCCCTATCAGACTTCATCTCCGAGCGATTCAAGCACGCGTCGAACCTGCTCCGAGGGATTCCTCATGGACGATATTTTCAAGGCCACTTCGCTCACCCGGTTGTCCCCTCCTCCAGCCAGTAGAGATAGACCCGCAGGTCCGTCGCAAGACCGCCAGCCATGTAGGACTCGTAGTCCCGGACCGCCTCCGCCACCCCTTGCTCTGCCCAGTCGATACTGGCCCAGTCGTGGTCGGAGAGGTACTGCGTGATCCGGCCTGTTCGGCAGGTGTCGGTCTCACCTCCGTAGAGGGGTCCGGAAACGTTGAGCCAGAGGCAGTCCTCCCAGCGGCCTCGGAACACTTCACGGTCCTCGCCGAGTACCGGCCCCGGGTCGAAGTAGAGCGTCACGGGCCGAACATAGGACGACGCCTTCCACCAAACACCGGGGGATCCTGAGCCGAGCGCCGTCCCGCGTCGGTCGGGACGGCGCTCGGGTGTGGTGTGTCAGTCCGCGAGAGGGAGGTAGACCTTGTTGCCGTGGGCCTTGAACTCCTCGGACATGGCCTGCATGCCGGCCTCGGCCTCGGCGTCGTAGCCGGACTCGACGGCGGTGGAGCCGTCGCCGTGCTCGTCGCGGATCTTCTGACTGATCTTCATCGAGCAGAACTTCGGGCCGCACATCGAGCAGAAGTGGGCGGTCTTGGCGGGCTCGGCGGGGAGGGTCTCGTCGTGGAAGGCGCGGGCCGTCTCCGGGTCGAGGGCCAGGTTGAACTGGTCCTCCCAGCGGAACTCGAAGCGGGCGTCGGAGAGGGCGTCGTCCCAGGCCTGGGCGCCGGGGTGGCCCTTGGCGAGGTCGGCGGCGTGGGCGGCGATCTTGTAGGTGATGACGCCGGTCTTCACGTCGTCGCGGTTGGGCAGGCCCAGGTGCTCCTTGGGGGTGACGTAACAGAGCATCGCGGTGCCCCACCAGGCGATCATCGCCGCGCCGATGCCCGAGGTGATGTGGTCGTAGCCGGGCGCGACGTCGGTGGTGAGCGGGCCCAGGGTGTAGAAGGGGGCCTCGTCGCAGATCTCCTTCTGGAGATCCATGTTCTCCTTGATCTTGTGCATCGGGACGTGGCCCGGGCCCTCGATCATCACCTGGACGTCCCTGGCGCGGGCGATCCGGCCCAGCTCGCCGAGGGTCTGCAGTTCGGCGAACTGGGCCTCGTCGTTGGCGTCGGCGATCGAGCCGGGGCGCAGGCCGTCACCGAGGGAGAAGGTGACGTCGTAGCGGGCGAGGATGTCGCAGAGTTCCTCGAAGTTGGTGTAGAGGAAGTTCTCCCGGTGGTGCGCCAGGCACCAGGCGGCCATGATCGAGCCGCCGCGCGAGACGATGCCGGTCTTGCGGCGGGCGGTCAGCGGCACGTAGCGCAGCAGCACGCCGGCGTGCACGGTCATGTAGTCGACGCCCTGCTCGCACTGCTCGATGATCGTGTCGCGGTAGACCTCCCAGCTCAGCTCCTCGGCCTTGCCGTCGACCTTCTCCAGCGCCTGGTAGAGCGGCACGGTGCCGATCGGCACGGGGGAGTTGCGCAGGATCCACTCGCGGGTGGTGTGGATGTTGCGGCCGGTGGAGAGGTCCATGACGGTGTCGGCCCCCCAGCGGGTGGCCCAGGTCATCTTCTCCACCTCCTCCTCGATCGAGGAGGTGACGGCGGAGTTGCCGATGTTGGCGTTGATCTTCACCAGGAAGTTGGTGCCGATGATCGCCGGCTCGACCTCGGGGTGGTTCACGTTGACCGGGATGACGGCGCGGCCGCGGGCGACCTCGTCGCGGACGAACTCGGGCGCCAGGCCCTCGCGCAGGGCGACGAACTCCATCTCGGGCGTGACGACGCCGCGCTTGGCGTACCCGAGCTGGGTGACGGCGGCTCCGTCGCGGCCGCGCAGCGGGCGGCGCGGGCGGCCGGGGAAGACCGCGTCGAGGTTGCGCAGGTCGCCGCCGCGCGGCGAGGTGTGGCGGATGCCGTCGTCCTCGGGGCGCGCCTCGCGGCCGTCGTACTCCTCGACGTCGCCGCGCTGACGGATCCAGGCCTCGCGCAGGGCGGGCAGGCCGCGCCGCACGTCGGGCTCGTAGTCCGGGTCGGTGTACGGCCCGGAGGTGTCGTACAGCGGGACGGTCTTCCCGTTGGTGAGCACGACCTCGCGGTACGGCACGCGCAGATCGGGGCGGGACCCCTCGCGGTGGGCCTTGCGCCAGGCCGGGGCCGGGTAGCCGCTGCCCGCGCTGGTGACGGCGCCCTCGGGGCCGGACCGGGGCCGGGCAGACTGCGGCTGTGCCTCAAAGCTGGTCATCGGACCTCAAACTCCCTACGCCGGCATTACCCGGTCAGGTTCCTGCGGTCGACGCAGCCGCCGGTCCGTCCGTCGACGTCCCGTTCAGCGCCCTCTCAGCCCGGTGCTCCGAGCTCCCGCGTCCGCAGGCGGTGTTGCCCGCGCATGACGTCCAACACCGTAGCGAGCCGATCGCCGGAGGTCCAGAGCGGGTCCGGGAGGGGGAACGTCGAGGTCCGGACGGTGAACGGGGGGCGCGTAGCCGCCGCTGCGGGCAGACTGGCTCCGTAGCGGACGAGGCGAGGAGGCCGGCGTGGTCGGGAGCACGGGGCGGGTCACCGGGGCGGTTGGCGCGGGGCTGGTCGGCGAGGTGATGGTGCACGTGCCGGAGCGTCAGGGCACCGAGGCGTTCCTCGCCTACCTGGCGGTGCCGGGCGAGCGACTGACGGTCGGCACACCGGTGGTGGTGATCGAGTACCAGCCGCCGAGGACGGTGTACGTGGCGCCGATCGGGCCGTGACACGCCGATGACCCTCCGGTGACGACCTTGTGACGGCCAGTCATGTCACTTCCCTTTCCCCCGGATCGGCCGGGGCGGACAATCCGACTCGGCGCATCTCCTGCGCTCGAAGGGGGAGTTGAACCATGGGACTCATCATCGCCGGGGCAGCCGTCGCGGCACTGATCATCGGGGTCACGCTCTTCAAACTCATGTGGCGGGTGGCCGAGCCGAACGAGGCGCTCATCATCTCCGGCTCCCGGCACCGCACCGAGGGGGTCGGCGACGGTCTGGGCTTCCGGATCGTCACCGGGCGCGGCACCCTCGTCACCCCCGGCCTGCAGGGGGTCCGGCGGCTCTCGCTGGACCTCAACGAGGCGGAACTGAACGTCGAGTGCGTCACCACGCAGGGCATCCCGGTCCGGGTGAAGGGCGTGGTGATCTTCAAGGTCGGCGACGACGACGTCTCGATCGCCAACGCCGCCCGCCGTTTCCTGGACCAGCAGAAGCTGATCAGCCAGCGCGTGCACAACGTCTTCGCCGGCCACCTGCGCTCGATCGTCGGCGGGCTCACCGTCGAGGACATGATCCGCGACCGCGAGCGGCTCACCGGCGAGACCCGGGCCGCCTCCGGGCTGGAGATGGAGAAGCTCGGGCTGATCATCGACACCCTGCAGATCCAGGAGATCATCGACCCGACCGGCTACATCAAGAACCTCGCCATCCCGCACGCCGCCGCCGTCCAGCGGGACGCCAGGATCGCCCAGGCCGAGGCGGACCGGCTGGCCACCGAGGCCGAGCAGGAGGCGGCCGCCCGCAAGGCCGAGGCGACCCGCAACAGCGAGATCCAGCAGTCCTCGTACCAGGCCGAGATGGACACCGCCACCGCCCGCGCCCGACAGGCCGGACCGCTGGCCGACGCCGCCGCCCGGCAGCAGGTGGTGGTCCAGGAGACCCGGGTCGCCGAGTTGGAGGCACAGCGCAAGGAGCAGCAGCTGCAGATCGACGTGCGCAAACCCGCCGACGCCCGCGCGTACGACACCCGCACCAGCGCGGAGGCGGCCCGCGACGCGCGGATCTCGGCCGCGCAGGCGCAGGCCCGGGAGACCGAGCTGGCGGCGACCGCCGAGGCCAGCCGGGTGCGGGTCGCGGCCGAGGCGGACGCCGAGGCCACCCGGGTGCGCGGCCTGGCACAGGCCGAGGCGACCACCGCGACCGGACAGGCGGAGGCGTCCGCCGCCGAGGCGCGCGGTCTGGCCGACGCCGCGGCGGCGCGGGCGATCGGACTGGCCCGGGCGGAGGGCATCAAGGCCCGCGCCACCGCCCTCGCCGAGAACCAGGACGCCGTGGTGGCACAGGAGTTGGCGGAGCAGTGGCCGCAGATCGTGCGGGCCGCCGCGGAGTCCTTCGGCAACGTCGAGCACATGGTGCTGCTCAACGGGGCCGACGGGATGGGCGAGTTGTTCGCCAAGGCGCTGGCGATGGGCGGCACCGGGCTCGGACTGGCCCGCCAGCTGCTGTCCACCGTCGGCCCGGACGGCGCCGCCGCCCCGGCGACCGCCGCTCCGACGGCCGTCCCGGTTCCGGTGGACGCGGTGCCCGTGCCGGTGGACGCGGTGCCGGTGGACGCGATCCCCGAGGAGGACTGAGCGGTTGGGTAGCCCGGTCCGCCCGCCTGAGTACCCGTACTCAGGCGGGCGCGGCCGGGCTCGCCGGACGATGGGGCCATGCAACCAGCAGCCATCGCGCGGATCGGCATCACCGCCGCCGGAGCCCAGCTCCCCGCCCGCCGACTGACCTCCCGGCAACTCCAGGACGAGATCACCGCCGGCGGCCGGCTGTGCCTGCCGGAGCGGACCCTGGAGAAGGCCACCGGCATCCTCACCCGGTACTTCGCCGCCGACGGCGAGTACGCCTCCACGCTGGCCGTCGGCGCCGCCCGGCGCGCCCTGGACGCCCGTGGGCTGCACCCGCTCGACGTCGACCTGCTGCTCTTCGCCTCCGCCACCCGGGACGTCGCCGAGCCCGCCACCGCCCACCTCGTGCAGGCCGAACTCGGTTCCCGTGCCCACGCGTTCGACGTCAGCAACGCCTGCAACAGCTTCCTCAACGGCATCGACCTGGCCCGCGCGATGATCCTGGCCGGCCGGGCCCGCCGGGCCCTGGTGGTCACCGGCGAGACGCCCAGCCGGGCGATGCGCCGAGACCCGGGCGGGGCGGAGGAGTTCCGCGACGGCTTCGCCGGCTACACCTTCGGCGACGCGGGCGCCGCCGTGGTCGTCGAGGCCGTCGAGCGCGGCGGCATCCTGGACGTCGAGACCGAGACCGCCTCCGAGCACTGGCGGATCGGCGGCATCCCCGGCGGCGGCTCGCGCCACCCGCGCGGCGACGAGTACAGCTACTTCCGGGGCGGCGGAAAGGAGTTGCGCGGGGTCTTCGAGAAGATCGGGCTGGACATCCTGGCCCGGGTGGCCGCCCGCACCGGCCTCGGCTGGGACGACTACGCCCGGGTGCTGGTGCACCAGGTGACCGTCCCCTACCTGGAGCGGTTCGTCGAGGCCACCGGGGTGCCGGAGGAGAAGCTGGTGGTCACCGTGCCCGAGCTCGGCAATGTCGCCAGCGCCACGATAGGAATCCAACTCGACCGAATACGAGGTGAGTTGACGCCTGGCGACAAGGTGCTGATGCTCGGCCTCGGCGGCGGCGTCAGCCTGATGACGATGGTCTGGGAGGCGTCGTGACCGCGCTGTGGGTGATCGTCCCCGCCTACCGGGAGGAGGCCCGGATCGGCGGCACCCTGGCCGCCCTCGCCGCCCAGCGGGACCGGGACTTCACGCTGCTGGTCGCCGACAACGGCTCCACCGACGGCACCGTGGCGGCCGTGCGCGCCTTCGCCGCCCACGCGCCGTTCCCGGTCGAGGTGCTGGTCGAACCGGAGAAGGGCGTCGGCTCCGCCGTCGACACCGCGTTCCGGCACGCCATCGCGCACGGCGCCACCCTGCTCGCCCGCACCGACGCCGACTGCCTGCCCGAGCCCGGCTGGACGGCCGCCGCCCGGGCCGCGATGCTCGGCGGCGGCGGGCTGGTCTGCGGCCGGGTCACCGCCCGCCGGGACGAGCACGGGCCCGCCGGGCGCGCCGTCTTCCTGGTGCTGGTCGCGCTCGGGGCGTTCTTCGGCCGGATCCGGCCCGCGCACCGGCGCCGGCACGGCTACCTCACCCGGTACCGGATGCACGCGGGCAACAACATGGCGATCACCGCCGAGCTGTACCAGGCGGTCGGCGGCATGCCGCGCCGGCCCTCGCCGACCGACCGGACATTCATCAACCGGGTCCGCCGGCACACCACCGCGATCGTCCACCGCCGCGACATGGTGGTGCAGAACTCGACCCGGCGGATCCGCGCGTACGGGGTGGTCGGCACCGCCCGCTGGTACCTGGAGCGCGGTGCCGGCGCCCGCGCCGTCGACGTCCGCTGACCGTTGCCCGCTGCCCGCAAAAACGGCCTCCCAAAAACGGCCCACCGAAACCCGACCACCGAAACCCGACCACCCGCCGAAACCCGAGGACAGCCCGTGCTCGACCGGCTCGCCCACGCCCTGCGCACCGTCCACCCCGACCGCCCCGCCGTCCTGCGCCACACCCGGCTGGGCACCACCCGGGTCCGGATCCGCCGCGGCGAACTCGCCGACCTCGCCGACAACTACGCCGTCGCCCTGAACGCCCGCGGCCTCGGCGAGGGCACCACCCTGGGCGTCGCCGTCCGCCCCGGCCCGCGCGCCCTCGCCGTGCTGATGGCCGCGCACCGGCTCGGCCTGCGCACCGCCGTCCTCGACCCCACCGCGGGCCCCGACGTCCTGGCCGCCCGGCTCGCCCTGGCCCGGCCCGACCTGGTGCTCGCCGACGCCGCCGCCCAGGCGGTGGCCGGCTGGGCCGGGCCGCTCGCCCGCCGCGCCGACCTCGCGCTGCCCCCGCTGGGCACCCTCGGCCCGGTCGCCACCCTGGGACGCCGGCTGCCCGGCTGCGCGCCCCGGCTGCACACCAACCCCTTCGGCGCGTCGGTGCCGAGGGTCCCCGGACACGACACGCCCGGGAACGACGCCGACGCCGTGATCGTCTTCACCTCCGGCACCACCGCCCGCCCGCGCGCCGTGGTGCACTCCCGCAACGGCCTGGCCGCCGGGCTGAGCACCGTCACCGAACTGGTCGACCCGCGCCCCGGCACGGTGGTGCTGGGCGGCACCTTCTTCGTGCTGGTCCCGGCGCTCACCGCCGGCGCCGCCGTCGCCCTCCCGGCCCGCGAAGCCGCCGCGCTGGCCCGCCAGCTCGACCGGCTCGCCCCGGCCCACAGCTACCTCACCCCGCCGCAACTGCGCGCCGCGCTCGCCGCCGGGGCCCGCTTCACCGGCCGGGTCTGGACCGGTTCGGCGCCCGCCGACGCGGCCCTGCTGCGCCGGGTCAAGCAGGCCGGGGCCGAGCAGGCCTGGGGCGTCTACGCGCTCACCGAGCTGTTCCCGGCGGCGGCCGTCGAGGAGGCCGAGAAGAGCGCCTTCACCGGTCCCGGCGACCTGGTCGGCGCGCCGCTGCCGGGGATCCGCACCGCGCTCGGCGAGGCCGGCGAACTGCTGCTCACCGGCCCCGGCGCCCGCCACCGCCACCTCGGCGAGGAGCCCGAGCCCTGGGTGCGCACCGGCGACCGCGCCACGCTCGCCCCGGACGGCCGGATCGTGCTCGCCGGCCGGCTCAAGGACATGGTGCTGCGCCGAGCCGAGAACATCTACCCCGGCCTGTACGAGCCCGCCCTGCACCTGCCGGGCGTCGAACTCGCGGTGCTGGTCGGCGTCCCGGACGGACAGGGCGACGAGCGGCTGGTCGCGCTCGTCCAGCCCTCGCCCGGCACCGACCCCCGGCGGCTGCGCGGCGCGCTGGCCGGTCCGCTGGACCGGATGGGCTCGGCCCGCCCGGACGCCCTGCTGTTCGGCGAGGTGCCGCTGGCCGGCCGCTCCCGCAAGCCCGACCGGGCGGCCGCCTCGGCCTACTGCGCACGGGAGTTGGCGACATGACCGGCGCGAGAGGCCCGGCCCTGCACCCCGGGGCCCGGCGCCGGGACCGCCGGGTCTATCTGCGCAGCCACCCGCTGCTGTTCGCACTGCTCGCCGCCACCCGCCGCCGCCCGGTGGCCCGGCTCGGCCGCACGGTGCTGGTGCACGGCGCCGAGGCCTACCGTGAGGCGCTCACCCGGATCCCGCTGGACCGCACCGCGCCCGGCACCACCGGCGGCGCGGCGGCCGAACTCGCCCACGGCGGCGTGCTGTTCGACCAGGAGGGTGCCGATCACCGCTCCGCGCGAAGGGAGTTGGCCGCCGCGCTGGACGCATCGGCGGTGGAACGGCTGCGCCCGCACTGGCAGGCGGTGCTCGCCGCCCGGGTCCCCGCGCTCGTCACCGGCGATCTGGAACTCGTCGCCCTGGCACGCGAGTTGGCCGGAGTGACGGCCGCCGGGCTGACCGGCGCGAGCGGCTGCCCGCACACCCTGGCCCGCGCCGCCACCGAGGCCGCGGCGGCCACCGCCCGCGACCACCTGCCCGGCCCCCGCCCACGCGCCGCCGCCCGGACGGCCGCCGTCCGCGCCGCCGAACTCGCCGCGCTGCTGCCCGCCCCCCGGGACGCGATGGTCGCGGTGGCCGCCGTCAACACCACGGTCGCCGCGCTCCCCCGGGCCGCCGCCTGGTGCGCCGACGCCGGTCTCTGGCCCTCGGTGGACGCCGCCGGCGCGCCCGCGCTGGCCGCCGAACTGCTCCGGCTCACCGCCCCCTCGCCGCTGCTCCCCCGGGTGGCCGCCGCCGACGCCGAACTGGCCGGCCGGACCGTGCGCGGGGGCGACCGGCTGATCCTGGTCGCCCGGCACGCCGCCGGCGCGCACCGCCGCGGACCGTCCCCCGGACCCGCCGCCACCCAGGCGGTCTTCGGCGCCGGCCCGCACGCCTGCCCCGGCGCCGGGGTGGCCCGCGCCCTGCTCGCCGACCTGCTGCTCGCGCTCGCGCCGTACGCCCCCGTGGTCACCGCGGCCCGGGCCGACCGCCGGGCCGCCCTGCCCGGCTGGGCCGTGCTCACCGTGCGCGCCACCCGCACCCCCGCCTGAACCCCGCGCCCCCGGCCGAACCACCCCGAGCGCCCGGACCACCCGATCCATCCCGCACCACCCGAGGAGACCTCCGATGCGGATCGCCGTCACCGGCGCGAGCGGCTTCTGCGGCTCACACGTCGTCCGGGCCGCCGTCGCGGCCGGCCACGAGGTGCTCTGCTACGGCCGCCGCCCCGGCCCGGCCGGCCGTCACGTCCCCTGGGACGCCACCGCCGGGCGGCCGGACTTCGGCGGCGCCGACGCGATCGTGCACTGTGCCGCCGCCGTCGCCGACCTGCCCCCGGGGGCCGGGGCCGAGGCCGCCCAGCACGCCGTCAACGTCACCGGCACCGAGCACCTGCTGCGCGCCGCCGGGGACCGGCCGCTCGCCTGGGTCTCCAGCGCCAGCGTCTACGACCCCCGGCCGGTGCGCACGGCCGTCCAGGAACACCACCCCACCGAGGCCGGCCACCTCAACGCGTACGGCCGCACCAAGGCCGCCGGGGAACGGCTCGCGCTGGCGGCGGGCGCCGTGGTGCTGCGCCCGCGCGCCGTCTACGGCCCGGGCGACCCGCACCTGGTGCCCCGGCTGCTGGCGCGGGTGCGGCACGGCCGGCTGCTGCTGCCCGGCGGCGACGTCCGGCTCAGCCTCACCGCCGTGCAGAACCTCGCCGACGCCTGCCTGTCCGCGGTCGGCGCGGGCCGCACCGGTGAGCGCCCGTGGACGCCGGTCGCCTACAACATCGCCGATGCCCGGCCCTACCGGCGCGACGCGGTGGTGCGCGCGGTGCTGGCCGCGCACGGGGTGGACGCCCGGATCCACCACGTCCCCGCCCCGCTGGCCCGGCTGGCCGCCCGGACCGGACGGCTGCCCGGCCTCACCCCGTACGCGGTGGACCAGCTCTCCCGCGACGTGGTGCTGGACCTCTCCCGCGCCCGCTCCCAGGGCTGGCGACCGCACCGGGACCTCGACGCCTTCCTGCGCGAGACCACCGCCTGAGGAAACGCCCGGCGCCCGCGTCCCCCACGGGGGCGCGGGCGCCGGGCCACGATTCCGCTAGTTCTTGGCGGCCTTCTTCACCAGGACCACCACGGCGGCGGCGATGCCGACCACCACCAGCGCCTTGACGGCGAAGGCCAGCAGCGCGCCGACCACGCCGAAGACGAACATCAGCAGGTTCCAGACCAGCACCAGTACCAGCACCGGCACGACGATGTTCCGCACCCACGAGGGCAGCGACTTCCAGAGCTCAGCCATGTCCGTTCCTTCTCTCCCCAAGGGGTCGGCTGCCGTCCCGGTGCCGCATCCCGTTCGCTTTCGGTACTTCGATCGTACGGTGACGCGAGGGACGGAACGAGGCCCAACGGCCCCGAGAGAACCCGGAGATCCCCCCGACCCCGGACCTCGGGTGAACCCCCGCCCCGACCTCGGGGAACGTCCCCGACCCGACCCCCGGCACGTTCCCCGGGACAGTGCCCGGCACGGTCCCCCGCACGGCCCCGCGGCAGTGCTCAGACCGGCCAGCTCTCCCCGCGCCAGGCGGCGTCCCAGAACATCCACTCGTAGCGCGAGGTGGTGACGAAGTGCTCGGTCACCCGGCGCCGTTCGGCGGGGGAGATCTCCTCACCGAGCCGGTCGGTCAGCGCCAGCACCCGCCGCACCACCGACTGGAACGCCTCGTCGCCGTAGGTGGCGATCCACTTGGCGTACAGCGGGTCGGGGGAGCCCTCGGCGAGCAGCCGCTCGCCGACCCGGGCGTAGATCCAGTAGCAGGGCAGCACCGCGCCGACCGCCTCCGCGAAGGAGCCGCCGTACACGGTGGCGAGCAGGTAACTGGTGTACGCGCGGGTGGTCGGCAGCACCGGCTCGGCGGCGGCGCCCTCGGCGGTGTCGCCGAAGGCGTCCAGGAACTCGGCGTGCATCCCCTGCTCGGCGGCCAGCGCGCCGATCGCGTCGTCCGCGAAGGCCCGCACCTCCTCCTCACCGGGCGCCTTGGCCGCGCAGACGGCCAGCGCCCGGGCGTAGTCGCGCAGGTAGTGCGAGTCCTGGACGACGAAGTGGCGGAACGCCTCCCGCGGCAGGGTGCCGTCGGTCAGGCCGGCGAGGAAGGGGTGGGCGAGGATCTCGGCGTAGACCGGCTCGATCGCCGCCCAGAGTTCTTCGGTCAGGCTCAGGCTGCTCATGCCCCGACCCTAACCGGAGGTCCACCGCGCCCGGGTTCAGTCCTCCGGCGGCGAGAAGACCACCAGCACCCGCAGTTCCTCGGTGATGTGGTGGAAGCGGTGCGGCGTCCCGGCCGGGACGTAGACGACGGTGCCCCGGCCCACCGTCGCGGTCTCGTCCCCGACGGTCAGTTCGGCCCGGCCGCTGATCACCTGGTAGATCTCGTCCTGGGCGTGCGCGGTCTGGGTGTCGGTGTCGCCGGGGGAGAGCGCGTACAGGCCGGCGGACATCCGCGGCTCGCGCAGGAAGCGCAGGTACGCACCGTCGTTGGCGGCGCGTTCGGCGTCCAGGCGGTCCAGCCGGAACAGCTTCATCGGGGCACCCTCCTCGTGCGGCCTCGGGTCACCGGCATTCAACACCACCGTGCCGAACGGAACCTCGCCTCCCCTTGACCGACCTGGGACGCTGGCCCCATGAAGGGTTTCGTCATCAAGACACTGATCAACGCGGCGGCCATCTGGGTCGCCGCCTGGATCGTCTCCGGGATCACGCTCACCGGGGACGACTGGCAGCACAAGACGCTCACGGTGCTCGCCGTGGCGCTGGTGTTCGGCGTGGTCAACTGGCTGATCAAGCCGGTGGTGCAGCTGTTCTCGCTCCCCCTGTTCATCCTCACCCTGGGCCTGTTCACCTTCGTGGTGAACGCGCTGATGCTCTGGCTGACCTCCTGGGCCTCGGACAAGCTCGACCTGGACTTCCACGTCGACGGGTTCTGGTCCGCCCTGTTCGGCGCGCTGATCGTCAGCCTGGTGTCCTGGGGCCTCAGCCTCGCCCTCGACGAGGACTGAGCGGCATCCGTGCCGGCCCGTGCGGAAGGGGCCCGTACCCGGTGAACCACCCGGGTACGGGCCCCTTTCGATGCGCGTGCCGCGTCCTCCGGCGGCTCACCCGGCGTTCTCGTGCAGGATCAGCGCGAGCTGGGCGTCGAGGTCCCCGGCCGCGGCCTCCTCGCCGATCGGCACCAGCCGGTCGGTGCGCGCCAGGAAGGCGATCAGCGGCGGCGCGGCGCCGCACAGCACGGCGTCGCCCTCGGGGGAGCGCAGCACCAGACAGACCTCGCCCAGCTCCCCGCCCACCGGGTGGATGTGCACATCGCCCTCGCCGGACGGCCGGGCCAGCCCGTCGAGCAGCAGGTCGCGGGCGAAGACCCAGGTGACCGGCTCGTCGCCGGGCAGGTGGAAGGTGAAGCCGACCGCGTAGGGGTCGGCGGGGTCGTAGTCGAGGTCGACCACGATGCTGAGGGTGAACTCGGACGAGACCACGAGGTTCATGGTCAGGTGGCCCTGGACTGTGCTGTGCTGCATGGCACCGACACCTCTCGTTGTGCCCGGCCGCGCGTGGGTGAGGGTTCGCGGGTACCGGACAGGGCTGTTGGCTGACGGGGGAGGGATTTGCGTGCGCTACGTCCGACCTTCATCGTCCCCGTTTGCGGACGTAGTGGACAAGATGTGCTTTTTCAAATGGTGAACGAGCGGGATTGACCGGCCCGGTCCCGGGCCGGCCCGGCCCGCCGGGGCGGTCAGAGTACGAACGACGGTGTCATCGCTCCGACGCTGCGCCGCAGTTGGCCCGCGACCGCGGCGAGCCGGTCGGCCTGCTCGACCGGCAGCGAGAGGGCCATCGTGGCCACCACCGAGCCCACGGTGATCGGCACGGCCGCACAGACGGTGCCGATCGCGTACTCCTGCCGCTCGACCACCGGCATGGTGTGCCGGACCCCGGCGATCCGGCGCAGCACGGCCGACTCGTCGACGAGCGTGGACGGGGTGAGGCCCACCGGAGGGTGGCGGGCGAGGTGGTCGCGCCGGGCCTCCTCGGGGAGCTGGCTCAGCAGGCACTGGCCGATCGCGTGGGCGTGGGCGGTGGCCCGGAAGTCGGCCCACGGTTCGACGGCCGCCTGGTGGGCGCCGTCGACGGAGTCCACCACGGTGACCTCGCCGTCCTGGTAGAGGGCGAAGTAGACGGCCGCGCCGAGTTCCTCGCTTAACCGCTCCATCCGCTCCCGCAGCCCGTGCCGCTCGCTCTGCCGGTCGTCGGCCCGGACGATGGCGTCGACCGCCTCGCCGTAGAAGAAGCGCCCGTCGGCCCGCCGCAGGTAGCCCTCGTGGGCCAGGGTGCGCAGCAGGTGGTACGCGGTGCCGAGCGGCAGGCCGGCGGCGCGGGCGAGCTGCTTGGCGGTGGCCCCGTGACGGAACCCGCCGACGGCCTCCAGCAGGCGCAGCGCCCGCTGGACGGAGGAGATCAGGGTGGGCTGCCGCTCCAGGCGCGAGGTCCGCGCCGGCCGCGCCGGTGTCGACGTGCGCTCCGCGATCCGATCCATGGCCACAGCCAGCCCCCAGCCCGAGACATGACACAGAAGAGCATGCGGAGTGAATCACTCCGATTCGCCCGATAGTGGCCCATTGCAGCACAGGCGCGGCAAGGTGGCAATGACTCTCACACGATTCAATCGGTAAAATCCTTTGAATCAAAGGTCATCTGATCGCAAAATCTAACTTTCAAAGAGCCGTTTAACGTTCATCTTTGCTATCCAAGATCTTTCGTCACTACGAACCGATCACGGACGGACGCACCCGTGGGCGGGCCGCGTTTCGGGGGTACCGGGCCGCGGGAGACTCCCGCACAACGCTCCAGCCCCGGAGGTCGCCATGCGCACCCCGCCCCGCCCCGTCGTCAAGCGCACCGCCCGGGCGATCCTGCTGGAGGTCGACCCGAACGACCCGTACGGACCGGCCTCGCTGGTACTGATCAAGCGCACCCGGCCGGGTTCCCCGCATCCGTACTGGCTCACCCCCGGCGGCGGCGTCGAGCGCGACGACCGGACCGTGGTGGACGCCCTGCACCGCGAGGTGGACGAGGAGCTCGGCGGCAAGGTGGTCGACGTGGTCCCCGCCTTCGTGGACACCATCAGCCACACCCACCACGACGACGGCACCCTGCTCCACCCGCACGGGGTGAAGGTCCAGCACTTCTTCGTCTGCCGGCTCGCCTCGATGGACCTCGACCGCCGGCACGGCCCCGAGGTCGACGAGCCCAACGGCGACTACGACGTGGTCCGGGTGCCCTTCACCCGTGAAGGCGTCACCGCGGTCAACGTGGTGCCGCCGAGCCTTCGGGCCTACCTGGCCGCCAACATCGAGGGCATCCGCGCCCTGCTCGCCCCCGACCTCGGCTGACGCCGGTCGCCTCGCCGGGCTGCGATCGGCGCGTGCGGCCCACTCACCTCGCGGCCAGGTCGTGCCGGATCCGCTCCACCGGCAGACCGGCCCGCAGCAGCACCCCGCTCGTCCGCCGGACCATCGCGGGCGGCCCGGCGAGGCAGGCCGTCCGTCCGGTCCACGGCCCGAACCGGGCCACCGCCTCCGGGAGTTCACCCGCCAGCAGACCCGCCGCGGCCGACTCGGCCGTCCCGGACCCCGGGCCGGACAGCACCGGGCGGACCGCCAGCCAGCGGTGCCGCCGCGCCAACTCCCGCAGCCCGTCCAGTTCGTACAGCTCGCCGGCGCGCCGGGCGCCGTAGAACAGCTCCACCGAGCGGCCCGCCGCGCCGTACCCGGCCGCCTCCTCGACCAGCGCCCGCAGCGGCGCGATCCCGGTGCCGCCGCCCACCAGCAGCAGGTCGGCGCCGTCGGCGTGGTCCAGGGTCATCCCGCCGGCCGCCGGGCCGAGCCGCAGGACGTCCCCCGGCGCGGCCCGGTGCACCAGCGCGTTGCTCACCCAGCCCGCCGGCACCGCCTTGACGTGGAAGGTCAGCAAGCCGTCCGGCCGGGGCGCGGAGGCGAACGAGTAGTGCCGCCAGACCCGCGGCCACCAGGGCGTCTCCAGGCTGGTGTACTGCCCGGCCCGGTACGGGTAGGCCTGGTCGGGGCGAACGGTGAGCACCGCGACGTCCGGGGTGCGGCGCTCATGGGCGACCACCTCGCCCTGCCACCAGGGCGGCGAGCTGCGGGCGTCCTCCTCGGCGGCCTCGATCATGATCGAGGAGACCAGCCGGTAGACCCGGCGCCAGGCCAGTTCGGTCTCGGCGGTCCACCGGCTGCCCGTGTACCTGGCCAGGGTGGCCACCAGGCACTCGCCGACCGGACCGTAGTGGCCGGTCAGTGTGCCGTACCGGCGGTGGACGCAGCCCAGCGCGCGCAGCTGGGTGCGCAGTCCCTCCGGGTCACCGGCGCCGCGGGCGGCCATCAGCAGGGCGCGGAACAGGCGGTCGCGCTGGACGTCCATGGCGGCCGGGAAGAGCGCCCGGATCTCCGGGTGGCCGAGGAAGACCAGCGCGTAGAAGTGCGCGGTGGCCCGGTCGGCGACCGGCTCGACGACCGCCAGGCTGGTCCGGATCAGTTCCAGGTCCCGGGCGGTGGGGGGCAGTTCGGCCGAGGTACGGGGGTCCGGTGCGGGCGGCAGCGGGGCCGGCGGCACCGGGGCGAGGGGCGGGACGGCCCAGTTGAGACCGGGGGCGCTGGTGAACAGCGGCTCGATCACCGGAGCCGGCGCGGCGGCGTCCGGACGGCTCGGCGCGGGCACGGCGGGCGGCCGGACCGGCATCGGCGGCACGGCCGTCGGCACGACCGGCGGGGTGACCGGGGCCGCGGCCGGCGGCAGGTCCGGGGGGTCCGACGGCATCGGCGGGACGGCCGAGGCCGCCGCCGAGCCGTGCCCGGTCCGGACCAGGAGTGTCCTGCGGGATTTCACCGCAACGTTTCGTGTACCCAAGAGAATCGTTTCGCCTCCGGCCGGCCTTCGCCACCACCTGGCTTGTCTCGATTGACGCCCAGGAAGCGTGACACGCCCGGAGTGCTCATCCCACGAATCGCGCGAAGCCCGGACACCCGCCCCCGGGACGCGCTACTCTCCCCCGCCCCGGGTCGCCCCGGGTGGCGACTCCACCACCCGGGGCGGCCCTGCCCGACCCGCCCGACCCGCTCAGAGCTGCCGCAGCAGCAGGCCCGGCTGCTCGACGCAGTCCGCGACGAAGCGCAGGAACCCGCCCGCGGTACCGCCGTCACAGACCCGGTGGTCGAAGGTGAACGACAGCTGGGTCACCTCGCGCACCGCCAACTCTCCCTGGTGGACCCAGGGTTTGGCGACGATCCGGCCGACCCCGAGCATCGCCGCCTCCGGGTGGTTGAGGATCGGGGTGGAGCCGTCCACCCCGAACACCCCGTAGTTGTTCAGGGTGAACGTGCCACCGGTCAGCTCGGCCGGGGCGATCGACCCGGTCCGCGCCGCCTCGGTCAACCGGCCCAACTCGACGCCGAGTTGCTCGGTGGTGAGGCGCTGCGCGTCCCGCACCACCGGGACGACCAGCCCGCGCTCGCCCTGGGCCGCGAAGCCCAGGTGCACCGACGGGTGCCGCCGGATCCCCGAACCGTCCTCGGTGACACTGGAGTTGAGTTCGGGGAAGCGCTCCAGCGCGACGGTGCAGATCCGGGCGAGCAGCGCCGGCACGCTCACCTTCGGCCCCGGCGCGGCGTTCAACTGCCGGCGCAGAGCCATGAGTTCGGTGGCATCGACATCCACCCAGCAGGTCGCGGCGGGGATCTCCCGGTGGCTGCGGCCGAGCTTCTCGGCCACCGCCTTGCGCAGCCCGCGCAGCGGAACGACCTCCCCGACGGCGGACGGCGCGGACGGCGCCGGCGCGACGGCGGGCGCGGCGGCGGGCCCGGCGACCTTCGCCGCGACCGCCCGTTCGACGTCCGCCCGCATGATCAGCCCCTCCGGCCCGCTGCCGGTGACCGCCGCCAGGTCGACACCCTGCTCCCGGGCCAGCCGCCGCACCAGCGGCGAGATCACCGCCGGCACGGCCGACCCCCGCACGGCAGCCGGGGCAGCCGGGGCAACGGGAGCGGCCTGGACAGCGGGAGCGACCGGAGCCGCCACCGCGGTCCCGCCGCCGACCCGTCGCCGCCGTCCGCCCCGCGCCGTTTCGGCGATCCCGTACCCGACCAGCGGCCGCTCCACCTCCGCCGCGAGCGGCTTCTCGCCCTCGCCCGGCGACACCGCGACCGTCACCAGCGGCGCGCCGACCGCGACCTCCTGGCCCACCTCGCCGAACAGCGCCGTCACCACCCCGCCGTACGGGCAGGGCACCTCCACCACCGCCTTGGCGGTCTCCACCTCCACCACCGGCTGATCGACCGCGATCACCTCGCCGACCTCGACCAGCCAGCGCACCACCTCCGCCTCGGTGAGTCCCTCACCGAGGTCGGGCAGGGTGAACTCGCGCACGACGGGCATCATCCTCAGTCCTCCCACTGGAGCCGGGCGACCGCGTCCAGGATCCGGTCCACCCCGGGCAGGTGGTGGTGCTCCAGCATCGGCGGCGGGTACGGGATGTCGAAGCCGGTGACCCGCAGCACGGGCGCGGCCAGGTGGTGGAAGCAGCGCTCGGTGACCCGGGCGGCGATCTCCGCACCGGTGCCGCCGAAACCGCCGGCCTCGTGCACCACCACGGCCCGGCCCAGCGAGCGCACCACCCGGCAGACCGTCTCGTCGTCGAACGGCACCAGGGTGCGCAGGTCCAGCACCGCGAGGTCCCAGCCCTCGGCCCGTGCCACCTCGGCCGCCTCCAGGCAGACCGGCAGCGAGGGGCCGTAGGTGATCAGCACCGCGGAGGTGCCGGTACGCCGCAGCACCGCCCGACCGACCGGCTCGACCGGCACGGCCGGGTCGAACTCCGCCTTGCCCCAGTACATCCGCTTGGGCTCCAGGAAGACCACCGGGTCGTCCGAGGCGATCGAGGCCCGCAGCAGCCCGTAGGCGTCGGCCACCGTCGCGGGGGTGACCACGTGCAGGCCCGGGGTCGAGGCGTAGTAGGCCTCGGAGGCGTCGCTGTGGTGCTCGACGCCGCCGATGCCGCCGCCGTAGGGGATCCGGACGGTGATCGGCAGCGGCAGCCGGCCGGCCGTGCGGTTGCGCATCTTGGCCACGTGCGAGAACAGCTGTTCCAGCGCCGGGTAGGCGA
This sequence comes from Kitasatospora sp. NPDC057965, assembly GCF_042887135.1. Classification (NCBI taxonomy): domain Bacteria; kingdom Bacillati; phylum Actinomycetota; class Actinomycetes; order Kitasatosporales; family Streptomycetaceae; genus Kitasatospora; species Kitasatospora sp. NPDC057965. Next base: position 205,090 of record NZ_JBHVPZ010000004.1, read on the forward strand.
AGGCGTCGAACTGCATCTCCACCACCGGCCGCAGCCCGTACATGGCCATGCCGACGGCGGTGCCGAGGATGCCCGCCTCGGCCAGCGGGGTGTCCAGGCAGCGGTCCGCGCCGAACTCGGCGGTCAGTCCGTCGGTGATCCGGAAGACGCCGCCGAGCGCGCCGACGTCCTCGCCGAGCACGTGCACCGTCGGGTCCTCGCGCATGGCGTCGCGCAGCGCCGAGTTGAGCGCCTGCGCCATGCTGGCGGTCCGGACGCCGGTGGGGGCGGGGGTGGCGGCCGTCGTCATCAGTGCTGCACCTCGGCCTCGGCGGCCAGCTCCTCGGCCAACCGCGCCGCCTGCTCGCGCAGCTGCGGGGTCGGCTCGGCGTACACATGGGCGAACAGGGACATCGGGTCGAGCTCCGGGTCGGCGTGGAACTCGGCGCGCATCCGGGCCGCGAGCGCCTCGCCCTCGTCGGCCGCCTCCCGCACCAGGGCGTCGTCCAGCACCCCCAGCTCGCGCAGCGCCCGCTCCATCAGCAGGATCGGGTCGTGCTCGCGCCAGGCCGTGACCTCGGTCTCGGTCCGGTAGCGGGTGGCGTCGTCGGCGTTGGTGTGCGCCTCGGCCCGGTAGGTGAGCGCCTCGATCAGGGTCGGGCCGCCACCGGTCCGGGCCCGCTCGACGGCCTCGGCCAGGACGCCGTGCACGGCGGGCGCGTCGTTGCCGTCCACCAGCCGGCCGGGCATCCCGTAGCCGACGGCCTTGTGGGCCAGGGTCGGGGCGGCGGACTGCGCGCTCAGCGGGACGGAGATCGCGTACCCGTTGTTCTGCACCAGGAAGACCACCGGTGCCTGCAGCACGGCGGCGAAGTTCAGCGCCTCGTGGAAGTCGCCCTCGCTGGTGCCGCCGTCGCCGAGCATCGCCAGCGCGACCACCGGGTCGCCGCTCAGCCGGGCGGCGTGCGCCAGTCCGACGGCGTGCGGGCCCTGGGTGGCCAGCGGGGTGCAGAGCGGGGCGGTCCGGCTGGCGCGCGGGTCGTAGCCGGTGTGGGCGTTGCCGCGCAGCAGGGTGAGCGCCTCCAGCGGGTCCACGCCGCGCGAGACCACGGCCAGGGTGTCGCGGTAGCTGGGGAACAGCCAGTCGCGCTCGCCGAGCACCAGCGCGGCGGCGACCTGGCAGGCCTCCTGCCCGGTCGAGGCCGGGTAGACGGCGAGCCGGCCCTGCTTGGTGAGGGTGGTGGCCTGCTGGTTGTACCGGCGGCCGACGACCAGGCGGCGGTACAGCTCGCGGAGCAGGGCGGGGTCGTACTTCTCCAGTGCGGGGGTACCGAGGACGCGGACGGGAGCGGGGTCCGGGAGCAGCGGGGCCGGGTCGGTGCGCGGGGCGGTGGCCCCGGGCAGCCAACCGGGCACCGCCGGGTGGTGTCTGTGGTCGAGAACGGTCATCTCGGGCACCTCCAGGGGTGGCGGGGGCTCCCTACCGATTGTTCGGTCGTCTGTTCATCTTGACCAGAAGCGTGCGAAGGTGGTGGACAATCGGCCCGGGTGGCGGTCGACTGGTGGCAGTGCGTCCAATCGGTGGGGGTGGGGGGTCATGTCGGCTGAACAGATGTCCAGACTCGACCGGGTCGACCGGTCGATCCTGCGGCTGCTGCAGCAGGACGGCCGCGCCTCGATCCGCTCGGTGGCCGAGCGGGTGCACGTGTCCCGGGCGAACGCGTACGCCCGGATCTCCAGGATGGTCGAGGACGGCGTCATTCGCGGCTTCACGGCCAGGGTGGACCACGAACGCGCAGGTCAGGGCGCGTCCGCCTACATCACCCTGAAGATCGTGCAGAACTCCTGGCGCACCGTGCGCGAGCAGCTGCTGGCGCTGCCCGGGGTCGCGCACATCGCCCTGGTCGGCGGCGACTTCGACGTCCTGCTGCTGGTGCACACCGCCGACAACCACGCCCTGCGGGAGCTGGTGCTCAACCGGATCCAGTCCATCCCGCAGGTCCTCGGCACCCGCACCATGCTGGTCTTCGAGGAGACCGACCAGGTCCCGCCGGACTGACCCGCCCGGTTCGGCGGGCCCTGTTCAGCGGGCCCGCAGGCCGTCGAAGGCCAGGTGGACCACCGCGTCCGCGATGCCGTCGGCGGCCTTGCCCGGCCGGTACCACTCCACGATCGAGTTGATCATGCCGAAGAGCAGCCGGGTGGCCAGCCGCGGCTCGACGTCCGTCCGCAGCGCGCCGTCCGCCACCGCGGCCCGCACCAGCTCGGCCACCTGGTGGTCGAACTCCCGGCGGCGCTCCAGCGCCCACTGCTCGGTGGCCGTGTTGCCGCGTACCCGCAGCAGCAGGGTGACGTAGGGCAGCTCCGTCAGGAGCACCTCGGTGGTCCGCCGTACGACGTGCTCCAGCCGCTCCACCGCCGGCCCGTCGACCGCGCCCGGCTCGGCCAGGATCGCGAACAGTCCGTCCAGCGCCCGCCCGACGGCGAGCCGCAGCAGTTCCTCCTTGCCGCGCACGTGGTGGTAGATCGACGACTTGGAGATCCCGGCCGCGCGCGACAGGTCCTCCATCGAGGTGCCGTCGTAGCCGCGCTCGTTGAAGACGTCGACGGTCACCGCGAGCAGGGACTCCACGGTGTAGGCGGTGCGCGTGGTGTGATCGGCCATCCTCCGAGTATCCCCGCCCGCCCCGGTGCGGCGGCGTCCGGGTGCCCTGGTCCACACCAAATCGCGGGCCCACGCCCTAGACTCGGCGGACGATCCGTCCGTGGCCGACCAGGTGGGGTAGTCGATGAGCGCAATACCGGCAGTCGAATCCGATCTGCCCGAGCAGCGCAGCGACGGATCGGCGACCGGCACCACGGCCGACTGGCGCGACCGCGCCCGCGACCTGGTGCTGCGCTTCGGCCCGGCCGTGTGGTGCTACGCGGTGCTGAAGCTGGTCGGCTTCACCGTCTTCATGAAGCTGCTCTCCTTCTCCGGCGACTACCTGGAGAAGCACCCCCGGTTCGGCGGCGGCGCCAACCCCTGGGACGTGCTGGCCAGCTGGGACGGCTGGTGGTACCAGCAGGTCGCCCAGTTCGGCTACCACCCGGCGCTGGTGCCGGTCCCCGGCGGCACCCCGGGCTTCACCATCGAGCAGAACTCCGCCGCCTTCTTCCCGCTCTACCCCGGCCTGATGCGGCTGGTCTCGGAGATCAGCCCGTTCGGCCTGTACGGCGCCGGGATGCTGGTCTCGGTGGTCGCCTCGCTGTTCGCCGCGGCCGGCATCTACGCGGTGGTCGACAAGCTGGCCGGCCCGCGCGCCGGCGTGATCGCGGCCGGGCTGTGGGCGATCGCCCCGGGCTCCGGCGCCGAGTGGGCGCTCTACTCGGACTCGCTGTTCATAGCGCTGGCCGCCTGGGCCTGCTACTGCGTGATGACCAAGCAGTGGGTGGCGGCCGGGGTGATCACCCTGATCGCGGGCCTCAACCGGCCCACCTCGGCGGCGCTGATCGGCGCGGTCGGCCTGGCCGCGCTGGTGGAGCTGTACCGGCGGGACAGCGGGGTGCTGCGCCCGCTGACCGGGCTGCTGCTGGCCCCGCTCGGACTGCTCGGCTACGTCGGCTGGGTGGGCTGGCGGATGGGCGACTGGGGCGGCTACTTCACGCTCCAGCGGGACGCCTGGCTGCACTACTTCGACTGGGGCCAGGGCACCTGGAACGCGATCCGCGGCGTGCTGCTGGGCCGCAACGACTACCCCTTCGCCTACCACACCTCGGACATGCTGGCGACGCTGCTGGTGCTGAGCCTGCCGGTGCTGATCGTGCTGCTGGTCCGGCTGCGCCCGCCGCTGGTGCTGACCGCGTACACCCTGGCCACCATCGTCTCGGTGCTCGGCAGCCTGGGCATCTTCGGCAACACCTCGCGCTACCTGCTGCCGGCCTTCCCGCTGCTGATAGCGCTCGCGGTGGCGATGCGCAGGCTGAGCTGGCCGGTGCTGGCCGGGGTGCTCGGCACCGGCGCGGTCGCCTCCGGCTGGTACGCCGGCTACGTGATCTTCGAGCTCGGCATCCCGTAGGCCCCGCCGCCACCCACTGCCACGACCGGCCGGGGGCGCGTCCGTGATCGGACGCGCCCCCGGCCTTTGTTCACCGTTCGCCCTCTTGAGCCGACCGATCGTTCGGTTACTCTGTGACGTGTCCCGTCCTCCCCTCTGAGGAGCGCACACCATGTCCGCAGCGGTCACCCACCCCCACGTCGCCGAGCTCGTCGAACGCCACCGGGCCACCCTGGAGGCCGCCGTCGACGCCGCCGCCGAGCGCGACTACTGGTCGCCCTACCCCGAGTTCCCCAAGGCCTACGGCGAGAGCGCCGCCGCGGACGGCAGGGCCGCCTTCGAGTCGCGGCTGAACCGGCCGTTCGAGCTGCCCGGCCACCCCGTCGACGGCGACCTGGTCGGCGGCGAGGCCTCCCCGTACGGCCTGGAGCTGGGCATCGGCTACCCGCACGCCGGACCGGACGCCCTGATCGCCGCGCTGAGCGCCGCCCGGCCGGCCTGGGCCGCCGCCGGTCCGCTCGCCCGCGCCGCCGTCTGCCTGGAGGTCCTGGCCCGGATCAACGCCCGCTCGCACGAGTTCGCCAACGCCGTCATGCACACCACCGGCCAGGCCTACGCGATGGCCTTCCAGGCCGGCGGCCCGCACGCCCAGGACCGCGGCCTGGAGGCCGTCGCCTACGCGTACACCGAGCAGACCCGGCTGCCGGAGAGCGCCGGCTGGACCAAGCCGCAGGGCAAGCGCGACCCGCTGGTGATGACCAAGGAGTTCACCGTCGTCCCGCGCGGCCTGGCGCTGCTGATCGGCTGCAACACCTTCCCCACCTGGAACGGCTACCCCGGCCTGTTCGCCTCGCTGGCCACCGGCAACCCGGTGCTGGTCAAGCCGCACCCGCGCGCCGTCCTCCCGCTGGCGCTCACCGTCGAGGTCGCCCGCGAGGTGCTCGCCGAGGCCGGCTTCGACCCGAACACGGTCTGCCTGGCCGTCGAGCACGAGGGCGGCACCGTGGCCGCCACCCTGGCCGTGCGCCCGGAGATCAAGCTGATCGACTACACCGGCTCCACCGCCTTCGGCGACTGGCTGGAGGAGAACGCCCGGCAGGCCGAGGTGTACACCGAGAAGGCCGGCGTCAACACCGTGGTCGTCGACTCCACCGACGACTACAAGGGCATGCTGAACAACCTGGCCTTCTCGCTCTCGCTGTACAGCGGCCAGATGTGCACCACCCCGCAGAACCTGCTGATCCCGCGCGGCGGCATCGACACCGACCAGGGCGCCAGGTCCTACGACGAGGTGGTCCGCGACCTCGCCGCCGCCATCGAGGGCCTGCTCTCCGACGACGCCCGCGCCACCGCCGTCCTCGGCGCGGTGGTCAACCCCGGCGTGCTGCAGCGCTCGGCCGCCGCGGCCGGCGGCGAGTACGGCGAACTCGCCCTCGCCCCGCGGGCGGTGGAGCACCCGGAGTTCCCCGGCGCGACGGTCCGCACCCCCGCGCTGGTCAAGCTGGACGCCGACAAGCCGGACGACCGCGCCGTCTACCGCGGCGAGTGCTTCGGCCCGGTCTCCTTCGCCGTCGCGGTCGAGAACACCGCCGCCGCGGTCGAACTGCTGCGCGACACCGTCCGCAGCCGGGGCGCGATGACCGCCTCCGGCTACACCACCTCGCCCGAGGTCGAGGCCGCCCTGGTGGAGGCCGCCCTCGACTCCGGCGTCTCGCTCTCGCTCAACCTCACCGGCGGGGTGTACGCCAACCAGACCGCCGCCTTCTCCGACCTGCACGGCACCGGCGCCAACCCGGCCGCCAACTCCGCCTACTGCGACGGCGCCTTCGTCGCCAACCGGTTCCGCACCGTGGAGATCCGCCGCCACAGCTGATCGCCCGCTCGCCTCCGGGCCCTCCGACCCGCTGCGGCTCGGGGCGGGCGCCCTCGGACGTGTGCTCGCCCCCGGTCCCCGGCCACTCGCCGGGGACCGGAGATTCACAACGTCACGCCCGGGAAGCGATGATGGAGGCGGGGAAACGCCACACCCGGCGTCCATCCGCTGTTCGAGCACCGGGAGCTGACACATGACCGAGAAGCAGACCGTCACCGACGTCATCGTGGTCGGCGCCGGACCGACCGGCCTGCTGCTGGCCGGCGACCTCGCCGCCGCCGGGGTGGGCGTCACCGTCCTGGAGAAGCGCGCCTCCGAGTCCAACCTCACCCGGGCCTTCGCCGTGCACGCCCGCACCCTGGAGCTCCTGGACGCCCGCGGCCTCGCCGACGAGCTCATCGCCACCGGCCGACCGCTCGGTCACCTGCGGCTCTTCAACAAGCTCCGGGTCGAGCTCACCGACCTCCCCACCCGCTTCCCCTTCGTCCTGATCACCCCGCAGTACCGCACCGAACAGCTGCTGCTCGACCGGGCCGTGAAGGCCGGTGCGACGATCGTGCGCGGCGCCGAGGTGACCGGCCTGCAGCAGGACGCCGACGGCGTCACCGTCGAGACCGTCGAGAACGGCGCCGCCACCACCCGCCGGGCCCGCTACGCGGTCGGCGCCGACGGCGTGCACTCCACCGTCCGCGAGCTGCTCGGACTGCCCTTCCCCGGCGAGTCGGTGGTCGACTCCGTACTGCTGGCGGACGTCCGGCTGGAGCGCGAGCCCGACGAGGCGGTCAGCGTCGGCGCCAACGAGCACGGCTTCTCCTTCCTGGTGCCGTTCGGCGACGGCTGGTACCGGATCATCGCCTGGGACCGCGCCGAGCGGTTCACCGACGGCACCACGCCCCCGCTCGACGTGCTCGCCGACATCGCCCGCGACACCCTCGGCGAGGACTACGGCCTGCACGACGTCCGCTGGAGCTCCACCTTCCACAGCGACGAGCGGCAGGTGCCCAACTACCGTTCCGGACGGGTCCTGCTGGCCGGCGACGCGGCCCACTGCCACTCCCCGGCCGGCGGTCTGGGCATGAACACCGGACTGCAGGACGCCGCCAACCTCTCCTGGAAGCTCGCCGCCGCCGTCCGCGGCCGGGCCACCGACGCGCTGCTCGACACCTACCAGACCGAGCGCCACCCGGTCGGCCGGGCGGTGCTGCGCACCTCCGGCGCGCTGATCCGGCTCGCGCTCGCCCAGTCGGCCGCCACCCGGGCGCTGCGCGGCGCGCTCGCCTCGATCGCCGAGCACGTCGACCTGGTCGTGGAGCGCGGCGCCCGCACCATCTCCGGCATCGGCATCGCCTACCCGGCGCCCAAGGACGCCCACCCGCTGGTCGGCAAGCGCGTCCCGGACCTGCGGCTGACCGCCCTGGAGCAGCCCCGCGAGGGCGGTCCGGCCGCCCCGCAGCGGCTCTACGAGGCCCTGCGGGCCGGCGAGTTCGTCCTGGTCAGCAATGACGAGGTGACGGCCGCCGACCCGTGGGCGGACCGCCTGGTCACCGCCGCCCCGGCCGATCCGCACGGCAAGCTGCGCGACACCGTGCTGCTGATCCGCCCGGACGGCTACGCCGCCTGGGCCGCGGTCGACCCGGGCGCCGGCGAGCTGCGCGCCGCGCTCACCGAGTGGCTCGGCGAGGCCTGACCCACCGGCCCGACCCCACCCAGCCCGGCCCCGGGGCTCCACGGCCCCGGGGTCAGGCCTTCGCCTTCTCGTAGTGCCGGGCCGCCTTCGCCCGGTTGCCGCACACCGCCATCCGGCACCAGCGGCGGCGGCCGTTCTGCGAAGTGTCGAAGAAGTGCAGGATGCACGCCTCGTTCGCGCACTTCCTGATCCGCCGCGGTCCCCGGGCCAGCAGCCCCAGGAAGTCGTCCACCACCAGCCAGGCGGCCAGCCGGTGCGGCTCGTCCACCTCGACCCGGTCCACCGGCCCGGCCGCCGAGGCCTCCCGCCGCACCCGCCCGTGCCGCAGCACCACGTCGAGACCGGCCAGCTCGACGGCCCCGGGCAGCCGGCCGGCGTCCAGTTCGCGGACCGCCGCCGCCAGCGCCTCCCGGGCCTCCAGCAGGGCGGCCAGCCCGGCCGGGTCCGCCGCGCACCGCCCGGCCAGTCCGGCCGAGGAGAGCCAGATCGCGTGGCCCCCGGGCGCGGCGAAGAGGTCGTTGACCGGCACACCGGCCCACCGGGTGTTCAGCAGGTCGAGCGCGAGCGGCTCGCCGAGCAGCGGGCGCGGGTCCCGCGGGTCTGCCGTCCGCTCCGTCATCGTCGCTCCCTCGCTGCCTCGCCCTCGAACGGTCCCCGAGTCTACGTCCGGCCCCGTCCGGGCGGTTCCTGGCCGGAACAGGACAGTGGACCGGCCGGATCGCGCCGCCCGCCCGGGGAAAGGGCGGTGTGTTTCCGTACTGTTTCAAGATCGCTCACTCGGCGGTCCACCCCCCGTGACCACTGTCATACGCACGACTGATGACGTAGCCTCTCGACCGTGCATAGGGTTCCCCACAGCTCGGCGAGGCCATTGACGGCGCGTTCCGGCGCCGCACCGGGTCTGCCGAACCCGCTCGGTGGGGAAGGTAACCACATGGCCTCACAGCACCCCCAGGACGCACGACTCAGACTGGTCGGGCCGCGCCAGGACACACCCGCGCCCACCCCCCGGCCACCCGCTCCGCCGCTGTCGCCCGCCCCGACGCCCGGGCGCCCGAGCCCCACCGGTGGCTTCGCCGACACCCTGCACGTGGCGATCGAGGCCAGCGGCCTCAGCCTGGACCGGATCCGCGCGGCACTCGCCCAACGGGGCGTCAGAGTCAGCGTCACGACGTTGAGTTACTGGCGGCGCGGACGCAGCCAGCCCGAGCGGGCCAGCTCGCTGCGCGCCGTGCACCTGCTGGAGGAACTGCTCGGTCTGCCGCACTCCACGCTGTCCGCGCTGCTCGGCCCGCCGCGTCCGCGCGGCCGCTGGGCGGCCAACGCCAGCACCAGCCATCTGCGGCTGGAGGACGTCTGGCCGGGCGAGCAGGAGATCTCCGAGGTCTTCGCCGAACTGGACGCACCGCCGGCCGGCGAGCTGGAGCGGCTCTCGGTCCACGACTCGTACTACGTCGACGCCGACCGCCGCGGCAACCTGATGCGGATCCGCCTGGTGGTGCGCGCCACGGTGGCCGGGGTGACCCGCTGCCTGGTGGTCCACAAGGCCGACGAGGAGGCGACCGGCTGTCCGGAGCTCACCGACGTGCGGCACGGCCGGCTCGGCCGGGTGCGCCGCCGCCCGGAATCCGGACTGATCGTCGGCGAGGTGATGCTGGACCGCCCGCTGGGCCTCGGTGACAGCACCGTCTTCGAGTACGAGGTGGCGATCCCGTCCGGCGGCGCCGAGACGACCGAGTACAGCCGCCGCTTCGCCACGCCGGTGCGCGAGTACGTGCTCCAGGTGCACTTCGACCCGACGACCGTGCCGGTGCACTGCGAGCGCTACGACCGCGACCCGGGGGCGGACGTCGACCGCCGCCGCGAGCAGCTCTGGATCGGCGCCTCGGCCAGCGCCCATGTGCTCGCCCCCGACCAGCAGCCGGGCCACGTCGGCGTCCGCTGGGAGTGGGAGTAGCCGCACCGCGGCCCGGCGCCCGCGCGCCCGCTCCCTCGCACGGCCCCTCCGCATCCTTGTCATGGCACAGCCATGCCCGAAAAACCTAACCATTGAAAACGCCAATACTGGTTGACCCTCCTTCGATCTAACCAGTACCGTCATCCACAACGGTTAAGTGCGGCGCCCGGAGGCGTCCTGACCAGGGGAGTGATCAGGCATGTCCGGCACCATCAGCAGCACCCTGCAGACCGGCCACGTGGGGCTGAACGTCACCGATCTGACCCGCTCGACCGCGTTCTACCGGCGCGTCCTCGGCCTGGAGCTGGTCAACGAGGGCACCGATCCGGAGCGCCGCTTCGCCTTCCTCGGCCGCGACGGCCGCCCGGTGCTGACGCTCTGGCAGCAGAGCGAGGGCTCCTTCCCCACCGGCGCGCCCGGCCTGCACCACCTCTCCTTCCAGGTCGACTCGCTCGACGAGGTCCGCGCCGCCGAGGCCCTGCTGCGCGAACTGGGCGCCTCCTTCACCTACGACGGCGTCGTCCCGCACCGCGAGGGCGCCGCCTCCGGCGGGATCTTCTTCACCGACCCGGACGGCATCCGGCTGGAGATCTACACCCCGGCCGGGGTCGACGCCACCGGCGCCCCGGCCCCCACCGAGTCCGCCCCGACCTGCGGGTTCTTCTAACCGCCCGCCGAGGGAGGCACCCGCGATGAGCACCGGCGGCCAGGCCCACCGATCCGGCCCGTCCCACCGACCCGGGCCGTACCACCCCGGCGAACGGGCCGTGCAGCACCGGGCCGGCCGGACGGACCGCGCCGACCACTCCGGCCGCGCCGTCGGCAGCACCATCCCGGCCGTGGCCGCCCGCTTCCTCACCGAGCGGCGGGTGCTGGTGGCCGGCGCGGCCGACGCCGACGGCCGGCTCTGGGCCACCCAGCTCAGCGGCCCGGCCGGCTTCCTGCGGGCCGCCGACGAGCGGACCGTGACGGTGGCCGCCCGGCCGGCCGGGGCGGACCCGCTGGCGGCCACCCTGGCCGGCCCCGCCGAGGTGGGCACCATCGCCCTGGACCCGGCCGGCCGGCGCCGGATGCGGGTCAACGGCCGCTCCGTGCCGGACGGCCGGGGCGGCCTGGTGATCAGCGCCGACCAGGTCTACGCCAACTGCCCGAAGTACATCCAGCGCCGCCACCCGGCGGACCGTCCGGAGGCCGGCGCCCCGCGCCGGGTGGCGGCCGGCTCCGCGCTGAGCACCGCCCAGCAGCTGTGGCTGAGCACCGCCGACACCTTCTTCGTCGCCACCGCCGGGCCGGACGGCGCGATGGACGCCTCGCACCGCGGCGGCGACCCGGGCTTCCTGCGGGCACTCGGACCGGACCGGCTGCGCTGGCCCGACTACGCGGGCAACAGCATGTTCATGACGCTGGGAAACCTGGAACTCGACCCCCGGGCCGGGCTGCTCGTCCCGGACTGGGAGACCGGCGGCGCGCTGCTGATCACCGGCGAGGCCAGGACCGACTGGTCCGGACCGGCCGCCGCCGGCCTGCCGGGCGCCGAGCGCGTGGTCGACCTGGCCGTCACCGGCGTCGTCGAACTGGCCGACGCCACTCCGCTGGCCTGGACCGGGCCCGAGTACTCGCCCGCCAACCCGCCGGGCGCCCGACGGTCCGTCTCCTGACCGCCCGCCATGTCCCGTCCGGGAGTGCCCCCCAGCGCCCCCTACCGCCCCCTCCGACACCGCGCCACCGACCGGGCGCCGAACGGCCGTCACCCGTTCGGCGTAATCCGCCATGGCGCCCGGCGGTCCGCTTTGGGACTTTGGTCCCGATAACAAGCGGTGTGTCCCTGGGAAGGAGCGTGCTGTCACGCCGTCAGCGGCGCGACCCGCACCGTCCCCCACCAGGAGAAACAAGAGGCGGAGTATGACCCGAACAGACCAGTCGGCCCCCCTGCTGGAATTCGACGAGATAGAGCCGGACGACGACTGCATATGCGGGGGCTGCTGCGCCCGCCGCCGGGCCCGGATGCGTTCCGCGCCGGTGCACGAGGGCGGACACGCGGCGGCCCGTAGCGTCCGCCGTCGGGCGGCCGTGCTGATGGCCGCCGTCGGCACCGCCCTGGGCGGCGGCGCGGCCGGTGCGGCCACCGCCGTCGCGGCCCCGGCACCGACCCCGAGCCCGGGCGGCCCGGCCGCCCCGCGCAGCGAGACCCCGCAGGGCGAGGTCAGCGGCCTCTACGGCGAGTCCCCCACCGCCCGCTCGTTCGCCGCCCCGCGCGCCACGGCGGCGCCGGTCACCCGGGCCCAGATCATCGAACGGGCCCAGCGCTGGGTCGACCAGAAGGTCCCGTACAGCATGAGCCGCTACTGGTCGGACGGCTACCGCCAGGACTGCTCCGGCTTCGTCTCGATGGCCTGGGGGCTGGGCAGCAGCCAGACCACCTGGACCCTGCCGGACTTCGCCGACCGGATCACCAAGGCCGACCTGCAGCCCGGCGACATCCTGGTCTACAACAACCCGGCCAGCCCGCAGTCCGGTTCGCACGTGACGATCTTCGGCGGCTGGACCGACTCCTCCCGCACCCGCTACATCGCGTACGAGCAGACCTCCCCGAACACCCTCAAGCGCTCCACCCCGTACGCGTACTGGAACAACTCCGCCTCCTACGTCCCGTACCGCTACAAGGGGCTCTCCACCTCCAACGGCGGCAGCGGCGGCGGCTCCGCGTCGACGGCCTTCCCGGGTGCCGGCGCGTTCGGCCCCGGCGCCAACAACGCCGACGTCACCAGGCTCGGCCAGATGCTGGTGCAGCGCGGCGGCGGCCGGTTCTACAGCGAGGGCCCCGGCCCGCGCTGGGGCGAGGCGGACCGGCGGGCCACCGAGGCCTTCCAGCTCGCCCAGGGCTGGCGCGGCAGCGAGGCGGACGGCATCCCGGGCAAGGCCACCTGGGACTACCTGGTCAACGGCAAGGGCCGCGACATCGACGGCGGCACCGGAGGCACCGGCGGCACCCCGCAGCCGCCCCCGCCGGTGAACCCCGGCACCGGGGTGCCGGCCTTCCCGGGCGCCGACAAGTTCGGCCCCGGCGCCAACAACGACTTCGTGCGCCAGCTCGGCGAGCAGCTGGTCCGCAAGGGCTACGGCGCCTCCTACACCCAGGGCCCGGGCCCGCGCTGGACGGAGTCCGACCGCCGCAACGTCCAGGCCTTCCAGGAGGCACAGGGCTGGCGCGGCGCCGAGGCCGACGGCTACCCCGGCCCGGACACCTGGAGGCGACTGTTCTCCTGACGCCCGGTCATCCGGTCCGTCCCGGCCGCCGGTTCACGCCGGCGCGCCGGGCGGGCGCCCGGACATCCAGTGGAACAGCCCCATCGCCACGCTGGTCGCCAGGTTGAAACTGGAGACGCCGGGCCGCATCGGCACCGCGACCAGTTCGTCGGCCCGGGCCTTCAGCTCCGGCGTCACCCCGTGCCGCTCGGTGCCGAAGGCGAGCACCGCGTCGTCCGGGAAGGCCGTCGCCCGGATGTCCGCGCCCTCCGGGTCCAGCACGTAGAGCGGGCCGGCCGGCAGCTCCGGCAGGGTCAGCCGCTCGACGGCGGTGGCGAAGTGCAGGCCCGCGCTGCCGCGGAGCACCGCCGGGTGCCAGGGGTCCAGTTCGCCGGTGGTGACCACTCCCGCGGCGCCGAAGCCGGCCGCGAGCCGGATCACCGCGCCGACGTTGCCCAGGTTGCGCGGGTTCTCCAGCAGCACGACGGGGGCCGGGCGGGGCCGGACTGCCAGCGCGGCGCGGTTCGCCTCGACGGTGGGCCGCACCGCCAGCGCGATCACCCCGGTCGGGTGCAGCCGGGGCGCGAGGGAGCGCAGCGCGTCCGCCGGCAGTTCGGCCGCCAGCGCGTCCAGCGCGGGAGCCACGTCCGGGGCGAGTTCGGCGGCGAGCGCCAGCAGCGCCGCCCGGTCGGCGGTCAGCACCTGCCGGACGGCGCCGCCGAACCGCAGCGCGTGCTTCAGCGGGTGGAACCCGTCCAGCAGCACCGTTCCCGGCTCCTCGGCCCCGGCCCGCCAGGCCCGCAGCAGTTCCTCGTTCATCCGGCTCACTCTGCCACTCCGGTGGGGGCCGTCCCGGTGGGGGACGGTTCGCCCGGCCGTCCGGCGGCCGCGATCACCTGCTCGAACGACAGCGGCGCCCTGCCGCTCTCCCCGCCGCCGGTGTCCCCGGCGCCCGGCCGCAGACCGGCCAGCGCGAGGTCCAGGTGCCGGTGGACGAGCGTGCCGTCGGCGTCCAGCGCGGCCAGGCCGCCCGGCAGCGGCCGGGAGACCCGTACGCAGAGCAGCACCAGGTCACCCATCCCGACGTCCGCCCGCAGCTGCCCGGCGTCCTGGGCGGCGTGCAGCAGGGCCTCGACCTCGGCGACCGCGCGGGAGCGGACGGCGACCAGGTCCGCGTCGACGACCAGCCGCTCCAGCAGCACCACGATCGCCGCGCCCATCCGCAGGTCGGCGGCGGCGTGCGCGAAGCGGCGCAGCGCCCGGAAGGGGTCGGGCTCGGCGGCCCGGGCCTGTCCGGCAGCCTCGGCGAGCCGGGCCAGCAGATCGGTGACCAAGGCCCTGACCAGGGCCGTCCGGTCGGGGAAGCGGCGGTAGAGGGTGCCCGGCCCGACGCCGGCCCGGCGAACCACCGCGTCCAGCGGGGCGTCCGGGCCGCGTTCCAGGAAGACCTCGCAGGCGGCGTCCAGGATCCTGCGCCGGCTGCGTTCCGCGTCCGCCCTCATGGCCCAACCCCTTAACCGGAGAATTTTCCTCCTCCTATGCTAGCGCCGGCAGAGCCGCCGACACCGCGGTCTTCCTCACCTGGTGGCAGGGCCGACCGCGGGCCCCGGACCGGGCCGCCCTGCTCGCCGCCGACCCCGGGCACCACCCGGCCGACTCCACCGGCGGCACGGTCGAGATCGTCGAGACGGTCGGCGGGGGCCCGCTCCGCTTCCTCCTGCGCTTCCACCCGTCCACCGGCCACCGGTGGCACTTCGCCTGCGGGTTCGCCGACCGGCTGGAGGCCGCGGCCTCGGCAGAGACCGCCTAGCGCCCGGTGGGCTCCGGCTCGCGCAGCCCGACGGCGGCCGCCGTGCCGCCGCCGCGCAGCGCCCGTTCGAGGTCCTTCAGTGCCTGGAGCAGCAGCCGGGTGCCGGAGCGCACCACGTCCCGCTGCACCCCGGCCGGCTCCTCGGCGAGCCGTCGTTCCAGCCGCTCCTGGGCCTCCCGGACGGCGCCGAACTCCACCGGCTGACCGGTCAGCAGCGCACCGGCCGCCAGCGCCGTGGCCAGCCGCAGCTCCTCGGCGAACTCGGCCGCCCCCGGCACCGGTTCGGCGTCCGCGCCGGGCAGGTGGGCCTCCAGCAGGACGGCGACCCGCCCGAGGTGGCCGACCGCCGCGCGCGCCCGGTCCAGCTGGCGGCGGCTCACCCCGGGCAGCCCGGAGGCGTGCCGGCCGGGCTCCGCGTCGGCCCGCTGCATCGCCTGGAGCAGCTCCGAGCGCGCCTCCCGGGAGTCCAGCAGCGCCGAGCGGACCTCCCGTCCGCGCGGCGCCGCCGGCCGCTCGTAGACGGCGACCACCTCGGCCGCGTACCGCCCGGCGGCGGCCAGCCACTCGGCCAGCCGCTCGCCGAGCCGGGCGGTCTGCCAGGTCGGGAAGAGCGCGTAGACGAGCAGCGCCACCGAGCCGCCGAGCAGCGTGAGACCGACCCGCTCCACCGCCGTGGCCAGCGGGTTCCCCTCCTGGAGGCCGAGCAGGAAGACCACGTAGGAGGAGATGCAGGTGGTGATCACCGCATAGCCGGTGCGGAAGGTCAGATAGGCGCCGCCGATCGAGACCACCGCCAGCGCGGCCAGCACCCACTCCCCGGGCCGGGCCAGCTGCACCACCAGCGTGGAGGCGGCCACGCCGACGACCGTCCCGGCCAGCCGGGCCACGCCGCGGCTGTAGGTCTGCGCGAAGTCCGGTCGCATCACCATCGCGGCGGTCATCGGCGCCCAGTAGCCGTGGTGGAAGCCCACCAGCCGGGCCAGCAGATAGGCGACGGTGACCACGCCGGACAGCCGGACGGCGTGCTGGAAGACCGCCGAGTGCGGATGGAACTGCCGCCGCACCGCGCGCAGCGCCGTCGGCAGCATCTTGACCAGCGGCGGCTTGCGCAGAGCCCCGCCGGGCTGCATGACGGGGGTGTCGATGGTGTCCTCGGAGCCGCGGTCCAGCGCGTCGGCGGCCTTGCGGAGCAGTCCGGCCAGCCGGCGCGCGGCCCGGCGGGCGGCGCCGCGCAGCTCCGGGCCCTCGGTCCGGGCGACCAGCGTGAGCGCCGGGCCGAGCGCTGGGGGTCCCCCCGGCCGAGGGCTGGGGGACAGCCGGACCGGCTCGCCGGTGCGGATCGCCCGGGCCAGCGCGTCCATCGCCTCGGCGGAGGCGGCCAGCACCTCCCGGGCCCGGTCGCGCTCCGGACCCTCCTCGGGGGCGCCGACCTTGGGATCGGCGATCGCCGCCAGGGTGGGCCGGATCCGCTCGGCGAGGCCGCGCAGGCCGCGCAGTTCGGCCGGCCGGTGCCGGTCCTGCCAGGGCGTCAGCGCGGCGGCGTGCCGGGCCTCCATGAAGGGCTCGGGGTCGATGTGCGCGGTCGGGTCCTGGCGCAGCCGGCGGGCGTAGTCGGCGAGCTCGGCGTAGGTGTCGGCGAGCGCCTCGCGCTGGGCGGTCCAGCTGCCGATCGGCCAGACGGTGATGACCAGTGCCTGGACGGCGCCGCCGAGCGAGCAGACCAGCCCGTGACCGAGCGCGGTGAGCGGGCTGACCGGCAGTTGGACGACGATCAGCATCACCGAGAGCGTGTTGGCGGCGACCACCCCGGCGGTCGGCCCGATCGCCCAGGCGAGCCCGGCGCCGAAGGCCCAGACCGCCAGCAGCGTCGGGAACAGCCCGGTCACCCCGGCCGCCAGGTAGCCGAGGCAGGTGCTGACGCCGAGTCCGATCCCGGCGGCGACGGCCAGCGTGGCCCTGGGCCGGAAGCTGCGCTGGAAGGTCGCCGTCCCGGCGATGAACGCGCCCATCGCGGCCGAGGTGGCGAGCCGGGCGTCGCCGAGCGCGAGGGTCGGGAAGAGCACCAGGGCGACGGCGACCGCCCCGCGCAGCGCCCGCTTGGGGTCGGTGAGCGTCCGGTCGATGGTCAGTCCGGTCCGCGCGGTGTCTCGAAGCGCGGCGAACCAGGACATAGCGGTCAGCTTAGTGGGGCTCTCCACGGCCGGATCCGCGCGACCCGCTCCCCGGCCCACAGCAGCGCCGCCGTGGGCAGGAACACCGCGTCCGCCGCGATCATCGCCAGCGAGAACACCGGCAGCCCGAGCAGCACCGCGATCCCCAGGTGCTCGGCCATCATCACCACCAGCAGCACGTTCTTGATCCGCCGGTTCACCAGCGTGAACGGGAAGGCCACCTGGAGCAGCACCGTCCCGTAGGTGATCAGGAACACCGGCAGGAGCATCCCGCCGACCAGCGCGGACAGCCCCGGCCAGGGCGTGAAGTAGTCCAGGTGCAGCGGGTAGTGGAGCGCGGTGCCGTCCTGCCAGCGCGAGCCCTGCACCTTGTACCAGCCGGCCGTGGCGTAGATCAGCACCACCTCGACGGCGATCACCAGCATCGCGCAGTTGTGCACCATGGTCGCCAGCGCGTCCAGCACCGCCCGGATCTCGCCCCGCGGCGCCAGCCGGTCCACCAGCCACCAGAGCCCGGCCACCGCCCAGAGCAGCCAGAACAGCGCCCCCCAGCCGACGTGCGGGAACGCCGGGACCGTCCAGTCCAGGCTCGTCCCCGCGAAACCGCCCAGCTGACAGACCAGCAGCAGCGCCCCGAGCAGCGCCCAGAGCTGCACCCCGAGCGCCCCGCCCCGCCCGGACCGGGCCCGCCGGGCGTCCAGCGACCACACCTCGGCGCACCGGGTGAAGACCAGGTAGACCGCCATCAGGTGGACGATGTTGTCGCCGCCGTCGCCGAGGAAGACGTTGCGGTTCTGCAGCGACAGCACGGTGACCAGGAACAGCACGGTGGCCGCCCGGGTGCGCCAGCCGAGCAGCACCGCCAGCGCCGACAGCACCGCCAGGTGGTAGACCAGCTCGAACCAGAGCCGCCCGTCGAACCAGGGCAGCACGGTCAGCGCCCCGTTGTCGGCCAGCAGCTGCCGGGCCAGGTCCGCCGACCAGGGCGAGGTGTCGCCGTACAGCAGCCGCCGGTTGGGCCACTCGCGCAGCAGGTACGCCAGCCAGACCAGCCCGAAGCCGATCCGCACCGTCGCCGCCTGGTGGCGCCCGAGCACCCGGCCGGCGAAGACCGCGAACACCCGCGCGGCCGCCCCGGCCAACCCGGCCGGCCCGGTCAGCCAGCCCGGCCCGACCGGACCCGGCCGCGGACCGCCCTCGGCGGCCACCGGTCCGGACTGACGCGGGATCCCCTCACGCAGCCGCTCCGGCGCCCCGGCCGGCGTCGTACCGCTCACCGCAGCCCCCGCAGGTCCTCGTCCGCCACCGGCCACCAGGGCAGCTCACGCACCTTCGGCGCGGGCGGCGCCGCCTCCCCGCTCCACTCCGGCGGCGCGACGGTGCCGGTGGTCACCCGCAGCTCGACCGCCACCACCGGCCGCCCGTCCACGCTGCTCCCGATCCGCTGCACCGCGATCCGCTTCAGGTACTGCTCGGCGAGCCGCCCGCGCTCCGTGGTCGGCGACTCGTCCTGGGCGCTGTGCGAGCCGTCGTAGAAGTCCCAGGCCCGGCGCAGCAGGTTCTGGTCGGCGTGACTGGGCGCCGGATTGCCCCGGATCGCCGCGATGTCCTGCGCGGTCAGCCCCACCCACCCGTGCACCACGGACTCCCCGTCCGGCGTCGCCGTGCGCACCCGGGCGTCCACCGCGACGTTCTGCTGCAGCGGGTTGGGCGCGAACAGCTTCCAGTTCTGCTCGAACTCCGGGTAGATCAGGCCGTCCAGCTGCTCCCGGTACTCCCGGGAGAGCGGATTGGCGGGCGCCACGTGCAGGAAGACGGCGCCGAGGAACAGCCCGGTGGCCGTCACCAGCAGCACGGCGGCCGCGCCCAGGACGACCCGGGCGGGCGTCGACCAGGCCCGGCCGACGGGCGGCGCCTGGGTGCTCTCGGTGGTCCCAGTGGTCTCGGTGGTCCTGGTGCTCTCGGTGCGTTCGGCGTCCTCGACGTTCTCGGCGTGCTCGACGTGATCGGCGTGATCGGCGTCCTCGGCACTCTCGGCCATGAACTCCCCCGGGACGGGTGGGGCCGGCACCGCGCCGGCCCGGTCGCGCGCCCATCCTGCCCTACTCGCGCCGCCCTGCGGAGCCCCCGGACCCGGCCGGTCCGCTCCGACGGCGCCGCCGCAGCACCACCGCCACGACGGTCAGCCCGACCGCCGCACCGGCCGCGCCCACCGTGATCGCGGCCACCGGGTGGCCGGTCGCCGCCAGCACCTGGCCGGCCACCGCGAGCAGCAGCCCCGGCACCACCGGCCACGGGTACCGCAGCGCCCGCGGCACCTCCCGGGCCCCCTCGGGCCGCCCCTCCGGCTCGCTCCGCACCGTCCCCCCGCCCTCCCCGCTACAGGACGAAGGCGTCCTGCCCGTTGCCGCTCACCATCGGGCGGCCCGCACCGTCCCAGGCGTACATCCCGCCGTCCACGTTGACCGCGTCCCGGCCGTTCTGCACCAGGTACTGGACGACCTGCGCGGAACGCCCGCCGACCCGGCAGAGCACGTACAGCTTCTCGTCCGGCAGCTCACCGATCCGCGCGACCACCTCGCCGATCGGGATGTGCAGCGCGCCGTCGACGTGCCCGGCATCCCACTCGTCCTGCTCCCGGACGTCCAGCAGGGCGGCGTCGGCGGGTACGGCGGCGGCGTCGATGGTGGGGATCTGCGCGAACATCGTCTGGTTCTCCTGGGCGTCGGGATCGGCCCCGCCATTGTCCCCCACCGGGCCCATCAGCCGCTCCAGCTCTGCCTGCTGGGCGGCGGCCTTGGCCAGCAGCTGCTCGGCCAGCTCGGTCAGCAGCCCGTCCGGGTCCTGCGGGGCGAGCGCCAGCAGCTCGCCCATCGCGCTGCGCTCCAGCCGGACCTGCTCGGTGGCGAGCTCGCCGATCCGGCCGGTCAACCACTCCAGCCGGCGGCGCAGCCAGCCGAGCCGGTCGGGGGAGTCGACGGCGGGCGCCGCCTCGGGCGCGGTGGACCACTCGGCGGCCAGCGCCTCCAGCGCGCCGGTGTCGCCGTAGGCGTAGGCCTCGTTGACCCTGGCCAGGAACGCCGCCCGGCGCTGCTGCTCCTCCGGGTCGGTGGACAGGTCCGGGTGGGCGCGGCGGACCAGCTCGCGGTAGATCCGCTGGGCCTCCCGGCCGGGCCGCACCCGCGTGGGCGCGGCGGGCGGCGGCGGGGCCTGTTCCGGCCCGTCGGACTCCGACCGGCCCTGCTCCCGGACGCTGTCGAAGAGCGCGTCCAGGTCCGGCAGGTCCTCGACCCGCTGCCGCGCCTCGCGGGCCCGCAGCAGGTCCCGCGGATCCCCGGTGCGGGCCGCCACCGCCTCGGCGAGCAGCGCGTCCAGCTCGTCCAGCCGGGCGTACAGCGGCCCGAGCAGCTGGTGGTGGATCAGCGCGAAGTTGTCGATCTCGACGCGCAGCGTCCGGACGTCGACGTCCATCGTGAGCCAGGCGAGTTCGGCGGCCTCGACCCGCTCCTCCAGCTCCTGCTGCTCCGGATCGGTCCAGCGGACCGGGATCTGCGCGGTCACCTCTCGCCTCCTCCTGCGTGCCGTCCTGCGACCCTACCGTCCGCCCGCGCGCCGCCGCCGCGAGGCGGAAGGGGAGTGCGGACCGGCGCACGACATGTGACACGCAACTGATACCGAGGAATCTCCCCGTTTTGGTATCGACTCCCGGCCCGTCCGTGCTTCGCTGGTATCCGCACAGCATGCCTTCCACCGGAGAAACGGCCGTCTCCCGACATGGCGGCCAGGCGGGAGCAGACCGAATCCATGGTGGACGATCCCAACTCCACACCGCGTCCGCCGGGCACCGACCCGGTGCCCGGCACCGCACCGGGCGACCAGCCGTCGAGGGTGGTCGCCCTGGTCCGGCTCGCCCTCGTGCTGGTCGACCGCGGCGGGCGGGTCGCCCAGTGGAGCCGGGCCGCCGAGGAACTCTTCGGACACCGCGCGGAAGCCGTCCGCGACCGCCCGGCCGCCGGCCTGCTGCCTGCCGCCGAGCCGCGCAGCGTCCCCGGCCCGGCCGCGCTCCCGGCCGCCGGCCGCCGCCGGGACACCTTCGCCACCCTCGCCGAGCTGACCGCGGCCGGCGCCGCCTGGGCGGGACAGCTTCCCGTGGTCGACCGCGAGGAGCACCTGCGGGACGTGCTCTGGTGGGCCTACCCGGTGGACGGCCCGGCCGGCGGACTGCTGGCCCTCGCGGCCGACGCCCGCCCGCTGCGCTCCACCGGCCCGAGGCTGGCCGTCGGCGAGCGGCTGCTGCCGTTCGCCGCCGCCCCCGGCGCGCTGGGCGGCTTCCACCGGCTCTCCGCCGCGCTGACCACGGCCGGCCGGCCCGTCCCGGAACCGCTCGCCGCCCTGCTGCCCGGCTCCGCCGAACGCCGCGGACCGCTGCTCGCCGCCCTGGCCCGCGCCGGGCTGCCCGCCCTCCGGCTGGACCCGGCCACCGTGCTGCCGCTGCACCCGGCCGACCCGGCGGCCGGCACCGCGCACGCCGCGGCCGGGATCGGCCGCCGCTACCCGACCGCGCAGCAGCGCACCGCCCGGCTCGGCCCGCCGCCGCAGCCCGAGCAGTCCGCGCCCGGCCGCCGCCCGGCCGCACCGCTGCCCGCCCAGCGCGAGTCCGCCGCCGCACAGGCCGGTGCCCAAACCGCCGCACCGGCCGCCGACCGGACCGGCGCTCCGGCCGTGGCCGGCCCGACCGTCACCGGCCTCGGCACACAGGCCGCCGGCCCGGTCGTCCCGGCCCCGCCGAGAGGAGGCACCACCATCGAGCAGACCACCGTCGGACCGCCCGCCAACGGGCACCGGCTCCACCCCGGCGAGCCGGCCACCCCGCCGCCCGCCGTCCCCGTCACCGTGCCGCCGCCCGCCCCCGCACCGACCGGCGGCCGACTCGGCCCGTTCCTCACCAACGGCCACGCCGGCGAGCAGCTGGCCCTGCTCAACGAGGTCGGCGGCAAGGTCGGCACCACCCTCGACCTCGGCTTCACCGCCCACGAGCTGTGCCGGGTGCTCGTCCCCCGGGTCGCCGACTTCGCCTGCGTCGACCTCGTCGACGGCCTGATCTCCGACTCCGAGCTGCCCGAGGCCCGCCCGGACGACGACACGATGCTCCGCCGGGTGGCCCTCGCCCGCAACGAGTCCACCGGCCAGTGGGACCACGTGCTCGCCGAGGGCTCGCTGGTCGCCATGCCCCGGCGCACCCCGCCCGGCATGGCCCTCCAGCTCAACCAGCCCGTACTGGTCCCGGTGGTCACCCGGGACGTCGCCGTCGACTACGCCGCCGCGCTCGGCGGACCGGAGCTCGTCCCGGTGGTCTCCGGCCGCTCGATGCTGGTGGTGCCGCTCTCCGCCCGCGGCACCGTGCTCGGCATCCTCAAGCTGCTCCGGCTCCCCGACCGCGGCCCCTTCGACGAGTGCGACGCCGCCACCCTCAAGGAGCTGGCCGCCCGGGCCGCGCTCTCGCTCGACAACGCCCGGCTGCACCGGGCCGAGGCGCGGGTCGCCACCACCCTCCAGCGGTCGATGATCCCGACCCGCCCGCCGCAGATCCCCGGCGTCCAGATCGCCCACCGCTACCTGCCCGGCGACTCCCGGGCCGAGGTCGGCGGCGACTGGTTCGACGCCATCCAGCTGCCCGGCAGCCGGGTCGCCCTGGTGGTCGGCGACGTCATGGGCCACGGCCTGCACTCGGCCGCCGCGATGGGCCGCTTCCGCACCGCCATGCAGACCCTCGCCGCCCTCGACCTGCCGCCCGGCCAGCTGCTGCGCCACCTGGACAACCTGGCCCACAAGCTCGGCGACGACCACCTCGCCACCTGCCTGTACGCGGTCTACGACCCGATCAACCGGACCTGCGAGCTGGCCAGCGCCGGCCACGTCCCACCGGTCCTGGTCCACCCGGACGGCACCGGCGAACTGCTGGAGATCCCGGCCGGCGCCCCGATCGGCGTGGGCGGGGTCCCGTTCGTCGCCAAGACCATCGACGTCTCGGACGGCTCGATGCTGGTGCTCTGCACCGACGGCCTGGTCGAGGTGCGGGGCGGCGACATAGGAGCCGGGCTGGCCGCGCTCTGCGGCAACCTGATCGACCCCACGCAGAGCCCCGAAGAGGCCTGCGACGTGGTCCTGGACCGGCTGCACTCGGACGACCGCAAGGACGACGTCGCGCTGCTGGTGGCCCGCTTCGACGGGGTCCCGCCGAGCGAGGTCGCCACCTGGGACCTCACCGTCGACCAGCGCGAGGTCGGCCGGGCCCGGGCCCTGGTCCGCGAGCAGCTCGCCGCCTGGCACCTGGAGTCGGTCAGCGACACCGTCGTGCTGCTGGTCAGCGAGCTGGTCACGAACGCCGTCCGGGTCGCCCGCGACCGGGTCCAGCTCCAGCTGATCCGGGTCGACAAGCTGCTGGTCGAGGTGAGCGACGACAACCACAACCTGCCGTCGCTGGAGCCCGCCGAGCAACTCGGCGAGACCGGCCGCGGCCTCACCCTGGTCACCAAGCTCGCCGACAGCTGGGGCACGGCCCGCAAGGCGGTCGGCAAGGTCGTCTGGTTCGAACTGCCGCTCTGATTGGAGCCCACTCGCCTCCGGGCCGCTGGGGCCGGCGCCGACGGTCGGCGCTCCAACGCCCCTCCTTCGTCGCGGCGTCCTCGCTGCTCCCTTTCGGCACCGGCGGCGGCCCTTCGGCTCGCGGGCGGCGTGCCGGCGTGCGCAGGGCGGCACGCCGGCGTGGGCGTTCTCGGGTGCGCCTGCTCAGGCTCCGGCGGGGGCGCGGCGGCGGGTCTCGGCGGCCGCCTCCAGCGAGGCGGTGGCGGTCGCCACCACGTCGGCCGCCCCGACGCCGGCCAGCACCCGCGGCCAGAAGTCCCCGAAGACCTCCACCGACACCGCGATCAGCAGCGCCGCGATCACCGCGACCACGTGCTCCATGCCCGCCAGGTTCGGCAGCACGACCGCCTCGCCGACCATCAGCGTCACCACCAGCCCGGCGGTGAACCAGGCCCGGCAGCGGAACGCGATGCAGATCGCCAGCGCCACCACCGCGGCCGACGGCCCGGTGTCCCGCACGTAGGCGACCCACTTCGGGAACCCGAAGAGGTGGTCCGGCCCGATCGCCACGCCTACCCGGGCGAACAGCGTCCCGGCCAGCGTGCAGGTGTAGGCCACCACCAGGGTCAGCCGCCGGCCGAGCACGATCTCGGCGATCCCGAAGACCACGAAGACCTGCGCCAGCGCCCCCCACACCGGCAGGTCCAGGGCCGGCACGTACAGCGACAGCGGCGTCCGCAGCAGCGAGACGTCCAGCGGCAGCGCCGCCTTCACCACCCCGATCCTGGTGACGAAGTGCTCCCCGCCCGGCAGGTGCTGGACGATGCTGAACAGCAGGATCAGGCAGGTCGCCACGGTGGCCAGCGGGACGGCCGCGAACTTCTTGCGGACCACCTGCTCCCGGACCGTGCCGAACAGCGTTCCCCACTCGGCGACAGCAGCCTCTCCGGCAATAGCCAGCGGCCCCTTTCGCACGCCCCCCGCGTGGGTCCTCCGCATCACAACCGGTTCTCCAAATCCCCGTTGGCGCACGCGCCTTCCCGACTACTCCCACATTAGAAGCCGCTATACGAATCCACATCGGCATTTGTGCCGATCCCCGTCATCCTCAGGGGGGAGGAGCCACCCCGAAATCCCCCCATCCGGGCGACCGGCCCCCTCCGCCCCCCGGCGGAGGGTCTACCCCTTCCCGCCCCGTGCCGCCACCGGCACGCGGGGCGCCTCGGCGGCGGGCGGCCCCTGGTGCCGGCGACGGAACAGCGCGGGCAGGCTCGGTGCGGTGATGAAGCCCTCGGCCCGGGCGCTGGCGATGCCGATCCGCGGGATCTCGCTGCTCTTCTCGAAGAGCAGATAACGCGGCTCCCAGATCGGCCGGTACTTGGCGTTGGCCCGGTAGAGCGATTCGATCTGCCACCAGCGCGAGAAGAAGCCCAGAACAGAACGCCAGAGCCGCAGCACCGGCCCGGCGCCGAGCTTCGAGCCGCGCTCGAAAACGGAACGGAACATTGCGAAGTTCAGGGACACCCTGGCCAGATTCACCTCGCGGGCGCGCTGGAGGAGTTCGATCACCATGAACTCCATCAGGCCGTTCTCGGTGTCCCTGGCCCGGCGCATGAGGTCCAGCGAGAGCCCGTCCGCACCCCACGGCACGAAGCTGAGCAGGGCCTTCAGCTCGCCGTCGGCGTCGTGGCACTCCAGCATCACGCAGCGCCCGTCACCCGGGTCGCCGAGCCGGCCCAGCGCCATCGAGAAGCCGCGCTCGGTCGCGCCGTCGCGCCACTGGTCGGCCTTGGCGACCAGGTCGGCCATCTCGCTCTCGGGGATCTCCTCGTGGCGGCGGATCCGCACCGTGTACCCGGCGCGCTTGACCCGGTTGTAGGCCTGGCGGACCACCCGCATCGCCCGGCCGTCCAGCGAGAACTCGTCCAGTTCGACGATCGCCTCGTCGCCCAGCTCCAGCGCGTCCAGGCCGTGCCGGGCGTAGATCACACCGGCCTCCTCGGAGGCGCCCATCACGGCCGGCGCCCAGGCGTGCTCGCGGGCCTCGGCCAGCCAGGCGTCGATCGCGCCCGGCCAGGCCTCCGGGTCGCCGATCGGGTCGCCGGAGGCCAGCGAGACGCCGCCGACCACCCGGTAGGCGATCGCCGCCTTGCCGCTCGGCGAGAAGATCACCGCCTTGTCCCGGCGCAGCGCGAAGTAGCCGAGCGAGTCCCGCTCGCCCTGCTTGTCCAGCAGCACCCGCAGCCGCTGCTCGTCCTCCGCGCTGAGCAGCTCGGTGCCGCGCGGGCTGCGGAAGGCCACGTAGAGGACGAGCAGGAAGAGCACCGCGCCCATCGCGTTGATGACCGCGTTCACCCAGGTCGGCGCGTCGATCACGGAGCGCAGGTGCTCGGAGGGGGTGATGGTGATCATCCGGCCGACCGAGTAGCGGAACATGTCCCAGAAGCCCGCGGTCGGCAGATTGTTGGTCAGCGCGACCAGCGCGGCGCCGACCACACCGCCGAAGCCCAGGCCGGCCACGAAGGTGGCGGCGGCGGTCTTCGGGTTGGAGCGGTCGCCCTTGGAGGTGAACTCCTTCCGTCCGACCAGCAGCGCCAGCACGAAGCCGCAGGTCAGGACGGTCGAGACATAGTTCAGCGGGTGCCGGTCGAAGCCCTCGCCGGGCAGCGACATGGCGATCAGGTAGAGCAGGGCGAACAGCCCGGCCAGGGCGAGGTTGAAGATCCAGGCGGCCCGCTTGCGGCGCCGCATGGCGATCGCGAGGAAGATCGACAGCACCGCGCTGCTCAGGCCGGCGGTCATCAGGTAGGGGGTGAAGTACTCACCCTCGTTGTGCGTCTCGACCTGGTCGCGGAACGGCTCCAGCAGCACCGTGACGAGGTTCAGCAGGGCGATCAGCCGCAGGTACCAGACCGTCGCCGAGGCGGCCCGCGGGCGCCAGCGCGCCATCACGGCGCCGGGGACGGACCCGGACCCGGTGGGGGAGGTGGACGGCTCCGGCTTCACAGTGGACGACACAGCTCAATTCCAAACGATCAGGTGGTGGGTCGCATCCGCACACGGCCCGGCTGGACGCCCACCTCGGCCGCAGGCCGACTGAGCGGCAGCCAATTCCATGGTTCCCCACTCAGCGTGAGAATCGCGTGAACCAGGTAGCCGATTCACACCCCCGCCGTTCGGCGGGGGTGCGCCGGGCCCCGGGGCCCGGCGAAGCCGCCGGTCAGGCCCTACCCTCGATTCCAGTCATGCGGACCGGCCCCGGCCCGGCCGCCGAACCGAGGAGGGACCATCACCACCACCCGCGTGCTGATCGTGGACGACGAGATCCTGGTCCGGTCCGGGCTGGGCCTCATCGTCGGCTCCGCTCCCGACCTGGAGGTGGTCGGCGACTGCTCCGGCGCGCAGACCGAGGAGCACGTCCGGCGGCTGCGTCCGCACGTGGTGCTGCTCGACATCCGGATGCCCGACCTGGACGGCATCTCGGTGCTCCGCCGGCTGCGGGCGCTGCCCGACCCGCCGGCCGTGGCGATGCTCACCACCTTCGACACCGAGGAGTACATCGGCACCGCGCTGCGGGCCGGCGCGGCCGGCTTCCTGCTCAAGGACACCGCCCCGGAGCAGCTGGTGCACGCCGTCCGGGTGCTCGCGGCCGGCGGCAACATCCTCTCCCCGACCGTGACCCGCACCGTGATCGGCGGCTACGTGGACGGCGGCGGCCCGGACGCCGAGGCCGCCGCCCTGGCCCGCACGCTGACCGGCCGGGAGCTGGACGTGCTGGCGCTGCTGGGCGAGGGCCTGTCCAATGCCGAGATCGCCGACCGGCTGTTCCTGGGCACCGGCACCGTGAAGGACCACATCAGCGCGATCCTCGGCAAGCTCGGAGCCGCCAACCGGGTCCAGGCGGCGGTGATCGCCCACCGGGCCGGGCTGGTCCGCCCGAAGCCGAGCGACGGGGCATGAGCGGCGAGGCCACCGCCGCCCGACGCCTCCTGCCCGGGTTCGCCGCACCCTGGCTGATGCTCCTGCTGCCCGCCCTCTACTCGCTGGTGGACGCCGCCCTGGTGGCCCGGGACGCCCCGCCGTGGCAGACCCTGCTGTCGGTGCTGGCCGCCGTCGTCCTGCCGTGGCGGCGGCGCTTCCCGGTCACCGTGCTGCTGCTGACCATGCCCGGCAGCTACTTCGACGACATCTGGCTCGCCCCGATCACCGCCGTCTACACGGTGGCCGCGGAACGCCCCCGGCCCCGGGTGGTGGTACCGTGCGCCACCCTGTTCGCCCTGGTCGAGTTCTTCCACTGGCCGGTCTCCGAGCAGAACTTCACGATCAGCCGGGACACCGCGCTGTACGCCATCCAGTCCGTGATGCTCGCGGCCGGGCCGGCCGCCACGGGTCTGCTCTCCCGGACGAGGCGCGAGCTGGCCTCGCGGCTGGACGAGCTGACCCGCGGCCAGGAGCGGGAGAGCCGGCTGCTCGCCGAACGGGTGCTCAGCGAGGAGCGCGGCCGACTCGCCCGGGAGATGCACGACGTGGTCTCGCACCAGGTCAGCCTGATCAGCATCCAGGCCGGCGCGCTGCAGGTCTCGACCCCGGACCAGGCGGCCGCCGGCGTCGCCCGGACCATCCGCGAACTGTCGGTGCGCACCCTGGAGGAGCTGCGCCAGATGGTCGGGGTGCTGCGGGCGGGCGGGCCGCGGATGGACACCCCGCTGGCCCCGCAGCCCAGGCTGGCCGATCTGCCCCGGCTGATCGAGGAGAGCGGGCTGGCCGCGGACGCCGAGCTCGTCCCGGGCGACCGCCCCTGGCCGGAGGCGGTCGAGCGGGCCGCCTACCGCACCGTGCAGGAGG
Organism: Kitasatospora sp. NPDC057965; assembly: GCF_042887135.1. Classification (NCBI taxonomy): domain Bacteria; kingdom Bacillati; phylum Actinomycetota; class Actinomycetes; order Kitasatosporales; family Streptomycetaceae; genus Kitasatospora; species Kitasatospora sp. NPDC057965. The sequence continues at coordinate 233,280 of NZ_JBHVPZ010000004.1, forward strand.
CGCTCACCAACATCACCAAGTACGCGCCCGAGGCCGCGGTGCACGTCAGGATCCGGGCCCGCGGGCGGCGGCTGCGGGTCGAGGTGCGCAACGACGCGCCGCCGGTGCGCCCCGTACAGATCCTGCCGGGCGGCGGCCACGGCCTGGTCGGCCTGCGCGAGCGCGCCCAGCTGCTCGGCGGTTCGCTCACCGCCGGTCCGACCCCGGACGGCGGCTTCGAGGTCCGCGCGGACCTTCCGGCCCCCTCCTCCTGACCCGACCGGGCAGGAGGACCGGCCCCGGGGCCGACGGGGGGCACCGGAGGGCGGGAGGGAACAAAAAAGCCCCGCAGATCCGAAGATCTGCGGGGCTTCGCTGTGCGCGAGGGGGGAGTTGAACCCCCACGCCCTTTCGGGCACTGGAACCTGAATCCAGCGCGTCTGCCTATTCCGCCACCCGCGCATGGGTGTTTTCACCGCTTGCCGGTCGATCAGCCGTTCCGCTCGGTACCATGTGGCCTTCGCGGTTCTTCGATCGGGCCACCCGGTGGGCGCCCCTTCCGACATGGAAAACAGTAGCACGACCTGCGGGTCACCTCCGAATCCGTTCCCCGGGGCCCCCGAGCGCATCCGAACGGATGCCCGGCGAACAGGCGAGCGACAGGTGGCGGCCCCACGCCGGACGGGTGGCCCTGGCATGTTGCCGCCCGGATGCGTCACCCTGTGTGTCCGAGCCCACCCCCGGGCACCACGTGGTCCGGGAACCGTACGGATGGCCCCGGCGTGGATACGATCAGTACGGAAGTACCGCAAGTAGGCGTGACCGGATCCCCGGGAACCGGTCGGCAGGCAGGCGAACAAACCCTGGAAGGGGGTGCCCCATGGGAGTGCTGAAGAAGTTCGAGCAGCGACTCGAGGGTCTCGTCAACGGCACCTTCGCCAAGGTGTTCAAGTCCGAGGTCCAGCCCGTGGAGATCGCCGGCGCTCTGCAGCGTGAGTGCGACAACAACGCGAGCATCTGGAACCGCGACCGCACCGTCGTGCCCAACGACTTCATCGTCGAGCTCAGCCCGCACGACCACGAGCGGCTGAGCCCCTACTCCGGACAGCTGGGCAACGAGCTCGCCGGCATGGTCCGCGAGTACGCGGAGGCGCAGCGCTACAGCTTCATGGGCCCGCTCCAGGTGAACCTGGAGAAGGCCGACGACCTCGACACCGGCCTGTACCGGGTGCGCAGCCGCACCCTCGCCGCGGAGGAGCCGCAGCAGCAGGCCCCGGCGCAGCCGACCCAGCCCGGCTACGGCCACCCGCCGGCCGCCCAGGCCCCCGGCGCGCCGTGGCAGCAGCCCGGCGCCGCGCCGTACGGCGCGCCCCCGCCGCCCACCGCGCCCCCGGCCATGCCCCCCGGCCCGCCCGCACCGGCCGGCGGCAATGTGCGCCCGTTCCCGGGCGCCGGCCACGGCACCTCGGTCCGCCGCTGGATCGAGGTCAACGGCGCCCGCCACCAGATCACCGGCAACGCCTGCGTGCTCGGCCGCTCCACCGAGGCGGACGTCCGCATCGACGACCCCGGGGTCTCCCGCAAGCACGCCGAGATCCGCCCCGGCACGCCCGCGATGGTGCTGGACCTGGGGTCCACCAACGGCATCGTGGTGGACGGGCAGCACACCCAGCGCGCTACGCTCCGCGACGGCTCTCGAATCGTCGTGGGCTCCACCACCATCGTCTACCGACAGGTCGAAGGGTAGAGCGGGCGCGGTTATGTCAGAACTGACCCTCACGGTCATGCGGCTGGGTTTCCTGGCCGTGCTGTGGCTGTTCGTGATCGTCGCGGTCCAGGTGATCCGCAGCGACCTGTTCGGGACCCGGGTGAACCCGCGGGCCTCCCGCCGGAGCAGCGGTGGCGCCACCGCTGCGACCACCGCCGGAGCGGCCCCGGCCGCCGGGCGCGCCCCGCAGGGCCAGCCGGCCCCGGGTGGTCCGCCGACCCAGGGCGGCGGTCGCCGCCGCGGCGCCCCGACCCAGCTCGTCGTGGTCCAGGGCTCGCTGGCCGGCACCACGGTCGCGCTGCAGGGCCAGACCATTACGCTGGGCCGCGCCCACGACTCCACCATCGTGCTGGACGACGACTACGCGTCCTCCCGGCATGCCAGGATCTATCCCGACCAGACTGGGCAGTGGACGGTGGAGGATCTAGGCTCCACCAACGGCACCTATCTGGACCGTCAGCGCCTGACCGCGCCGACCCCGCTCCAGCCGGGCATGCCGATCCGTATCGGCAGGACCGTCATCGAACTGCGGAAGTAGTAGCGCATGAGGGACAGCATCCCGTCCATGACCCAGAGGGGGGCACAGGTCGCATGACCCTGGTGCTGCGCTTCGCCGCCGGCTCCCACAAGGGACTGATCCGGGAGGGGAACGAGGACTCCGGCTATGCCGGCCCGCGGCTGCTGGCCGTGGCCGACGGCATGGGCGGCGCGGCGGCCGGCGAGGTCGCGTCCTCCGAGGTGCTCGGCTCGATCGTCCGGCTGGACGAGGACGAGCCCGGCGCCGACCTGCTGACCCTGCTCGGCGACGCGGTCCAGGGCGCCAACGACCGGCTCCGCCAGATGGTCGAGGAGGACCCGCAGCTCGAAGGCATGGGCTGCACCCTCACCGCGATGCTCTGGACCGGCCGGCGGATGGGCCTGGTGCACGTCGGCGACTCCCGCGCCTACCTGCTGCGGGACGGCGCGCTGGCGCAGATCACCCAGGACCACACCTGGGTGCAGCGGCTGGTCGACGAGGGCCGGATCACGCCCGAGGAGGCCGAGACCCACCCGCAGCGCTCGCTGCTGATGCGCGCCCTGGACGGCCGCGGCCAGGTCGAGCCCGACCTGTCGATCCGCGAGGTCCGGGCCGGCGACCGCTACCTGATCTGCTCCGACGGCCTCTCCGGCCCGGTCAGCCACCAGACCCTCCAGGACACCCTGGGCAGCTTCTACTCGCCCGAGCAGACCGTGCAGGAGCTGATCCAGCTCGCACTGCGCGGCGGCGGCCCGGACAACATCACCTGCATCGTGGCGGACGTGCTCGACGTCGGCGCCACGGACACCCTGAGCGGCCAGTTCAACGACGTGCCGGTGGTGGTCGGCGCGGTCGCCGAGACCCCGCCGTCCTCGACCGCCGCCGACCGCTCGATCGCGGACACCCCGGCCGGCCGCGCCGCCGGACTCGGCCGCGGCCCGCAGGGCGCCTTCGGCCCCGCCGAGGGCTACGACGCCGGCTACCCCGACGGCCAGGGCGGCTTCGGCCCGGCCGAGGGCTACCCGGACGGCGGCGAGCCCGCGGTCTACGGGACCGAGGACTTCGACGACGAGCCGCCCCGGAAGAAGCGCAGGAGCCGGGCGCTGACCTTCTCGCTGGTCGGCCTGGTCACCGTGGGCCTGCTCGGCGCGGGCGGCTTCTTCGGCTACCAGTGGACCCAGAGCCAGTACTACGTCGGCGCCGAGGGCGACCACGTCGCCGTCTACCAGGGCGTCAACCAGAGCCTGGCCGGACTGAGCCTGTCCTCGGTGCACACCCCGTACAAGGACATCGAGCTCAAGTTCCTCCCGCAGGACCAGCGCACCCACGTCACCAACACCATCTCGGCGACCAGCCTCGGCGACGCCGACGACAAGGTGAAGAAGCTGGGCGAGCAGGCCGCGTTCTGCCGCAAGGTCGCCGACGTCCGGGCCGCCGCCGCCAACCCGCCCGCCCCGGGCACCGCCCCGGTGCCCGGCGGCCAGCAGCCGGCCCAGCAGGCCGCCGGCACGGTCGCGACGCACGCCGGGTTCGTGACGGCCACGACGCCGCCCAGCCCGTCCGCCACCGGCCGCGCCCCGGCCGCCGGTGTCCCCACGCCGACCCCGACCCCGAGCGCCACCGCCCCGGCCGCCGTCCCCAGCCAGAACGCCGCGGCCCCGGCCGCCCCGCAGGGCGACCTGCCCGGCCTGACCGACGAGGAGCGGCAGCGCGCCGACTCCTGCCCGAAGCCGTGATGGACGCGACCCGACATAGGCCCCTCCGGAGCGGGCCGGCCGGCCGTCAGGGAGCGGCTAAAACGTGAGTACATCCGATGTGAGCAGCGGCGCCGATCGCCGGGACACCGGCGTGCCGGCCGACCGCGCGTCCTCGCGGCGCCGCCGCAACACCACCATCTCGCCGCAGGCGACGCCCAACCGGCGCAACACCGAGCTGGCGATGCTCGCCTTCGCGGTGGCACTGCCCGTCCTGGCGTACGCCAACGTGGGCCTGGCGATGGACGGGAAGCTGCCGGCCGGCATGCTCGGCTACGGCCTGGGCATGGGCGCCCTCGCGCTGATCGCCCACCTGCTGATGCGCAGGTTCGCGCCGTACGCGGACCCGCTGATGCTGCCCATCGCCACCCTGCTGAACGGGCTCGGCGTGGTGATGATCTGGCGGCTGGACAAGGCCGGACCGCTGCTGAAGAGCAACTACCCGGCGGCCGCCAACCAGCTGATGTGGTCCGGCCTGGGCATCGCGTTCTTCATCGTGGTGATGGTCTTCCTGAAGGACCACCGGGTCCTCCAGCGCTACACCTACATCTCGATGGCGGTCGCCCTGGTCCTGCTCGCCGCGCCGGCGTTCTTCCCGGAGCGCAGGGAGGACTTCGGCGCCAAGATCTGGATCCGGATGGGCTCCTTCTCGATCCAGCCCGGTGAGTTCGCCAAGATCATCCTGACCGTGTTCTTCGCCGGCTACCTGATGGTCAAGCGGGACGCCCTGGCGCTGGCCAGCCGCCGCTTCATGGGCCTCTACCTGCCGCGCGGGCGCGACCTCGGCCCGATCATCGTGATCTGGCTGCTCAGCCTGCTGATCCTGATCTTCGAGAACGACCTCGGCTCGTCCTTCCTGTACTTCGGCCTCTTCGTGGTGATGCTCTACGTCGCCACCGAGCGGACCAGCTGGATCGTCTTCGGCCTGCTGATGTCGGTCGGCGGCGCGGTCATGGTGGCCTCCACCACCAGCCACGTGAAGACCCGCATCGACGCCTGGCTCGACCCGATGGCCGCCTTCGGGCCGCACCCCGCGGAGAACTCCACCGAGCAGATCGGCCAGGCGCTGATGTCCTTCGGCTCCGGCGGGGTGACCGGCACCGGGCTCGGACAGGGCCGGTCCTGGCTGATCGGCTTCGCCGCCAAGAGCGACTTCATCCTCGGCTCGTTCGGCGAGGAACTGGGCCTCACCGGCATGATGGCGATCTTCATGCTGTACGCCCTGCTGATCCAGCGCGGCCTGCGCACCGCGGTCGCCGCCCGCGACCCGTTCGGCAAGCTCCTCGCCGTCGGCCTCTCGTCGGCGATGGCGCTGCAGGTCTTCGTGGTCGCCGGCGGTGTCACCGGACTGATCCCGCTGACCGGTATGACCATGCCGTTCCTCGCCCAGGGCGGCTCCTCGGTGGTCGCCAACTGGGCGCTGGTCGCGATCCTGCTGAAGATCAGCGACAACGCCCGCCGACCCGGGGTGGAACCCACTCCGACACCCGAGATCCAAGGGGGCAACGCCTCGTGAACAAGCCGATCCGCCGGGTATCGATCTTCTGCCTCGTGCTGATCCTGGCCCTCATGGCGCGCACCAACTGGGTCCAGGGCGTGCAGGCCGACGCCTGGGCGAGCAACAAGTACAACAAGCGCCAGGACTACGACCGCTACGCCTACCCGCGCGGCAACATCATCGTCGACGGCCAGCCGATCACCCAGTCCACCTTCGTGAACGGCCTGCGCTACAAGTACAAGCGCTCCTGGACCGACCCCCTGATGTACGCCCCGGTGACCGGCTACTCCTCGCAGGCCTTCCAGTCCAGCCAGCTGGAGCAGCTGGAGGACGGCATCCTCTCCGGCAGCGACGACCGGCTGTTCTTCCGCAACACCCTGGACATGCTGACCGGGGAGCAGAAGCGCGGCGGCGACGTCGTCACCACGATCAACTCCAAGGCCCAGAAGGCCGCCTTCGACGGACTCGGCAACAAGAAGGGCGCGGTCGTCGCGCTCGACCCGAAGACCGGCGCGATCCTCGCCCTGGTCTCCACGCCCTCCTACGACCCGGCCAGCTTCGCCGGCAACACGGAGGCGGACGGCAAGGCCTGGACCGACCTCAACGCCGACCCCAACAAGCCGATGCTCAACCGGGCGCTGCGCGAGACCTACCCGCCCGGCTCGACCTTCAAGCTGGTCACCGCGGCGGCGGCGTTCGAGAACGGCCTGTACCAGAACATCGACGACCAGACCCAGACGCCGGACCCGTACACCCTGCCGGGCACCAACTTCGTGCTGAAGAACGAGTCCGACCAGGAGAGGTGCGGCAACGCCACCATCAAGTCCGGCATGGACCAGTCCTGCAACACGGTGTTCGCCAAGATGGGCGCCGACCTGGGCAAGGACAAGATGCGGGTGCAGGCCGAGAAGTTCGGCTTCAACAGCACCGTGGACACCCCGATCCGCTCGGAGAAGAGCGTCTTCCCGTCCAACTCCACCCCGGACGGCACCGCCCAGGACTCGATCGGCCAGCACGACACCCAGGCCACCCCGCTGCAGATGGCGATGGTCTCCGCGGCGATCGCCAACAACGGCACGCTGATGCAGCCCTACCTGGTCGCCGAGGAGCGCTCCGCCTCGCTGACCACCATCTCCAAGCACACCGACAAGCAGTTCTCCCAGCCGGTCAGCCCGGCGACCGCGAAGAAGCTGCAGGACCTCATGGTCTCGGTGGTCGAGAACGGCACCGGCAGGAACGCCAGGATCCCCGGCCTGACCGTCGGCGGCAAGACCGGCACCGCCCAGCACGGCGAGGGCAACGCGGGCCTGCCGTTCGCCTGGTTCACCTCCTACGCCAACGCCCCCGACGGCCGCTCGGTCGCGGTCGCGGTGGTCGTCGAGGACGGCTCGAACAGCCGTGACGGCATCAGCGGCGGCCGGCTCGCCGCGCCGATCGCCAAGTCGGTGATGCAGGCCGTCCTGGGCAAGTGACCGCATGCGTCCCGGGGTGAGGGAAATGTCACGATCGGCGGCCCTGTCCGGATACCGGTCTGGTATCGGCCTGCCGTCGACTCGGGCCGCGCACGGTCGGACCGGTAGCGTATCCGCAGCAACGGGTGTGCCCGTTGCCGTCCGCGCGGTGCCGGAGGGTCCTGACCGCAGAACCACCCGGGGCCCGGACGGCGTCACACGGAGCGTGCGGGGACACCTACGTCACAACCTCACCGGCGGGTGAGGGAGAGGGTCGGATCTATGGAAGAGCCTCGTCGCCTCGGCGGCAGGTACGAGCTCGGCGGCGTCCTCGGACGCGGCGGCATGGCCGAGGTGTACCTCGGCCATGACACCCGGCTCGGCCGCTCCGTCGCCGTGAAGACGCTCCGGGCCGACATGGCCCGTGATCCGTCGTTCCAGGCCCGCTTCCGCCGTGAGGCGCAGTCGGCGGCGTCGTTGAACCACCCCGCGATCGTCGCCGTGTACGACACCGGCGAGGACTACATCGACGGCATCTCCATCCCTTACATCGTGATGGAGTACGTCGAGGGCTCCACCCTGCGCGAGCTGCTGCACTCCGGCCGCCGGCTGCTGCCGGAGCGCGCGCTGGAGATGACCATCGGCATCCTGCAGGCCCTGGAGTACTCGCACCGGGCCGGCATCGTGCACCGCGACATCAAGCCCGCCAACGTCATGCTCACCCGGCAGGGCAACGTCAAGGTGATGGACTTCGGCATCGCCCGCGCGATGGGCGACGCCGGCATGACGATGACGCAGACCTCCGCCGTCATCGGCACCGCCCAGTACCTCTCCCCGGAGCAGGCCAAGGGCGAGCAGGTGGACGCCCGCTCCGACCTCTACTCCACCGGCTGCCTGCTCTACGAGCTGCTCACCGTCCGTCCGCCGTTCGTCGGCGACTCCCCCGTGGCGGTCGCCTACCAGCACGTCCGGGAGGAGCCGCAGCCGCCGTCCGTCTTCGACCCCGAGGTGCGCCCCGAGGTCGACGCGATCGTGCTCAAGGCGCTCGCCAAGGACCGCGACTACCGCTACCAGACCGCCGACGAGATGCGCGACGACATCGAGCGCTTCCTCGACGGCCTGCCGGTGGCCGCCGCCCAGCAGGCCGCCGCGTACGGCATGGGCGCCGGGTACGGCTACGACCAGAACGGCTACCCGCAGCAGCACGACCCGTACGGCCAGACCAACGTCCTGCCGCAGCAGGCGCCCGGCGGTCCGACCACCGTCCTGCCGCAGGCCGCCCCGGGCGGCTACCCCGCCCAGCCGCAGGCCGGCGGCTACGACGACGGCTACGGCCAGACCTACGCCGGCGCCCAGGGCGGCGGCAACGACGGCTACGACGACGGTTACGGCCGCGGCGGCCGGCGCGCCGAGGAGCCGCCGAAGAAGAGCAACACCTCCTGGATCGTGCTGGCGGTCGCCGCCGTGCTGGTCCTGGTCGGCACCTTCTTCGTCGCCCAGGCGATGTTCGGCGACAAGAAGGGCGACCAGAAGAAGGAGGCGCCGACGGTCTCGGCGCCCAGCCTGCTCGGCAAGAGCCTGGCGGACGCCAGGACGGCCGCCGTCCAGGCCGGTCCCAAGCTGGTGGTCACCGAGGGCGAGAAGATCGCCTGCCCGGACAGCAACATCAAGAAGGACCAGGTCTGCACGCAGAACCCGGCCGCCGGCACCCAGGTGGCCGAGGCCGCCACGATCACGGTGCAGCTGTCCTCCGGCCCGGCCAAGGCGACCGTGCCGAGCGTGGTCGGCAAGACCAAGGACCAGGCCCTCAAGGCGCTCGGTGACGCCGGCTTCGCCAACGTCTCGACCGACTACAAGGACGACGACAACGCCCCGCTGGACCAGGTCATCGCACAGGACCCGGCGGGCGGCGGCGCCGACCCGACCGCCCCGGTCAAGCTGACCGTCTCGCAGGGCAAGGCCAAGATCAACGTACCGAGCGTGGTCGGCCAGCAGAAGGAGGCCGCGGAGGCCGCCCTGACGAGCGCCGGTTTCCAGGTGGACTCCTCGAAGACCACCCAGACCAACGACCCGACCAAGGTCAACACGGTGGCCTCGCAGAACCCGGCGGGCGGCAAGCAGCCGGCCAACACCAAGATCACGCTGACCATCTTCAAGGCGCCGGAGAAGGCCACCGTCCCGCCGCTGCAGAACGTCGCGCTCAAGGACGCCATCAAGACCCTGGAGGGTCTGAACCTGAAGTACAACGTCGCCCAGGGCCCGCAGGACCCGAACGCGATCGTCCTCGCCTCGAACCCGAGCGCCGGGACCCAGGTGGACCCGGGCACCACGGTCATCCTGATGACCAAGGCGGTGGACCCGCCCAAAGGGAACGACCCCCCCACACTCCCCGGGATCCCCGGCCTCCCCACCCCCTCGAACACCAAAGGGGGACCCAACGGCAACAACTAAGCCCTGGTTCCCCTGGTTCTGAGCCCCTCGGGGCGGGACCGGCCGGGTGAAAGTTGTTCCGGGACAGCGGCGAGGGCCCGTCGACGGTGTCGACGGGCCCTCGGGCGTTCCCCCCGGGCCTTCCCGGGTGCACCGGGTTCCCCGGGGGCCACCGGCGCCTCCTGGGGGCTCCTGGAGGCGCCGGTGACCTCAGCGGCCCCAGCGGCCCTCAGCCGCGCCGCAGCTCGGCGGGCGGGGTGCGCTTGGCGTCCATGTCGTCCACCCGCACCAGGCTCCCCCACACCGCCATCCGGTAGCGCGAGGTGTAGACCGGGGTGCAGGTGGTCAGCGTGATGTACCGGCCGGGCTCGGTGTAGCCCGAGCCCTTGGGCACCGGGGCGACGATGCCGGTGTCGAACTTGGAGGTCTCCGGCAGGGTGCTGTCGACCCGGTAGACGTACCACTTGTCCCGGGTCTCGACGACGATCGGGTCGCCCTTCTTGAGCGCGTCCAGGTCGTGGAACTTCGCCCCGTGGCCGTCCCGGTGGGCGGCCAGCGCGAAGTTGCCGGACGCGTCCCAGGGCATCGCCGCGCGGTACGGCTGCTCGTAGACCCCGGCGACGCCCTCGGCCAGGGTGTCCGTGTCGGTGCCCATCCGGATCAGCACCTGGTAGTTCCGCCCCATCGCGGGGACGTGCAGGAAGCCGACGCCCGCGCCCGTCGACCGGCCGGAGCCGCCCGACCCGGTGCCGCCCCCGCTCCCCGGCTGCGCACCGCCCACCGTCGGATCGTCCGGGGCGGCCGAGGCACCGGGAACGGCGGGGTCGCCCGGCGCGGCGGTGGCGGAGCCCCCGGCCGGGGGAGCGATCGGTCCGCCGGCCGCCCAGGAGTCGCGCAGCTGGTCGGAGGCCGCGGCGGCGGAACGGTCCGCCAGCACGTCGGTCCACCAGAGCGAGTAGCCGACGAACAGCCCGAGCACCAGACCGAGGGTGATCAGCAGCTCGCCGAAGACCCCCACCACGGCCAGCGCCCGCCGCCGCCCGCGGCGCGGCCCGCGCCCGTCCCCGGACTCCGGCCCGGCCCCCGGGAAGGCCTCCTCGGCCACCGCTTCGGTCTCCTGGGTCACATCTCTCCCCTTGCTACTCGCCCGCTCGCGGTCAGCCTCCCGTGAGGGCGGCCGGCTTGCCCTGGGTGCGCGGCCGTTCCTCGATCATCTTGCCAAAGACGATCAGCCGGTACTTCGAACTGAACTCCGGCGTGCACGTGGTCAGCGTGATGTACCGGCCCGCCCCGCTGTACCCGGCGCCGTTCGGCACCGGCTTGATCACGCTCACGTTGGACGGCGGGGTCTCCGGGATGCCGCCGGTGACCTCGTAGGTGTAGTACGCGGTCGCGGTCTCCACCACGATCTTGTCGCCCTTGCCGAGCTGGTTGATCCGCCGGAACGGCTCGCCGTGGGTGTTGCGGTGCGCGGCCAGCGCGAAGTTGCCCGCCTTGTCGGCCGGCATGCCGGTGCCCGTGTAGTGCCCCACCAGGCCCTTGTCGAGCACCGCGCCCTTGGCGGTGCCCTCGGCGATCGGGAACTTCTGGCCGAGCTTCGGCAGATGGATGATCGCGAAGCCCTTGCCGGGCTCGAACGTCTCCGGCTTGGCCGGATCCGGTGCCGGCTGTCCGGCCGCCGGGGCCGGGGCGGCGGCGTCGAACTGCTCCTCCAGCTGGCTGCGGGCCCCGTCGGCGGCCGCGTCGGCCTGCACATTGGTCCACCAGAGCTGGTACGAGACGAAGAGCAGCATCACCAGGCCGAGGGTGATGCACAGCTCGCCGAGGAACCGGGCGAGGACCACCGCCACCGATTCCTTCGGCCGGGGCCGGTCCCCGGCCGCGGTCCGGGTGCCCGAGCGGCGCCGTCCGCGCCCCTGCGCGGCCCGCCGGCGCTCGGCCCGCCCGCCGGCGGGAACGGCCGGCCGCGGTTCGGCGGCCACCGCGTCCATGGTGACCGTCTCGGCGGCGGCGAGCACCTCCCGTTCCGTCCCGGGCGCGTCCGGGCTCTCCAGGTGCAGCCGGAGCGTCTCCTCGGCCCGCGCGGGCGCGACGGGGGGCGCGGCCTGCTCGTAGACGCCCCAGCCGTCCTCGGCGTCCTGCGGCCCCGCCCAGCCCTGGTGCTGGCCCTGCTGGGCGGGAATGAAGCCGCCCTGCCGGAGCTGCTGCTCCTGGTACGGGTCGTACCCCTGGTACTGGCCCTGCTGGTACGGCCCCGGCGGGTACTGCCCGCCGTACGGGCCCTGCGGCGCCTGCGCGCCGTACTGACCGCCGTACTGGTCCTGGTGGCCGCCGTACTGGTCCTGGTGGCCGCCGTACTGCTCCTGGTGACCCTGGGGGTCCTGGTGACCCTGGTGACCCTGGTGGGGGTACTGCTGCGGGTACGGCCCGCCCTGGTACGCGCCGCCGCCCCGCGGGTCCGCCTCCGGCTGGTGGCGTCGCTCCGGACGCACCGCGGTCACCCCGCTCAGCCCCGGCCGATCACCGGGGCGAGCCCGGCGGACCGGTCGACGGCCTGCGGGTCGCCGCACTCGGCCAGCCAGTTGGCGAGCATCCGGTGGCCGCCCTCGGTGAGCACCGACTCCGGGTGGAACTGCACGCCCTCCACCGCTAGGTCGCGGTGGCGCAGCCCCATGATCACGCCGCTCCCGGTGCGCGCGGTGACCACCAGCTCGTCCGGCACGGTGCCGGGCTCGACCGCCAGCGAGTGGTACCGGGTCGCGGTGAGCGGCGAGGACAGGCCGGCGAACACCCCGCCGTCCTCGTGCTCGACCGGCGAGGTCTTGCCGTGCAGCAGCTCGGGCGCCCGGCCGACCACGGCGCCGTAGGCCACCGCGATGGACTGCAGGCCCAGGCAGACGCCGAACACCGGAAGTCCGATCCGCGCGCAGTGGTGCACCATCTCGATGCAGACGCCGGCCTCCTCGGGGGCACCCGGGCCGGGGGAGAGCAGCACCCCGTCGAAACCGGCGTCGCCGTCGCGGCGCACCGCGTGCTCGACGGTCACCTCGTCGTTGCGGACCACCTCGCAGGTGGCACCGAGCTGGTAGAGGTACTGGACCAGGTTGAAGACGAAGCTGTCGTAGTTGTCGACGACCAGGATGCGGGGCGGGGTCGGCCGGGAGGTCATGGGCGCGCGTTCTCCGGTGGGTGCGGGGACTGGGGCGGGGGGGCGGAGCCGCCGGGTCAGCCGACGGCGCCGTCGCCGCCGTCTCCGTCCACTGTGACGTCACCGAAGGGCAGGAGCGGTTCCGCCCACGGGAAGACGTAGGTGAAGAGGAGGTAGACGATCCCCAGCACGAGGAGCACCGAGACGACGGCCTTGACCAGGGTGTTCCCCGGCAGATGACGCCAGATCCAGCCGTACATGGTGCTCCCTCGACGCAGCGGACTGGGGTCAAGACTAGACCCCGGGTCGCGGCTGCCAGGCGCGTCCCGCCGCTCTACTGCTGGCCGGTGGCCGCGCGGAGGTCCGCCGTTCCCGAGTAACCGGGCAGGGCGAGGTCCCCGCTCTCCTGCACCTTCCAGCCCAGTCCGTACGCCTGTACGTACTGCTGGTAGTTGCGGATCGTCGGGTCCGCCTCCACCGCGGCGCGCAGCGCGTCGGTCCGGCCGACCGCCCTGACCACGTACGGCGGCGAGTAGACCCGGCCCTGGAGCAGCAGGGTGTTGCCCACGCAGCGGACGGCGCTGGTGGAGATCAGCCGCTGGTCCATCACCTGGACGCCCTCGGCGCCGCCGCGCCAGAGCGCGTTGACCACGGCCTGGATGTCCTGCTGGTGGATGACCAGGTCGTTGACGTCCGGCTCGCGCACGCCGGGGATGCGCGCGGTCGCGTTCGGCGGGGCGTCGTTGAGGGTGACGGTGAGGCCGGGGCCCTGGAGCGGGTCCAGGGCGGCGGCCTGCTCCAGGGCGGTGAGCTGCGCGGCGTCGGCCGGGCTGCGGCCCTGCTGGCCGGTGAGCTGCTGGGACCGCTCCTGGAGCTCGGCGAGCTGGGCCTGGGACTGCTGGTTCTGCGCGCTGCGCTGCCTTATCACGTCGGACAGGCTGAGGAGCGAGTTGTCGGTGCGCAGGTCGGTGCCGCGCGCGGTCTGCGCGCTGATGTAGAAGAGCAGTCCGGCGAGCGCGAAGACGGCGCAGGTCAGGGCACGTCCGACAATTCGGGTGCCGGAGGCGCGGGTACGGGCCGGCCGAGGGGGAATCGACAAATTAGGCACCGTACCCTTATCTCCTTCGGACCCGCCGAACCACTACGCTAACGGACGCCGCCACACCACCGTGAACCCCTGCGCGGTCACAGCGCATCGACAGGAGAGCTCCTCGTGCCGAAGTCTCGACTCCGCAAGAAGTCCGACTACACCCCGCCGACCACGGCGACGGTGAAGATCAGTTCGGGCCGCAGCTGGGTTGCGCCGCTGATGTTGGCGATGTTCCTGATCGGTCTGATCTGGATCGTCACCTACTACGTGACCAGCGGCAGCTGGCCGGTGGAGAGCTGGCGGAACTGGAACATCCTGGTGGGCTTCGGCTTCATCGCGGCGGGTTTCGGCGTCTCCACCCAGTGGAAGTGACGCCGGGGCTGCTGCCCTGAGCTCCTTCACCGCCGCCCCGGACGGCTCGACCCGGGGCGGCGCCCCGGTGTGCCCGGACGGTGGACTTCCGCCGCGCTTCCGCGCTCGGTAATCCGATTACCACGCTTATCCACATGGTTATCCACACTGGGGAAAAGTCACGCGGGCCTGTGGATAACTCGCGCCGGGGGCGCTTTCCACACCGCCGCGCGCCCTTCTCGCGAAGGCCGGATCCGCACAGCAGGACACGCGTAGAACAGCCGTTCACGGCCGGTCGTTCGCACAGCCTGTGCACAACCCCGCACATGCTGTGGACAACCGTGCGGACGCCGGACGCCCGTACGGACGGTCCGGGCCGGCGGTTCACCCGCCGTAGGCGGCCATCCCGGCGAGCACCATCGCCAGCACCAGACCGGCCACCCCCGCCAGCGTCAGCCCCTGGACGGCCGCCCGGCGGCCGCGCGGGGCGTACATCAGTCCGGCCGCGGTCAGCATCCCGGCGATCAGGCCGCCGAGGTGCGCGCGCCAGTCGATCCCCTGGACCGAGAAGGTGACGATCAGGTTGAACACCAGCAGCGCGACGATCGGCCCGAGCGGGGCCCGGACCCGGCGGTAGAGCACCACGGTCGCGCCCAGCAGGCCGAAGACCGCCCCCGAGGCACCCAGCGAGCGCATCCCGTCGCCGGCCAGCAGGAAGGCGAAGGCACTGCCGGCCAGCCCGGAGAGCAGGTAGAGCGCGAGGAAGCGGACCCGGCCCAGCGCCGCCTCCAGCTGCGGGCCCAGCACCCAGAGCACCAGCATGTTGGTGGCGATGTGCCAGGGCGCGGTGTGCAGGAAGACGGCGGTCAGCAGCCGGTACCACTGGCCCGGGCCCTCGGCGACGCCGGAGGCGAACGGGTAGTAGTGGTCGGGGGCGAAGCTGCGCAGTTCGAGGTCGAAGGCCAGCCAGGGCGTGAGCACGTAGCCGGCGAGGACGAAGACCACCAGGTTGATGCCGATCAGCGCCTTGGTGACCAGCGCTCCGTCCGTGGCCGGGCGTCCGCCGAAGCGGGTGGTCGCCCGCCGGACCTGGCGGCCGCCCTCGCTGACGCAGTCCGGGCAGTGGAAACCGACCGAGGCGTTCACCATGCACTGCGGGCAGATCGGCCGGCCGCAGCGCGAGCAGCCGATGCCGGTCTCCTGCTCGGGGTGCCGGTAACAGCGGGACAGCCCGTTCCCGCCGCCCGCCGGGCCGGGGGTCGGGTCGATCGGCGGCCTCGGCTCGTCCGGGAGCATCGGCTATCCCCTTCTGCCACGACTTGCTGCGACGACACGTACGCGCTCCCGGCGGGGACCCGCCGGAACCGCCAGCCTACTGCGGCCATACCCCCGACCGGACGGCCCATTCGCCCCCGACCGGTACCGCCGCCCGCCGCACCCCGGCCCCACCCCGGCACGCCGCCCCCTCCACCGCACCCCGGTCACGGCACCCCACCACCGGCCCACTCCGGCATGCCATCGGACAAATCCGGATGCATGATCAGCATTCAGGTGGATATGTGCACAAAGGACGCCACCAGGAGGAGAGACTCGTGACCCCTTTGGACTCGGCCCGAGCAACGGCCGGCAACTTCGCGGACAACGCCCGGCAGCAGGCCTCCCAGGCCGCCCACACCGTCCGCGTCCAGTACGACCGGCACATCGCCCCCCAGGTCGGTCACGCCTTCGCCAGCCTGCCACCGGAGGCCCAGCAGAACGCCCTGAAGGCCCTGCACCGCACCCAGGAGGCCGCCCTGGCCGCCCGCCACTCCGCCTCCCGGGCGGCCTGCCAGGCGCGCTCCACGGTCGCCCCCAAGGTCGTGCACGCCGTCGAGGAGGCCCGCGCGGCCGTCGGCCCGGTCGCCCACGAGGCCCAGACCCGCGGCGCCGCCGCGCTGACCGCCATGCGGGGCAACGTCACCTCGGCGGAGATCAGCGAGCTCGCGGCCCGCAACGCCCGCAAGTCGTGCCGGGCCGGCTGGGCGACCGGGCTGGCCGTGGCCGGGGTGATCGCGATCGTCAGCGGCATCGCCACCTGGCAGTGGTGGCGGCACCGCAGCAACCCGGAATGGCTGGTGGAGCCTCCGGCCGACGCCCGCCCGGCCGACGCGCGCGCCACGGGCCCCGGCACCGGCCCGGCCACCCCGGTGAACGGCTCGCCGGAGGCCGGCGGCCCCGCCGCGGCCGACACGCCCACCGAGGACCGCTCCGAGCCGCGGGACCCGCGCGAACCGCACTGAGAACGCGGATCGGCCGCTGACCAGGATTCAGGTCAGCGGCCGATCGCCGTCCTCACGCGGTGGAGGAAACTGTGGAGCTTAGGAGACTCGAACTCCTGACATCTGCCTTGCAAAGGCAGCGCTCTACCAACTGAGCTAAAGCCCCGGGGCGGCACCGGACGCACCGCCGGACACTAGCGTACCCGGTCCCGGCACGAATCCGGTGCCCCGTCCCGGCACTCCTGCCGTACGGGGCCGGAACCTCCGGCCGACCCGGTCACCCGACCGGGCCGGCCGGCCCGGGAGGCGCCGCGCGGCGCCTCCGAAGACTGTCGATCGTCAGATCGTCGGTGGCCTCAGCGACCGGCCGGGACCGGGTCGGTGGCCTCGGTCCACAGGTCCTGCTCGGCGCGGTCCGCCTGGACCTGACGGTAGACAAAGAAGCCGCCGAGGGCGACCAGGGCGACCAGGAGAAGCTTCTTCACCGCGGGACCTCGTCCTTCTTGCGTTGACGGACTCAGCAGCCGTGCGCCGATCGTTCCGATCGGGCCGACGAGTCCGTGGTTTGTTACGAGCACGAACGGGCGGTCGGTGTGCCGGACTGCCCTTGCGGCCGATGATACACACCGGTGTCCCAATCGTGACCAGCGACCGCTGCCTCCAACCGACCCGTCCGGCCGGAGGATTGACGCCACACCTCCTGTCGTACGGTCGGCCCGGCGCAGAGCCTGCGCAGAGCCGTCACCCTTCCCGCCCACCCGCCGGGGAACCGGCCGGTGAACCGGGCAGTGGAGCGGGCGCGGAACCCGTCGGCGCCACCACCACCGCCACCCCGGACGCCAGGTCCACCCGGGTGCGCGGCGGCGCCCCGTCGTCCTCCTCGTCGCGCAGCATCAGGCTGCTCTGCCGTTCGTCGAGCTGATGCTGCTTGCCGGCCGCGAACTGCGCGTGCAGCTGCTCGAAGCCGGTCGCCGAGATCTGCCCCTCCCGGCCGGTCCCCCGCCACGGCACCAGGCGCGACCGGCGCGCCTTGAGCGCCAGCTGGTCGACGAACGCCAGCACCACCAGCAGACAGACCAGACCGGGGATGGTCATCGCGAACAGCAGACCCATCGCGTCACCGCCTCCACCGTCGGACACCGCCGGGCGGGCCCCGGCCCTCCACCGGTAGAACACCCGGCCGCCGCCCGTGGTTCCGGGAATCCGACGGAAAACGCCGAAGGGCCCGGAGCATCGCTCCGGGCCCTTCGCGGTGGTGGGGCTAACAGGACTTGAACCTGTGGCCTCTTCCTTATCAGGGAAGCGCTCTAACCGTCTGAGCTATAGCCCCTTGCCGCACTGAAAGATTAGCGGACCGATCCCCGATCCCCCAAATCCGTTGCGGCCGGGCCCGCGGCGGGGTCCTCCGGGACGGGCAGGTCGGAGGCGGTGCCGCGAGCGGCCAGCCACTCCGCGCGGGTCGCCGGGAGGTGTGCCGCGCCCTGGACGGAGGTGCGCACCGCGAGGATCTGGTTGACCCCGATCCGGTTCTCCTCGAAGGCCAGCGCGGAGGCCGCCATGTAGAGCCGCCAGACCCGCGCCCGGCCGCGCCCCACCAGCCCGACCGCCTCCGTCCAGCGCGCCTCCAGATTGGCCACCCACTCACGCAGGGTCAGCCCGTAGTGCTCACGGAGCGACTCGACGTCGCGCACCTCGAAGCCGGCCTCCTCCAGCCGGGAGACGGTGGAACCGACCGGGGACAGTTCGCCGTCCGGGAAGACGTACCGGTTGATGAACGGGCTGGGCCGGTACCGCTCGCCGGGGTGGTCGGGGCGGCGGGCGATCTGGTGGTTGAGCAGCCGGCCGCCGGGCACCAGCAGCCGGTACAGGCCCTCCGCGTAGACGCGGTACTGGGCCTCGCCGACGTGCTCCGCCATGCCCACGCTGGAGATCGCGTCGAACGGGCCGTCCTGGATCTCCCGGTAGTCCTGGAGGCGGATCTCCACCCGGTCCGCCAGCCCGGCCTCCTCGACCCGCCGCCGGGCCAGCGCGACCTGCTCCTCGGAGATCGACACGCCGACCGCCGTCACCCCGTAGTGCCGGGCCGCGTGCAGCAGCAGCGAGCCCCAGCCCGAGCCGACGTCCAGCAGCCGCATCCCGGGCCGCAGGCCGAGCTTGCGGCAGATGAGGTCCAGCTTGGCCTCCTGCGCCGCCTCCAGGCTCTTCGCGGCGGGCTCCCAGTAGGCGCACGAGTAGACCATCGACGGGCCCAGCACCAGGCCGTAGAAGTCGTTGCCGACGTCGTAGTGGTGGTGGATCGCCGCGCGGTCGCGGCCGCGGCTGTGCAGCCGCCCGCGGCCCGCCGGGGCCTCCTCCGGCGGCGGCACCGGCTCGGGCCCGAGCACACCGGCCCGCAGCAGCGCGCCCATCACCCGGCGGCCCCTGGCGCCCAGCACGTCGCCGGGGCCCAGCCGCAGCGTGCGGATCTCCGGGCGCTCCGCGAAGTGCGCCACGGCCCGCAGCACGTCGTACAGCTCGGTGTCCGGGGCGACCTCCAGGTCCCCCGAGACGAAGGCGCGGACCAGGCCCAGCTCCCCCGGCTGCCAGAGCAGCCGGCGCAGCGCGCGGCGGTTGCGCAGCACCACGGTGGGCGCGCCCGGCGGTCCGGCGACGCTGCCGTCCCAGGCCCGCACCCGCAGCGGCACCGGGACCCCCAGCAGTCCGTCCAGAGCCTCGACCAGCCGCTTTGCGAGCTCCGCCATCGCGCGCCTTCCGTCCTGCCGTGCCGAAGAGCAGTCGTCCCGGACCCGTCCGGTGGGAACCGGGGAGGCCTGCGCCGGCCGGGTGACGCGGAACGAGCGGACCCAGCTAAGCCCACCGCGACCCCGGCCCGTCCGGGCGGCGCGCCGCCCCCGACGGCTGTCACCCGAAATGCCGACGGGCCCCACCGGCTGCAACAACCGGTGGGGCCCGCTGATTCCGTCCGCGAACGGAAGGTCCCCGCGCACGGCGGGAACTGATCCCGGGTCACGCCGGGGGGATCAGTCCTCCTCGGCCAGGGTGAGCTCGATGCCGCCGGTGAAGCCGGCCGCCGCGTTGTAGATGAACGCCGAGAGCGTGGACAGCGCGGTCAGCAGCACCACGTCGACCACCGCGATCAGCGAGGTGAAGGTCATCACCTTGCCGAAGCCCACGTAGTCCATGATGTTCACGCCGCCACCGTTGGTGTCCGAACCGGTGACGTCCTTCAGGGTCTTGCCGAGCGAGTCGAAGACGCCGAGCGAGTCCAGCGTCATCCACAGCACCGCGGCCGCCACGATGATGATGATCCCGACCGCCAGCGACAGCAGGAAGCTGACCTTCATGACCGACCACGGGTCGGCCTTGGTCACCCGCAGCCGGGCCTTCCTGGTCCGGCCCAGGCTGCCGCCGGAGGCCGGCGCGGCGGCCGGACGGCGTGGGCCCGCGGCGGGCGTCCCGCCGGGCGGGGTGTTGCCGCCGCCGACCCGGGTGCCCCGGGGCGGGGTCGGCTGCCCCTTGGCGTAGGTGGTCGGCTGCGAGAAGCCGCCCGGTGCCGGTGCGCCCGGCGGCGGGGGCGTCTGACCGCCGTACGTACCGCCCTGGCCCGCTCCGCCGACCGGCGGCATCAGCGAGGTGGACGCGGCCGGGTGCTCCGGCGGCTGCGGCCCGCCGTACCCCCCGCCGCCCTGTGCTGCGCCCGGACGGCCGCCGGCGGCGCCTCCCGCAGCACCCGTGGCTCCACTCACTGGTCCTCCCGCACTTCCCACCAGGACGGACGCGCCGCCCTGCTTCGTCACTCGTCATCCAGCACCCGGCGGGATTGCCCGGAACTGGTCGGCGGCCGGTACCGCCACGCCGTGTACGGATGTACGGACGTGACGGTACCGGCCGTCGTGGTACGAGGTCAGGCCTGGGCGGTGTCCCCGCCCGTTGCCGTCCCCGCACCCTCGGCCACCTCGGTGGACTCGGTACCCGCCACCTCGTCCTCCGCCGACTCCTCGTCCTCGGCCTCCGCGTTGCGGGCCATGCCCACGACCGCATCGCGCTTACCCAGGTTGATCAGTTGGACGCCCATGGTGTCACGTCCGGTTTCACGAACCTCGGAAACCCTCGTACGGATCACTCCACCGGACAGGGTGATGGCCATGATCTCGTCGGTCTCGTCGACGACGAGCGCGCCGACCAGCGAGCCCCGGCCCTCGACGATCTTCGCCGCCTTGGTGCCGTAGCCGCCGCGCCCCTGGACACGGTACTCGTCCACACCGGTGCGCTTGGCGTAGCCGCCGTCGGTCGCGGTGAAGACGAAGGTGCCCGGACGGACCACGTTCATCGACAGGAGTTCGTCGTCCTCGCGGAAGGCCATGCCCTTGACGCCGGAGGTGGCGCGGCCGGTGGAGCGCAACGCCTCGTCGGTGGCGGTGAAGCGGATCGACTGCGCCTTCCTGGAGACGAGCAGCAGGTCGTCCTCGGCGGAGACCAGCTCGGCGCCGATCAGCTCGTCGTCCCGGCCCTCCTCGTCCTGGCGCAGGTTGATCGCGATCAGGCCGCCGGAGCGCGGGGAGTCGTAGTCCTTGAGCAGGGACTTCTTCACCAGGCCGGCCCGGGTGGCGAGGACCAGGTAGGGCTTGTCCTCGTAGGTGCGGACGGCCATCACCTGGGCGATGTGCTCGTCCGGCTGGAAGGCCAGCAGGTTGGCCACGTGCTGGCCGCGGGCGTCGCGCCCGGCGTCCGGCAGCTCGTAGCCCTTGGCGCGGTAGACCCGGCCCTTGTTGGTGAAGAACAGGATCCAGTTGTGGGTCGTCGTCACGAAGAAGTGGTCGACGATGTCGTCCTGCTTGAGCTGGGCGCCGCGCACGCCCTTGCCGCCGCGCTTCTGCGAGCGGTAGAGGTCGGAGCGGGTGCGCTTGACGTAGCCGCCGCGGGTGATCGTGACGACGATGTCCTCCTCGGCGATGAGGTCCTCGATGGAGAGGTCGCCGTCGGAGGGGATGAGGGTGGAGCGCCGCTCGTCGCCGTACTTCTCGACGATCGCGGTGAGCTCCTCGGAGATGATCCCGCGCTGGCGGGTCGGCGAGGCCAGGATCGCGTTGTACTCGTCGATCCTGCGCTGCAGCTCGTCGTGCTCGTCGGTGATCCGCTGGCGCTCCAGGGCGGCCAGCCGGCGCAGCTGCATCTCCAGGATGGCGTTGGCCTGGAGCTCGTCGATCGCGAGCAGCTCCATCAGGCCGGTGCGGGCCGCGTCGGCGCTCGCCGAGGCCCGGATCAGCGCGATGACCTCGTCGATCATGTCCAGGGCGCGCAGCAGGGCGCGCAGGATGTGGGCGCGCTCCTCGGCCTTGCGCAGCCGGAAGGTGGTGCGCCGGACGATGACCTCGACCTGGTGGTTGACCCAGTGCCGGATGAAGGCGTCCAGCGACAGGGTGCGCGGCACGCCGTCGACCAGGGCCAGCATGTTGGCGCCGAAGTTGGTCTGCAGGTCGGTGTGCTTGTAGAGGTTGTTCAGCACGACCTTGGCGACCGCGTCCCGCTTGAGCACGATCACCAGGCGCTGGCCGGTGCGCGAGGAGGACTCGTCGCGGACGTCGGCGATGCCGGCGATCCGGCCGTCCTTGACCAGGTCGGCGATCTTCAGCGCGAGGTTGTCCGGGTTGACCTGGTAGGGCAGCTCGGTGATCACCAGGCACTGCCGGCCCTGGATCTCCTCGACCTCGACGACGGCGCGCATGGTGACCGAGCCGCGGCCGGTGCGGTAGTAGTCGTCGATGCCGCGGCGGCCGACGATCAGCGCGCCGGTCGGGAAGTCCGGGCCCTTGATCCGCTCGATCAGGGCGTCCAGCAGCTCCTCGTTGGAGACCTCGGGGTTCTCCAGGTACCAGAGCGCGCCGGAGGCGACCTCGCGCAGGTTGTGCGGCGGGATGTTGGTGGCCATGCCGACCGCGATGCCGGTGGCACCGTTGACCAGCAGGTTGGGGAAGCGCGCGGGCAGGACGGTGGGCTCCTGCGAGCGGCCGTCGTAGTTCGGCGCGAAGTCGACGGTCTCCTCGTCGATGTCGCGCATCATCTCCATCGCCAGCGGCGCCATCTTGCACTCGGTGTAGCGCATGGCCGCGGCCGGGTCGTTGCCCGGGGAGCCGAAGTTGCCGTTGCCGTCCACCAGCGGCATCCGCATCGACCACGGCTGGGCCAGGCGGACCACGGTGTCGTAGATCGAGGTGTCGCCGTGCGGGTGGTAGTTGCCCATCACGTCGCCGACGACGCGGGCGCACTTGTAGTAGCCCTTCTCGGGGCGGTAGCCGCCGTCGTACATCGCGTACAGCACCCGGCGGTGCACCGGCTTGAGGCCGTCGCGCACCTCGGGCAGGGCCCGGCTGACGATGACGCTCATCGCGTAGTCGAGGTACGAGCGCTGCATCTCGGTCTCTAGCTCGACCGGCTCGATCCGCAGGGCGACCGCGTTGGCGGCCTCGGGGGTCTCGGGCTGCTCGCCTTCGGGACGGTTGTCGTCGACCACTGGTGGTCAGTTTCCTTTCACGCGGACTGGTACGTGCGGGGCCTGCGGGCAGGCGTCACACGTCCAGGAAGCGGACGTCCTTGGCGTTGCGCTGGATGAAGGAACGGCGGGCCTCGACGTCCTCGCCCATCAGGATCGAGAACAGCTCGTCGGCGCGGGCGGCGTCCTCCAGGGTGACCTGGAGCAGCAGGCGGTGGGCCTGGTCCATGGTGGTGACCCGGAGCTCCTCGGCGTTCATCTCGCCGAGACCCTTGAACCGCTGGATCGCGTCGTCCTTCGGCAGCCGGCGCCCGGCGGCCACGCCCGCCGCGATCACGGCGTCGCGCTCGCGGTCGGAGTAGACGTACTCGAAGTCGTCCTTGCCCCACTTGATCTTGTACAGCGGCGGCATCGCCAGGTAGACGTAGCCGGCCTCGACCAGCGGCCGCATGAAGCGGAACAGCAGGGTCAGCAGCAGGGTGCGGATGTGCTGTCCGTCGACGTCGGCGTCGGCCATCAGCACGATCTTGTGGTACCGCAGCTTGGACTCGTCGTAGTCCTCCTGGATGCCGCAGCCGAAGGCCGAGATCAGCGCCTGGACCTCGGTGTTCTGCAGCACCTTGTCGATCCGGGCCTTCTCGACGTTCAGGATCTTGCCGCGGATCGGGAGGATCGCCTGGATGCGCGGGTCGCGGCCCTGCTTGGCCGAGCCGCCGGCGGAGTCACCCTCGACGATGAAGATCTCGCACTCGGCCGGGTCCTTGGACTGGCAGTCGCTGAGCTTGCCGGGCAGCGAGGCGGACTCCAGCAGGCCCTTGCGGCGGGTGAGGTCGCGGGCCTTGCGGGCGGCGACGCGCGCGGTGGCCGCCTGGATGGACTTGCGGATGATGTCCGCGGCCTCGTTGGGGTTGCGGTCCAGCCAGTCGTTCAGGTGCTCGTGGACGACCTTCTGGACGAAGGTCTTCGCCTCGGTGTTGCCCAGCTTGTCCTTGGTCTGGCCCTCGAACTGCGGCTCGCCGAGCTTGACCGAGATGATCGCGGTCAGACCCTCGCGGATGTCCTCGCCGGAGAGGTTGTCGTCCTTCTCCCGGAGCAGCTTCTTGTCCCGCGCGTAGCGGTTGACCAGGCCGGTCAGCGCCGCGCGGAAGCCCTCCTCGTGGGTACCGCCGCCGTGGGTGTGGATGGTGTTGGCGAAGGAGTAGACCCCCTCGGTGTACGAGGAGTTCCACTGCATGGCGATCTCCACCGAGATCGCCTTGTCCTTGTCCTCCGCCTCGAAGTCGATCACCGAGGGGTGGACGACCTCGCCCTTGCGGGAGTTGAGGTGGGCGACGAAGTCGGCGATGCCGCCGTCGTACTTGTAGGTGACCGAGAGCGGCTTGCCCTCCTCGTCGACGTGCTCGGGGCGCTCGTCGGTGAGCCTGATGGTCAGGCCCTTGTTGAGGAACGCCATCTCCTGGAACCGGCGGGAGAGCGTCTCGAAGGAGTAGACCGTGGTCTCGAAGATGTCCGGGTCGGCCCAGAAGGTGACGCTGGTGCCGGTGCGCTCGGTGGCCTCGTGCTGGGCCAGCGGGGCGGTCGGGGTGCCGGCCTTGTACTCCTGGGTCCAGCGGTGGCCGTCGGTGTGGATCTCCACCGCGAGTCGGGTGGAGAGCGCGTTCACCACGGAGACGCCGACGCCGTGCAGACCGCCGGAGACCGCGTAGCCGCCGTTGCCGAACTTGCCGCCCGCGTGCAGGACCGTCAGCACGACCTCGACGGCCGGCTTGCCCTGGCCCGGCATGATGCCGACCGGGATGCCGCGGCCGTTGTCGACCACGCGCACGCCGCCGTCGGCCAGCAGCGACACGTCGATGGTGTCCGCGTGGCCGGCCATCGCCTCGTCGACGGAGTTGTCCACGATCTCCTGCACCAGGTGGTGCAGGCCTCGCTCACCGGTCGAGCCGATGTACATGCCGGGGCGCTTGCGGACGGCGTCGAGGCCCTCCAGCACCTGGATGGCGCTCGCGTCGTACGACCGGTCGGACTGGTCGGTCTGGTCTGGGGTCTGGCTGGGGTTGCCGGAATCGGCCACGAAGCGCCCTCTCTGGCACAGCGCGGGCCGCATCCCCGCTCCCTCTGCGGGCGGGCGTGCGACCACGGCGTTTCGACTCGGTTGCCACTAGCAACAGTGTTTGCCCTTCAGTCTACCGGTACGACTGACATCGATGGGCGTTTGGCAGCCTCTGAGGGCAGAAATGCCGCCCTGAATCCCCTCGGGACATGTCCCGATACTCGACCGGGGGGCTCAGACCGCCTGGCAGGGCCGTCAGGGGTTCCGGAGGATCACGGTCCGCTCCGTCCCGCGACCCTCGGGCCTATCCCCAGGTGTCCCCGGGGCCCTTGCTGCCGGGGGCGCGCAGCCGGCCGTAGCCGCGCACCGGGGCGGCGGGGCCGAGCACCTTGATGGTGCGAACCGTGCCGTGGCCCAGCTCGTGGTTCAGACGGGCCACCAACTGCCGCGCCAGCCAGCGGAGTTGAGTGGCCCACGCGGTGGAGTCGCACTGCACCGTGAGCACCGCGGCCTCGTCGTCGTAGGCGGTCGGCGTGCAGTGCGCGGCGATGTCCGGCCCGACGATCTGCGGCCAACGGCCCATCACCCCGCCGACCGCGGCCGAGGACTCCCAGCCCCGCTCGGTCAGCAGCCGGGTCAGCGCCGCCCCCAGCGGCACCGGGTCGCGGCCGTCCGAGCGGGCGCCGCTGCGCAGTCCGTGCCGCTTCGCCTCGCGCTTCTCGCGCACCTGCTCACCGCGCTGGCGGGCCTGCGCCCGGGCCGCCCGCAGCGCCGAGCGCGCCAGGTCGGCACCGGTCGGCTCGGGGTGCTCCGCCGACTCGCTCACGGCGATCTCCTTATCCCCACCCTGTGGACAACGGTGAGCCGTCCAGCGTACGGGAGCCGGGTGGGCGCGCGGCGGCGCGGGTGGGCCACGCCGGGGGTACGGACACGGGGTGTACGGGCCGCTCCGACGGCGGCCGGGCAGGCGGGGGTCGGGCAGGAACCGGTCGGGCGGGGCCGGGCGGAGGGGCCGGGCGGAGGGGCGCCGTCGGGCCGGCGCGGGCGCGGTCAGCCGGTGACGCGCTGGACGGCGCCGTCGGCGACCGCGTACCGGGCGCCGGCCAGCGCCTTCGGCACGTCCTCGGCCACCGCCGCGGTCACCAGCACCTGCTCGCCGCCGGCCACCAGCTCGGCCAGCCGGTCGCGGCGGGCGGCGTCCAGCTCGGCGAAGACGTCGTCCAGGATCAGCACCGGCTCTCCCCCGTCGGCGCGCAG
This sequence comes from Kitasatospora sp. NPDC057965, assembly GCF_042887135.1. Taxonomy (NCBI): domain Bacteria; kingdom Bacillati; phylum Actinomycetota; class Actinomycetes; order Kitasatosporales; family Streptomycetaceae; genus Kitasatospora; species Kitasatospora sp. NPDC057965. Next base: position 259,324 of record NZ_JBHVPZ010000004.1, read on the forward strand.
CAGCTCGTAGGACGCCAGCCGCAGTGCCAGCGCGAACGACCAGGACTCGCCGTGGCTGGCGTAGCCCTTGGCGGGCAGCGGGCCGAGCTTGAGCACCAGCTCGTCGCGGTGCGGGCCGACCAGGGTGACGCCGCGGTCGACCTCCTGCTTGCGGGCCGTCCGCAGCGCCTCGATCAGCTGTTCCTCGGCCTGCTCGCGGCTGGTCGGCAGCTCCCCCTCGAAGGAGCTGCGGTACTCCAGCGCGGTCTCCCCGCCGCCCGGCGCGAGCTGTCCGTAGGCGGCCGCGACCAGCGGCTGGAGGGAGGCCACCAGCTGCAGGCGGAACGCGGTGAGTTCGGCGCCGGCCCGGGCCAGGTGACCGTCCCAGACCTCCAGGGTGGAGAGGTCGGCGCCCTTGCCGCCGCCGGCCCGGCGGGCCATCGCGGCGGTCTTCAGCAGGGCGTTGCGCTGCTTGAGCACCCGTTCGTAGTCCTGCCGGACCCCGGCCAGCCGGGGCGCGCGGGCGGTCAGCAGCTCGTCCAGGAAGCGCCGCCGCTCCCCCGGGTCGCCCTTGACCAGGGCGAGGTCCTCGGGGGCGAACAGCACGGTGCGCAGCAGGCCCAGCACGTCGCGCGGGCGGACGTTGTCGGAGCGGTTGATCCGGGCCCGGTTGGCCTTGCCCGGGGTGATCTCCAGCTCGACCAGGGTGGAGCGGCCGCGGTCCACCACCGAGGTGCGGATCACCGCGCGCTCGGCGCCCAGCCGGATCAGCGGGGCGTCGGTGGCGACCCGGTGGCTGCCCAGGGTGGCGACGTAGCCGACCGCCTCGACCAGGTTGGTCTTGCCCTGGCCGTTGGGCCCGACGAAGGCCGTCACGCCCGGGTCGAGGGAGACCTCGGCCCGGGCGTAGGAACGGAAGTCGGCGAGCGACAGGTGCGCGACGTGCATGACGGTGGACTGCGCTCGCCTTCTGGGGTGGGACTGCGGGGACTACTTCGACTCGACCGCGTGGCCGCCGAACTGGTTGCGCAGCGCGGCGATCATCTTCATCTGCGGGGAGTCGTCCTGGCGGGAGGCGAAGCGGGCGAAGAGCGAGGCGGTGATCGCCGGCAGCGGGACGGCGTGGTCGATCGCGGCCTCGACGGTCCAGCGGCCCTCGCCGGAGTCGGCGGCCCAGCCCTTGAGCTTGCCCAGGTGCTCGTCCTCGTCCAGGGCGCGCACGGCCAGGTCGAGCAGCCAGGAGCGGATCACGGTGCCCTCCTGCCAGCTGCGGAAGACCTCGCGGACGTCGGTGACCTCGGGGGCGGCCTCCAGCAGCTCCCAGCCCTCGGCGAAGGCCTGCATCATCGCGTACTCGATGCCGTTGTGGACCATCTTGGCGAAGTGGCCGGCGCCGACCGCGCCCGCGTGCACCGAGCCGAAGTCACCCTCGGGCTTGAGGGCGTCGAAGACCGGCTGGACCTTGGCCACGTGCTCGGCGTCGCCGCCGTACATCAGCGCGTAGCCGTTCTCCAGGCCCCAGACGCCGCCGGAGACGCCGCAGTCGACGAAGCCGATGCCCTTGGCGGCCAGCGCCTCGGCGTGCTTGACGTCGTCGGTCCAGCGGGAGTTGCCGCCGTCGACGACCACGTCACCGGGGGAGAGCAGCTCGGCCAGCTCGTCCACGGTGGCCTGGGTGGCGGCGCCGGCCGGAACCATGACCCAGACGACGCGCGGGCCCTGCAGCTTGGTGACCAGCTCCTGGAGGCTCTCGACGTCGGAGATGTCGGGGTTGCGGTCGTAGCCGATGACGGTGTGGCCGGCGCGGCGGATCCGCTCGCGCATGTTGCCGCCCATCTTGCCGAGACCGATGAGGCCGAGCTCCATAGCCAAATCCTTACCTGTGGTGACGTCCCTGCGGGCGGCGCCGTTGCCGCGCCTCCTTGAGCCTACGTGCTGGAGCGGAAGGGCCTCCTCGCGGTCGGGCCGACCGGGGGAGGGTTCCACAGGTTTGTTCACAGGGCTGTGGACGGAGCCGTGGACAGAAGGCTCCCGGGCCGGACCGGTGGCGGCCGGTCCGGCCCGGGAGCGCAGCCGGCTCAGCCGGAGAGGCGGACCGGCATGATCAGGTACTGGTAGGCCTCGTCGGCCTCCGCGTCCACCGAGGCCTTGCCGCTGAGCAGCGCGGGCTTGGTCGGGGTGGTGAAGCTCAGCTGGGCGTAGGCGGAGTCGATGGCCTTGAGGCCCTCCTCCAGGTAGCCCGGGTTGAACGCGATCGAGATGGCGTCCCCCTCCAGGGAGGCGTCGATCCGCTCGGTGGCCTGGGCGTCGTCGCCGGAGCCGGCCTCCAGGGTGAGCACGCCCTCCTCGAAGTTCAGCCGGACCGGGGTGTTGCGCTCGGCGACCAGCGAGACGCGCTTGAGCGCCTCCAGGAAGGGCTGGGTCTGGATCGCCGCGATCGCGTTGAACTCGGTCGGGAACAGGCTGCGGTACTTCGGGAACTCGCCCTCCAGCAGCCGGGTGGTGGTCCGCCGGCCGGCGCCCTCGAAGCCGATCAGGCCCTCGCCCGCGCCGCCCGAGGAGAGCGCGATGGAGACGTTGTCGCCGCTGCCCAGGGACTTGGCGATGTCCTGCAGGGTCTTGGCCGGGACCAGCGCGACGGCCGAGATGTCGGCCTGCTCGGGCTTCCACAGCAGCTCGCGCACCGCGAAGCGGTAGCGGTCGGTGGCGGCCAGGGTGATCCGGTCGCCCTCGATCTCGACCCGGACACCGGTGAGCACCGGCAGGGTGTCGTCACGGCCGGCGGCCACCGCGGCCTGGCTGACCGCGGAGGCGAAGACGTCGCCGGGGACGGTGCCGGTCGCGGTCGGCATCTGGGGCAGTGCCGGGTACTCGTCCACCGGAAGGGTGGGCAGGGTGAACCGGGAGCTGCCGCAGACCACGCTGACCCGCTGGCCGTCGGTGGAGATCTCCACAGGCCTGTTGGGAAGGTTGCGCGAGATGTCGTTGAGCAGCCGGCCGGAGACCAGCACGGTGCCGGCCTCCTCGATGTCGGCCTCCAGCTCGACCCGGGCCGAGACCTCGTAGTCGAAGCCGGACAGCGCCAGGCTGCCGTCCTGAGCCGTCAGCAGCAGGCCGGCCAGCACCGGCACCGGCGGCCGTGCCGGGAGGCTGCGGGCAGCCCAGGCCACCGCCTCCGCGAGGACGTCACGCTCCACCCGGAACTTCACCGGTAACCGCCTCCTGGATCGAGCGCTCCCGCTCGCACGTCTGGTTCTTCTGATCTTGGTCTTCGGTGCGGCTGTCCGCCGAGCTCCGCCGCTCCGCTTCCAGTCGCCGAGGACAGTCTGACGTACTCCACCGACAGACGGGGCAGACGGGCGGAAGCAACTCGAACGGATGTCGGGCAGCGGTTGTCCACAGATTTCGGCCCCACCTGCTTTTGAACCAGGCGAACGGTCTATAGGTGTAGTGGTAGTAGTAGGGCCTGTGGAAACCGTGGATAACCCTGTTTGCGCAGGTCAGGCCCGGTTTTTTGTCCACAGGACATGTGGATGCGGCCTGTGGACGAACACGGCCCGCTGTGGACGGCGGAGCGTTACCCACAGGGCACGCTGAGTATCCACAGGTTATCCCCAGCGCTGTCCCCAGATCCGGGCCCGGTTATCCACGGGCCCCGGTCAACTTTTCGTGACGGCTTTCACACCTGGGCATGAACGAGGGCAGAAGCTTGTCGAACTGTGGACACGGCTGTGGACAACCTGGGGATAACCTCGCCCGGCCTGGGGACAACCGGTGGACAACTCGGATGGCCCACTGACGGGCCGACAATTGTCCACACCCTGTGGATAACGGTTGTGCACAAGTCCACAGGCACCTGACCTGCGCGGAAGAGCGTAGCGGCGGCCGCCCTGTGGAGGAATTCTGGATAACTCACGGCGCCCGGGCCTGTGGACGGCGGAGAACCCGTCCGGCCTGTGGATTTCCGCCTCGCGCACCGGTGGCGTTCGAATCCCCGGTCAGATGTTCGGCGCGGGCTGTGGACTGGCGGAGCGTCCGTCACCGGCATCCCTGCCCCGCCGATGCGCGGTGCACACCTGTGGATATGCCGAAAGGGCGCCAGGATCGCTCCTGACGCCCTTTTCCGGCCACCCGGGGCCCGCCCGTCCGCGGGCCCGCCGGCTAGCTCTTGATGCGGTTGGTCAGCTCGGTGACCTGGTTGTAGATCGATCGCCGCTCGGCCATGAGTGACCGGATCTTGCGGTCGGCGTGCATCACCGTGGTGTGGTCGCGGCCGCCGAACTGCGCGCCGATCTTCGGCAGCGAGAGGTCGGTGAGTTCCCGGCAGAGGTACATGGCGATCTGACGCGCGGTCACCAGTACGCGGCTGCGCGAGGATCCGCAGAGGTCGTCCACCCCGAGCCCGAAGTAGGCGGCGGTCTGCTGCATGATCACCTGGGCGGTGATCTCCGGCCCGGCGTCCTCGTCGCCGCCCGGGATGAGGTCCTTGAGGACGATCCCGGCCAGCTCCAGGTCGACCGGCGCCCGGTTGAGGTTGGCGAAGGCGGTGACCCGGATCAGGGCCCCCTCCAACTCCCGGATGTTCCGGGTGATCCGGGACGCGATGAACTCCAACACATCGGCGGGAGCGTTGAGTTGCTCCTGGATCGCCTTCTTGCGCAGGATCGCGATCCGGGTCTCCAGCTCCGGCGGGGTGACGTCGGTGATCAGTCCCCACTCGAAGCGGTTGCGCAGCCGGTCCTCCAGCGTGGTCAGCAGCTTGGGCGGCCGGTCGGAGGAGAGCACGATCTGCTTGTTGGCGTTGTGCAGGGTGTTGAAGGTGTGGAAGAACTCCTCCTGCGTGGACTCCTTGCTCGCCAGGAACTGCACGTCGTCCACGAGCAGGATGTCCATGTCCCGGTAGCGCTTGCGGAAGGTGTCCGCCTTGCCGTCCCGGATGGAGTTGATGAACTCGTTGGTGAACTCCTCGGAGGACACGTAGCGCACCCGGGTGCCCGGGAAGAGGCTGCGCGAGTAGTGCCCGATGGCGTGCAGCAGGTGGGTCTTGCCCAGCCCGGACTCGCCGTAGATGAAGAGCGGGTTGTACGCCTTGGCCGGGGCCTCGGCGACCGCCACCGCCGCCGCGTGCGCGAAGCGGTTGCTGGCGCCGATGACGAAGGTGTCGAACAGGTACTTGGGGTTCAGCCGGGCGGCCGGCTCGTCCTTGCGGGAACCGCCGGCCGGGGGCGCGCCGGGCGGGGCGGGCACACCGGGGACCGCCGGGCGGTCGGTGGCGCGCTCGGCGGGGGCCTTGTCCGCGCCGCGGCCGGCGGCCGGGCGGGCCGCGGGGCGGCGGCCGGAGGCGGTCCGCGGGTGCTCGCCCGGACCGGGGCCGTAGGCGCCGCCGAAGAGGTCGCCCTGGGTGGTGGAGGGCGGCGCGGGGACGTGCCGCGGCGCGGGCCGGGGCGCCGGCTCCTCGGGCTCGCGGTAGGCCGGCGGCTGCTCCTGGTAGCCGGGCCAGGCCTGGTTGCCGCCCGCCGGGCCGCCGTACGGCGCGGGGTGCTGCTCGTAGCCGCCGCTCTCGTAGTGCGGCCGCTCGTAGCCCGCCTCGTAGCCCTGCTCGTAGTCCTGTTCGTAGGTCTGCGGGTAGCCCTGGTCGCCGTAGCCGCCGGCGTCCGGCTCGGACGGGTTCGGGTACGGCTCGGCGGGGGCCTGCGGGGCGGGGGTGGTCGGCACGGCGTTGGCGTCGACCATCACGGCGATCCGCACCGGGCGGGCCAGCTCGCGGGAGAGCGCCTCGGTCAGCTGCGGCAGCAGCCGGCCCTCCAGCACCTGCTTGGCCCGCTCGTTGGGGGCCGCCAGCAGGGCGGTGTCGTGCATCATCCACATGGGCTGGGTGCGCTGCACCCACTGCTTGTCCATCTCCCCGACATCCGGGTCGGCGACCAGCCGCTCGACGACCCTCGCCCAGACCGGGACGAGGTCGCTGTTGACATCAGCCACTGGTACACGCTTTCCGATGAACAAACCAGACAAGTCCTGCAACGGTAGTCAGCGAACAGAGCCGGATCAAGTCGTTGTCCACAGGCTGTGGGTAAGCGGCCCCCAGGCGGCTGGTTTGACCCTCGTGCCCCGTCCCGCGTACCGTAACCAGGTCGAGTTGTCGATGGCCGCTGCCGCATGTCCGCGGGTCCACCCGCTCCATAAGGCGCGCAGCACGGGCGCCGTGGATTGCCTCAAACCCCAGCCGAACTGGGGAGATGGGCCGGATTTCCGATACAGGGGAGATCACGCGGACGCACGGTGACGGCCAAGCGACTCCCCGTCATCCTACGATTCACCTCAGGAGCCCCCGAGTGAGCAAGCGCACCTTCCAGCCGAACAACCGTCGCCGCGCGAAGACCCACGGCTTCCGGCTGCGGATGCGTACCCGCGCCGGCCGCGCCATCCTGGCTGCCCGCCGTGGCAAGGGCCGCGCCAGCCTGTCCGCCTGATCCGCACCAGAGTCTGTTGTGCTGCCCTCCGAGAATCGGCTGCGGCGGCGCCAGGACTTCGCGACCGCGGTGAAACGCGGTCGTCGGGCCGGCAGGCCCCTGCTGGTCGTCCATCTCGCCAGAGAGGACGGCCCCGGGGACCGCACCGACCGGACCAGCGACACCCGCCCGCACGTCGCCGAGGGGACTCCTTCGGCGCGTGCGGGTTTCGTCGTGAGCAAGGCCGTCGGCCCGGCGGTCACGCGCAACCTGGTCAAGCGCCGGTTGCGCCATCTCGTACGTGATCGTCTGTCCCGGCTGCCCGCCGGTAGCCTGATAGTGGTGCGTGCGCTGCCCCCGGCCGCGTCCGCCTCGTACCAGGAACTCGAACGCGACCTGGACGCGGCGCTCAAGCGGTTGCTCAAGGCCGAGCACGCCGCCTCGGCGCCGACGGGAGCAGGGCGATGAAGTACCTGCTAATGGGTCTGATCAGGGTCTACCAGTGGACCATCAGCCCACTGCTCGGTCCGGTGTGCCGTTACTACCCGTCCTGCTCGCACTACGGCTTCGAGGCCGTGAAGACGCACGGGGCGGTGAAGGGCGGCGCCCTGACCGCGTGGCGCATCCTGCGCTGCAATCCGTGGACTCCCGGCGGGGTCGATCATGTCCCGCCGCGCAAGCATCCGGTGTGGCACCGCCGGCTGCGGGACCGGCTGAAGGGCCGGTCCGCCGCCGACCAGCCGGTGATCATGCCCCCCGCCGGTCCGGACCCAGAGGGCCCGGCGACCATTGGCCCCATGGGGCCAATCCCAATGTCCAAGGAGCCTGACCGGTGACCTTCTCCTTCCTCAACCCCCTGTACACAGCGGTGTCCTGGATCATCGTCCAGTTCCACTCGCTGTACAGCCACGTCTTCAATCCGGATGGTGGCTGGGCCTGGGGTCTGGCCATCGCCTCGATGGTGGTCGTCATCCGGATCTGCCTGATCCCGCTCTTCGTGAAGCAGATCAAGGCGACCCGGGCCATGCAGGCGATCCAGCCGAAGATGAAGGCCATCCAGGAGCGGTACAAGAACGACCGCCAGCGCCAGTCCGAAGAGATGATGAAGCTGTACAAGGAGGCGGGTACCAACCCGTTCTCCAGCTGCCTTCCCATCCTCGTGCAGGCGCCGTTCTTCACCGCGCTCTACGGCGTGCTGGCCTCGGTCGCCAAGGGCCACGAGATCGGCGTGATCAACGGCGACCTGCTGGTGAGCGCCGGCAAGGCGCACATCTTCGGCGCTCCGCTGTCGGCCACCTTCGTGAGCAGCAGCGAGGTCAGCGTCAAGATCGTCGTCGCCGTGATGATCATCATGATGTCGGCGTCGCAGTTCATCACCCAGCGCCAGCTGATGACGAAGAACGTCGACCTCAGCGTGAAGACGCCGTTCATGCAGCAGCAGAAGATGCTGATGTACGTCTTCCCGATCATGTTCGCCGTGATGGGCATCAACTTCCCGGTCGGTGTCCTGGTCTACTGGCTGACCACCAACGTCTGGTCGATGGGCCAGCAGCTGATCGTCATCCGCAACAACCCGACGCCGGGCAGCAAGGCCTGGGACGAGCGTCAGGTCCGGCTGAAGAAGGCCGGCCGGCTGAACCCGGACGGCTCGGTCATCAAGGGCCCGCTGTTCGGCCTGCTCCCCGCGAAGAAGTCGGCCGTCAGCGCCGAGACCGTGGTCGAGGAGTCGGTGCAGGTGCGCCGGCAGCAGCCGCGGAAGCAGAGCAAGTCGCAGCGCCAGCACACCGGCGGCCAGCCGGCGAGCCTGACCAAGGACGCCCCGGCCGAGCAGCCCGCCGACGCCGCCCCGGCGGACTCCGCGAGCACCGGCACGTCCGGCGGTACCGGTGCGGCCAAGCAGACCGCGGCGCGTCCGGCGGGTGCCAAGTCGGGTCCGGCCCGTCCGCAGGGCGGCCGGCAGCAGCCCAAGCGCGGCGGTCAGCGGCCGAAGAAGAAGTGACCGGTCCGCTCCGGACCGTTCCCGCGGCCCCCTGAACCTCGTTACCGGCCCACCACCCGGGCCCATCTCCGAAGGAGTCCATCAGTGACGGAAGGCATCACCTCCGCCGTCGAGGCCGAGGCCGCCGCCAGCGCCGACGAGAGCCTCATCACCCGCCTGGAGCAGGAGGGCGACATCGCGGCGGACTACCTGGAGGGTCTGCTCGACATCGCCGATCTCGACGGTGACATCGACATGGACGTCGAGGGTGACCGCGCCCTGGTCTCCATCGTCAGCGACGGCAACGACCGCTCCCTGCAGCGGCTGGTCGGCCAGGACGGCGAGGTGCTGGAGGCGCTGCAGGAGCTGACCCGGTTGGCCGTCCACCGGGAGACCGGCGAGCGCAGCCGCCTCATGCTGGACATCGCCGGCTTCCGGGCTCGCAAGCGCTCGGAGCTGGCGACCCTCGGGTCGCAGGCGGCCGATCAGGTGAAGAGCTCGGGGGAGCAGGTCAAGCTGCGTCCGATGACCCCGTTCGAGCGCAAGGTCGTCCATGACGCGGTGGCCGCGGCCGGTCTGCGCAGCGAGTCGGAGGGCGAGGAGCCCCAGCGGTGCGTGGTCGTGCTGCCGGCCTGACGGCAGGGTGACCGTCGGCGGCTTGGGCGGTCGACATGCGACACGAGGACCCGACCCCGTCCGCCACGCGCGGGCGGGGTCGTCGTCCCTTCGCGTCGTCCCTTCGCGGGGCCGTGGCCCGGCGAGAGATGTTTCACGTGAAACGGTGCAGGAGCGGGTCGGTGGATCCGGGGAGCGGAGAGTTCGAGATGGACACGGAGAGCGCGCCTGCCGGCGGGCCGGGGACGGGCGACGGCGGTCCGGGTGCCGAGGACGCGGCCGTCGGCGGGCGTCCAACGGTCGAGCCGCCGCCCGCGCCGCCGGCCGTCGCACGGGAGGTCTTCGGCGAGCGGTACGACGCCGCGGTCCGTTACACCGAGCTGCTGGCGACCGCGGGGGTGACCCGGGGGCTGATCGGGCCGCGCGAGGTGCCCCGGCTCTGGGACCGCCATGTGCTGAACTGCGCCGTCCTCGCCGAGCTGCTGCCGGCCGGGACCACGCTCTGCGACGTCGGCTCCGGTGCCGGTCTGCCCGGTATCCCGGTGGCGCTGGCGCGGCCGGACGTCTCGGTGACCCTGCTGGAGCCGCTGCTTCGGCGCACCACCTTCCTGGAGGAGGTGGTCCGCGAGCTGGGGCTGGAGAACGTCACCGTGCTGCGCGGCCGGGCCGAGGAGATGGTCGGCAAGCTGGCGGTGGACGTGGTGACCGCGCGCGCGGTGGCGCCGATGGAGCGGCTGGCCGGCTGGGGGCTGCCGCTGCTGCGGCCGCACGGCCAGATGCTGGCGCTCAAGGGCGACAGCGCCGAGCAGGAGCTGGCCGACTCCCGGGCCGGGCTGGCGAAGCTCGGCGCGGTCGAGTGGGCGGTGATCGCGGTCGGCGAGGGCACCCTGGAGACCTCGACCCGGGTGGTCCAGGTCAAGGTGGGGGAGAGCCCGGGCGGCGTGAAGGCGGCGACCCGCCGGGCCAGGGCGGCGGCCAGGGCCGGCCGCTCCGGCGCCCCGGCGCGCGGTGCGGACCGCGGCCGGACGCCCCGGCGGCGCGGCCGCTGAGCCGGACGTGATGCCTGCCACGGGCGGGGAGGTCCTCCGACCTCCCCGCCCGTGGCGTTCCCGGGGATCGACGGCATCCGGGTGACGGGCGGGCGGACGACAGGACGACATCGGACCACCGGAGTGTCGCATCGTCAGAATTCCGACATTGCGGGCATGGTGTTTCACGTGAAACGTCGCTCTCTCCTCTCGGGAATCCTCGCGCGCAGCCGGGCGGCGACTGTTGCCGCTCCGGTTTCACGTGAAACACTGAGCCCCATGCAGGACTCGGAGACCATCGACCAGATCGATGACACGCCCATCGCGCGTGCTGCCCAGGCTGCGGTCCAGGCCATCGGCCGAGCGGGCGAGGGACTGCCCCGCCCCGCGGCCACCCGGGTGATGGTGGTGGCCAACCAGAAGGGCGGGGTGGGCAAGACCACCACCACCGTCAACCTCGCCGCCTCGCTGGCCATGCACGGCCTGCGCGTCCTGGTGATCGACCTCGACCCGCAGGGCAACGCCTCGACCGCGCTCGGCATCGACCACCACGCCGAGGTGCCCTCGATCTACGACGTCCTGGTGGAGGGCAAGCCGCTGGCCGACGTGGTGCAGCCGGTGGTCGAGGTCGAGGGACTGTTCTGCGTCCCCGCCACCATCGACCTGGCCGGCGCCGAGATCGAGCTGGTGTCGCTGGTCGCCCGGGAGAGCCGGCTGCAGCGCGCCATCGCCGCCTACGAGCAGCCGCTGGACTACATCCTGATCGACTGTCCGCCCTCGCTGGGCCTGTTGACGGTCAACGCCCTGGTCGCCGGCCAGGAGGTGCTGATCCCGATCCAGTGCGAGTACTACGCGCTGGAGGGTCTCGGCCAGCTGCTGCGCAACGTGGAGCTGGTCCGGGCACACCTCAACCAGGCGCTGCACGTCTCCACCATCCTGCTCACCATGTACGACGCCAGGACCAGGCTGGCGGCCCAGGTGGCGGAGGAGGTCCGGACGCACTTCCAGCAGGAGGTCCTGCACACCGCGATCCCGCGCTCGGTCCGCATCTCGGAGGCGCCCAGCTACGGTCAGACGGTGCTCACCTACGACCCGGGCTCCACCGGCGCGCTCTCCTACCTGGAGGCCGCCCGGGAGCTGGCGCTGCGGGCGGTGCCCGCGGGGGCCGGCGGCTCGTTGGTGGGGCAGCAGCGGGACGGTTCGGGGCAGGGTGCCCCGGGGGCACAGCACGGTACGACGGAGGGCAATCGGTGAGTGGTGGTCGCAGGGGTCTGGGACGGGGGCTGGGGGCGCTGATCGGCCCCGCCGCCCCGGCGGGCGGTGGAGCCGGGACCGGCACCGCGGCGCAGCCGGCGGCGGCCCCGGTGGTCCCGTCCGGGGCGGTCTCGCCGGCCGCGGTGCCGGTGTTGCCGTCCGGCCGGGGAACGCTGGCGGCCAAGGCGGCCGCGGAGAGCCTGCGGGAGCAGGCCGCCGGGGCGGAACCGGCGGCGTCGGCCGGCGCCTACTTCGCCGAGCTGCCGCTGGACGCGATCACCCCGAACCCGCGCCAGCCGCGCGAGGTGTTCGACGAGGACAAGCTGAGCGAGCTGGTCACCTCGATCAAGGAGGTGGGTCTGCTCCAGCCGGTGGTGGTGCGCCAGGTGGCGCCCGGACGCTTCGAGCTCATCATGGGCGAGCGGCGCTGGCGGGCCTCCCGGGAGGCCGGGCTGGAGCTGATCCCGGCGATCGTCCGGGCCACCGAGGACGACAAGCTGCTGCTGGACGCCCTGCTGGAGAACCTGCACCGGGCCGAGCTGAACGCGCTGGAGGAGGCGGCCGCCTACGACCAGCTGCTGCGGGACTTCTCCTGCACCCACGAGGAGCTGGCCGACCGGATCGGCCGCTCGCGTTCGCACGTGTCCAACACCCTGCGGATGCTGAAGCTCTCGCCGAAGGTGCAGCGCCGGCTGGTCGCCGGGACGATCACGGCCGGGCACGCCCGGGCGATCGTCGGGCTCGCGGTCCCCGAGCAGCAGGAGGAACTCGCCACCCGGGTGATCGCCGAGGGGCTCACCGTCCGGATGACCGAGGAACTCGTCCTGCTGATGAAGAGCGAGGAACCGACGCCCAAGCGCTCGGCCGCGCCCAAGGCGGGCAGGATCCTCTCGCCGGCCTTCAACGACCTGGCGAGCCGGCTCTCCGACCGCTTCGACACCCGGGTGAAGGTCGAGGTCTCGCAGCGGGGCGGCAAGCTCGGCAAGGGCAAGGTCGTCCTGGAGTTCGGCTCGGTGGAGGACCTCAACCGGATCCTGGACAGCATGGCGCCCGGCGACGACGGGCTGCGGTTGTCGCAGGGCTGAGCCGGGTCGGCACCGCGGTGGCGATGATGGGTGCATGTTCCGCGTGAGCGCTGTTTCACGTGGAACATGCACCCGTCGGCGTTCGGGGGGAATGCTCGACTGTGGAGTGGACGAGGAGGTGCGGGGCATGGGACGCCGGATCGTTCCGCTGACACTGGACAACCTCGCGGATCTGCCGTCGACCTGCCGCTCCTGTGTGTTCTGGGAGCTGGACCCGGTCAGTGGCCGGGCGGCGGTCGAGTCCGGCAAGCCCGAGCTGGAGAAGGAGGGGTGGATCTCCGCCGTCCTGCTGGAATGGGGGTCCTGCGGCCGGGTGGTCTACGTGGACGACCAGCCGGCCGGCTTCGTGCTCTACGCCCCGCCCGCGTATGTGCCGCGGGCGCAGTCCTTCCCGACCAGCCCGGTCTCCTCGGACGCCGTTCAGCTGATGGTCAGCCGGGTGCTGCCGGGCTTCCAGCGGCAGGGGATCGGGCGGGTGCTGGTGCAGACGGTGGCCAAGGACCTGCTGGGCCGGGGGTTCCGGGCGATCGAGGCCTTCGGCGCGGTGGGGCGCCGGCCGGTCAGCTGTGTGCTGCCGGCCGAGCACCTGCTGGCGGTGGGCTTCAAGACGGTCCGCCCGCACCACCGCTACCCGCGGCTCCGGCTGGAGGCGCGGACCACGCTCTCCTGGCGGGGGGACGTCGAGGGGGCGCTGGAGCGGCTGCTGGGCGGCGGGCGGAAGGAACCGGCGCTGCGGCCGTTCTGAGCACGGTTCTCCGGGCGAGCGCGGCAACGGACGAGAGCCGGCAACGGACGAGGGCCGGCAACGGACGAGGGCGGGACTCCCGGTGGGGAGTCCCGCCCTCGCGGCGTCCTGGGGGAGCGGCCTCAGATCAGGCCGTCCAGCTCGCGCAGCAGCGCGGCCTTCGGACGGGCACCGGTGATCTGCTTCACCGGCTCGCCGTTCTTGAAGAGGATCAGCGTCGGGATGGAGATGACGTTGTACGTCGCGGCGGTCTGCTGGTTGGCGTCGACGTCCAGCTTGGCGATCGTCAGCTTGTCCTTCTCGTCGGCCGCGATCTCCTCCAGGACCGGGGCCACCTGGCGGCACGGGCCGCACCATTCGGCCCAGAAGTCGACGAGGACGGGCTTGTCGCTCTTGAGGACGTCGGCATCGAACGTCGCGTCGGTCACGGTGGTGGTGGCGCCGGCCACGGTCACTCCTAAGGGTCAAACGGGAGGGGGGCTCTGCCAGGTCTACAACACCGCGCGGGGCGGTTCTGTTTCGGCCCGGCGGGGTGGGCGTGTTTCACGTGGAACACACCCACCCGGACGGTGGGGTTGGTGGGGTCAGACCGCGACGGTGGCGGCCTGGGCCTCCAGGTCGGCCAGCGAGGCCAGGTAGCGCTCGGCGTCCAGGGCGGCGGAGCAGCCGGTGCCGGAGGCGGTGATGGCCTGGCGGTAGGTGTGGTCGACGACGTCGCCGGCGGCGAAGACACCCGGGATGTTGGTGCGGGTGGAGGGGGACTCGACCTTGAGGTAGCCCTCGGCGTCGAGGTCCAGCTGGCCCTTGAAGAGCTCGGTGCGCGGGTCGTGGCCGATGGCGATGAACAGGCCGGTGACCGGGAGCTCACGGGTCTCGCCGGTGGTGGTGTCGCGCAGGGTGACACCGGACAGCTTGGGGTCGCCGTGGATGGCCTCGACCGCGCTGTCCCACTCGAAGCTGATCTTCTCGTCGGCGAAGGCGCGCTCCTGCATCGCCTTGGAGGCGCGCAGGGTGTCCCGGCGGTGGATGACCTTGACGCTGCGGGCGAAGCGGGAGAGGAAGGTCGCCTCCTCCAGGGCGGTGTCGCCGCCGCCGACCACCGCGATGTCCTGGTCGCGGAAGAAGAAGCCGTCACAGGTGGCGCACCAGGAGACGCCGCGGCCGGAGAGCGTGTCCTCGTTGGGCAGGCCCAGCTTGCGGTGCTGGGAGCCGGTGGTGACGATCACGGCGCGGGCCTTGTGGACGTTGCCCTCGGAGTCGGTGACGGTCTTGACGTCACCGGTGAGGTCCACGGCGACGATGTCGTCCGGGATCAGCTCGGCACCGAAGCGCTCGGCCTGCGCCCGCATGTTGTCCATCAGCTCCGGGCCCATGATGCCGTCCCGGAAGCCCGGGAAGTTCTCGACCTCGGTGGTGTTCATCAGCGCGCCACCGGCGGTGACGGCGCCCTCGAAGACCAGCGGATTGAGGGAGGCACGAGCCGTGTAGAGCGCAGCCGTGTAGCCGGCCGGGCCGGAACCGATGATGATCACGTTACGGACGTCGCTCACTGCATCTCCTGGTTCGCATCGCGACCCGCGTTTGCTGCGGGGAGGGCGGTCCTGCTCCGCCGCCCGGGACAACGACTGACCAGTGTCTCGCATTCCCAGGAGGATCAGTACCAGGTGCCCGCACTCTGGGAGTGTCGCGCGGCCGACGGCATGGATCGCACGGGAACCATCGGTCAGCCGGCCGGGACGGTGCGGTGCAGCAGGAGCCCGCAGTCGGCGGAGCGGAGGTAGACGTCGAGCTGGTCGGAACGGCCGGGCAGGGCGTAGACGAGGAGCTCGGCGGGGGTGCCGGCGTAACTGCCGCGGCCGGTGGCCAGCAGGGCGGCGGTGCTGGGCGGCGGGCAGGCCGGTGCGGAGCGGCCGCCGCCGGACAGGCCCTGGCCGCTCCCGGCGGGCGGGGCGGCGCTCACGTCGGAGCCGCTCGCGGAACCGGCATCGGCGCCGGCGCCGATGGAGGGCTTGGCGGGCAGGACGGGCCGGCCGCCGGCGGTTTCGGCGAGCAGCTCCCGGACCTGTGCGGTGAGCTGCTCCTCCCGGTAGACGGTGCCGTCGGGGGCCGGGTCGGCCTTGGCGGCGGCCGAAGTGCTCGGGGCGGCGGCGTTGGCGGCGACGGTGGAGTCCTGCTTCGGGGAGTGGGCGGAGAGCGACAGGAAGGCGCCGCCGAGGCCGAGGACGAGCAGCGCGGCGGCCGAGCCGAGCAGCAGGGTCCGGCGGCGCCGGGGGCGGGCGGTCCGGCCCGGTCCGGTGGCGGCGGCGGGCCGGGCCGGCGGGGCGGTCGGCGGGGCCGGCAGCGGGGCCGGCAGGGGAGAGGCCGGGGAGGGCACAGCGGCGTCCTGGGCCGCCGCGGCCACGAGGGCGGCGTCGATCCGGGCGGCGACGTCGGCCGGCATGGCCGGGGGCTCGTCCTCGGCGAGCAGCAGTCGCACCCCGGCGAGCGCGGCCAGGGTCTCCCGGCACTCGGCGCAGCCGGTCAGGTGCCCGCGCAGCGCATCGGTGTCGGCGGGCGGGAGCAGGTCCTCGGCGAGGTCGGCCAGCTCGTCGACGGAGGGGTGCGCGTCCGCGGCGGGGTCGGGGGAGGAGAGGGGCGCCGTCATCGCGTGCTCGCGTCTCCTTCCAGAATCGGCCGGGCTGGGTCCGGGACTGTCCCTGTGACGGTACGGGGCCCGGGTGGGTTCCCGGGTGGGCGGCCGGCGCCGGGGGCGGCGGACGTTGTTTCACGTGAAACATCGGCGGCCCGGGCCGCGGCGCCCGACCCGGCGCCGTCCTCGGCGCGCTCTTCCGCGCGCTCCTCGCGCAGGTGCCGGACGAGTGGCAGCAGCCGGGCGCGGCCCCGGGCGCAGCGGCTCTTCACCGTGCCGACCGGTACTCCCAGCAGCGCGGCGGCCTCGGCGACGGGGTAGCCCTGCATGTCGACCAGGACGAGCGCGGCCCGCTGCTCGGCGGGCAGCTCGGCGAGCGCGGCGGACACCTCGCGGTGCACCTCGGCGCGGACCACCGGGGAGTCGGCCGGCTCGGCGGAGCCGACCAGGGCGTCCAGCCGCCGCGGGTCGTCGTCGAGCGGCTTGGTCCTGCGGGTGGCGGTGCGCCGGGCGCGGTCGAGGCAGGCGTTGACCACGATCCGGTGCAGCCAGGTGGTGACGGCCGAGCGGCCCTGGAAGGTGTGGGCGGAGCGGAAGGCCGAGACCAGGGCGTCCTGCAGGGCGTCGGCGGCCTCCTCGCGGTCGCCGAGGGTGCGCAGCGCGACGGCCCAGAGCCGGTCGCGGTGGCGGTTCACCAGGAGGCCGAAGGCCTCCCGGTCGCCCGCGACGTGCCGGGAGAGGAGCGCCGCGTCGTCGTCGCGCCCCGGTCCGTCCTCCGCCACGTCCACCCCTCGCCGTTCGTGCCGCGCCGCCGCTCCGCTCCGCGGGTCAGCCGAAGACCTTCGCGTCCAGGACGTGGGCCTGGTACTTGCCCGCGTCCTTGGTGCCGGACGGGTTCTGGGACAGGCTGGTCAGCCAGACCAGGACGTAGCGGGTGGTGACCGGCTCGTCCAGCTCGTACTCGATGGTGGTGCCGGCCTGCTTGCCGAGGACCGTGAAGTCGCCCGGCCGCGCCGTCGGCGGGTTGGCGACGTTCTTGCCCGGGACCCGGAGCTCGGCCGTGGTGGGGGTGCCGAACTTGAGGGCCACCTTGGAGACCGGCTGCGCCGAGCCGAGGTCGAGCAGCAGCCCGGTGCCTTCCTTCGTCCTCGGGAAGGGGTCGTTGTACCAGTTGGTGATCCACTCGGTGCTCGGGTCCCCGTCGATCGCCTTGGGCAGGCTGGAGGAGCCTTCCGGGCCGTCGCCCAGCGGGTTGAAGGAGATCGCCTCCTTGACCGCGATCGGCACCGGGTCGTGGGTCGCCGCGTGGGCGCTGGGGGTGGCGGTGGTGCTGCTGGGCTGGGGGACCGCGGCGGCGGTGCTCCCTGGGCGCATGCTGTCCACCAGCTGCCAGGAGGCCACGCCGATGGCGCCGAGGGCGACCGTCCAGGCGGTCACCTTGACCACCCGGCGCAGCCGCCGTCCGGCGCGCCGCACCGGGGCCGCCACCGGGGCGGGCGCGGTGCCGGGGGCGGCGACCACCCGGGTCGGGTTGGGCGCGGTCGGCAGGGCGTGGGTGTTGTGCCGCGGCGGGTTGGTGAAGACCGGCAGCTCGGGCTCGGGCTGGCGGATCCGCGGCATCAGCGCGATCGCCCGGGCGAGGGCCTCGGGGGTGGTGATCGGCTCGGCGTGGTGCGGCGGGTGGTCGAGCAGGGCCCGGGCGGCCAGCTCGGACAGGCCCTTGTGGACCCCGGCCCGGACCTGGTCGGGCGCGACCTCGCCGATGTTCCTGGGCAGGCCCTGGAGGTCGTAGCGGTCCTCGGGGTAGGGCCAGCGGTGGGTGAGCGCGGCGAACAGCAGGGCGCCGATGGCCCGGGTGTCGGAGCGCTCGGCGTCCTCGGTGGGCAGGCCGCGCAGGGCGGCGTCCACCGCGATGCCGTTGATCCGGTACTGACCGCTGTCGGTGCGCAGCACGCAGCGCGGGGTGAGCCGCAGGTGGGCCTGGCCGCGCCGGTGGGCGGCGGCCACCGCGTCGGTGACCTGGCGGACCATCTGGTAGGCCTCGTGCGGCTCCATCGGGCCGTCGGCGAGCAGCTTGGCGAGGTCGGAGGCGTGCGGCAGCCACTCGCGCACGACGTAGACCAGCTCGCCCTCCTGGACGGCGTCCAGGACCTGGACGAAGCGCGGGTCGCCGAGCAGGGCGGCGGACTTGGCGGCGGCCAGCACCTTGCGGGCGCGCTGGTGGCCGGCGGCCATCAGGTGGACGCCGACGGCGCGGCGCAGCTTCTCGTCGACCGCGCGCCAGCTGCTGAAGGTCTCGGTGGAGGAGATGCACTCCTCCAGCCGGTAGCGGTGGCCGATGAGGTCGCCGCTGTGCCGCAGCGGGGCGGGCAGGGTCTGCGGGAGGGTGGCGGTGTCCCGGGGGTCGTGGGTGGGCTGCGGGTCCCGGGGCGGGCGCTTGGCGGCGGGGCGGTCGGTGGACCTGGTGGACCCGGCGGATTCGGCGGCCCGGCGGGCGGCGTCACCGGCGGCCAGTTCGGCGGCGATCTCGGTGGCCGAGAGCGGGGCGGTGATCTCCGAGGTCTCCTCGGCGACGGCCGGGGCCTCGGAGGCTGGTCCGCCGTCCTCGGCGGGCTCCTCGGCGTCGGCGGTACCGGCGTCGGCGTCCGTGTCGTGCTCGTCGGCGGGTTCGCCTCCGGACGCGCCCTTCGCGGAGACCGGTGCCTTCCCGGTGGCCGCCGTCTTCCCGGCGCCCGTGGAGGCCTTCCCGGCGCTCTTGGCGGAGCGCTCGTCGGTCGAGGAGCCGGCCGCGGTGGCCCGGGCCGTGCCGTCGGCGAGTTCGTCGATCGCCGCGGCCAGCGCGGCCTCGTCCGCCGCGCCGTCAGCTGCTGACGTGTCGACGACCGCCTTGGTGCCATCAGCCACCGTGGTCCAGCCTCCCCTTGTGTCGCCCCGGGCCTGAGAGAGAGTCGTGCGGAGCGCTTCGGCCGGTGGCCCCGGTGCTCCAGGACAATTGTGCCCACTGTTCTCCACCGGGTACGACCGCCGAAAGGTCTGCGCGGTTGCCTGTTGGTGGAGAGATGTGATGCAGATCGGCATCGGGCCGCCGGGCGCCGGCCCGGGACGGTCCGGGGAGCGCGGCGGCCCGATGCCGGGTCAGCGGCCCAGTCGGCCGCGCACCATACCCAGCATGGCGTTCAGCTCCTCGATCCGCAGCCGCTTGGCGATGAGCACGAAGACGGCCAGCTGGAGGCCGCCGGCCAGCACGACGGTCAGCACGGCCCCGGCCCAGCCACCGACCACCCGGGTGATCGCGAGGCTCGCGCCCAGCCCCACCAGGGCCGCCGGGACGGAGGCCGTGGCGAGCCGGGAGTAGGTCTTGCCGATCCGCTTGGTGTCCAGGCCGCCGATCTTCTTCTTCAGCTTGGGCACCGCGACCGTCACCCCGACGGCGTAGGCGAGGCCGTAGCCGAGCGCCATTCCGGTGACCGTCCACTCGGCGGGCAGCAGCACCCAGCAGAGCAGCGAGAAGCCGGCCTGGCAGGCCGCCACCCAGACGGTGTTGGAGAACGGCGTGCGGGTGTCCTCGTAGGCGTAGAAGCCGCGGAGCATCACGTACTGCGCCGAGTAGGGGATCAGGCCCAGGGCGAAGGCGGAGAGCATCAGGCCCACGTTGCGGGCGTTGTCCAGGGCGGTGTCGCCGCCGCCCACCGCGTAGATGGCCTGGCCGATGGCCGGGCCGAGCGAGAGGAAGAGGAACGCCGCCGGGACGACCGCGACGGCCGTGGTGCGCAGCCCGTAGGAGAGGTCGTCGCGCACGGCGCCGGCGTCCTCGTCGGCGGCCGCGCGGGACAGCCGGGGCAGCACCGCGCTCATGATCGAGACGGTGATGACGGCCTGCGGGAGCTGCCAGATCAGCAGGGCGTTGGAGAAGGCCGCGAGGCCGACGCCGCCGTGGCCGCCCGCCTCGGCGTCACTGCCGGCGGCGGTGGCCAGCTGGGTGATGACCAGGAAGCCGGCCTGGTTGGCGAGCACGAAGAAGAACGTCCACTTGGCGAGCCGGGCCGCCTTGCCCAGGCCGTGGCCGCGCCAGTCGAAGCGCGGGCGGAAGGAGAAGCCGGCCGCCCGCAGGTAGGGGATCATCGCCAGCGACTGCACCGCGAGGCCCACCAGGGTGCCGATGCCGAGCAGCCGGACACCCTCGGGGGTGATGGTCTCCGGGGTGACGTGGGTGCCGTCGAAGCCGCCGTAGACCCAGATGTAGGCGCTGAAGGTGAAGATCACCACGATGTTGTTGAGGACCGGCGTCCACATCATCGCGCCGAACCGGCCGCGGGCGTTGAGGATCTGGCCCATCACCACGTGGATGCCCATGAAGAAGATGGTCGGCAGGCAGTACCGGGCCAGGGCCACGGTGGTGTCCGCGCGGGCCGGGTCCTCCATCATCGAGTGGGCGATCAGCTGGACGAGCACCGGTGCCCCGAGCACGGCCAGGAAGACCACGCCGGCCAGGCCGACCATCACCAGGGTGAGCAGCCGGTTGGCGTAGGCGGTGCCGCCGTCCGCGTCGTTCTTCATGCTGCGGACCAGCTGCGGCACGAAGACGGCGTTCAGCGCGCCGCCGCCGATCAGGATGTAGAGCAGGGTCGGCAGGGTGTTGGCCGCGTTGTAGGAGTCACCCATCACGGCGATGCCGATCGCGCCGGCGATCACCATGGTGCGCAGGAAGCCGGTGCCCCGGGAGACCAGGGTGCCGGCCGCCATGATCGCACTGGAGTTCAGCAGCGAGGCGACCTTGCCGCCGCCGGAGGTCTTCCCGGCGTCGTCCAGGGGGGCGGCGGGGGCGGACTGCTCCTCGGCCGCGAGGTCGGCGAGCGGCTCCACCGCGGGCGGCAGCTGCACCGCGGCCACCTGCATGGTGGCCTCGTCCTCGGCGAGCGGCGGGTCGAACTCGATCGGCGGGACGAAGGGGCGGTGCCCGTCCGGACCGTGGCCGCCGGGGTGGCCGCCGGGGCCGGGTCCGTACGGGGCCTGCGGTCCGTGCTGCGGTCCGTGCTGCCCCGGGTACGCGCCGGCCGGGGGGAACGGCGCGGGCGGGGCGGGCGGGACCGGCGCGGCGGGCGGCTGGGGGGCCGCCGGCTGCTGGGCGGGGGACTGCTGGGCCGGCGGGCGGGGCGCCTCGGCGGTCACCTGGTTCCCGCCGAACAGCGCGTCCACGCCGACGTACTCGGTCGACTCGGAGTCCCAGGCGGAGTGCGCCGGTCCGGGCTGCCACTGCGGCTCACCGCCCCAGCCGGGGGCCGGAGCACCCGGCGCACCCGGACCCGCGGGAGCGGCCGGACCCGCCGGGGCGGCGTCCCGCGGATGCCCGTCGCGCCAGCCGGCCGGCGCCGGGGTGTCCCAGCCGGGCTGCACCGGCGGCACCGGCGGGGAGAACGGCGTCGGCGGCACCGGCGCCGGGTAGTCACCGCCGTGCGGCGGCAGCTGCGGCGGCACGTCGTACGCGGCCGCCGGCTGCTGCGGCGCGGCGGGCCGGGCGGCCCGCAGGCCGTACGGGTCCTGCTCGCCAGGACCGCCCTGGTACGCGTCGGCCGCGTACGGGTCCTGGGCGTAGGTGTCGGCCACGTACCAGTCGCCGGACGGCGACTCGGCGCCCGGACGGACCTCTCCGCGGCCCGGAGGCCGCTCCTCGCTGCGCCCGGTCATGTCACCTCTTCGCTGTCGTGGGGGAGGCCGCCCCGGGGTCGGGCGGTATCGGCGGTGTCAAGGACCAACCTTCTCATCACTGGTGGCCCGATCCCGGCCATCCGCGCTGCCGTGGTGCGGTGTCCGAGCGGCCGGGCCGGCCCGGTCCGTGGCGGCGCCGGGGCCGTCGTCGCGCTCCGGCCCGTTCTCCGGCCCGTCCGCCGGGTCCTCGTCCGGTCCGTTCCCGGGGCCGTCGCCCGGTCCTCCGGCCGGTCCTTCGCCCGATCCGCCGTCCGGTCCGTCCGCCGGGGCGAGCGGCGCGTCGCCCTCGTCGTCGTGCGCCACCCGGCGCTTGCGCTGGCGCAGGAACCGCACGGCCGCGAGCAGGAGCAGCACCGCGCCGCCGCCGAAGACGTACAGCACGCCGTTGGTGACCGAGGTGACGTCGACCCGGAAGACCACCGGCTCGCCGTACGGCTTCGGGTCGGGCCCGGTGGTGTACAGCTGGGCGGTCATGCTCACCGGCCCGTTGTTCTTCGCCTCGGCCGGGAACCGCAGGGTGACGCTCTGCGAGGCGGGCAGCACCAGTTCCTCCGCCGGCATCTCGACCCGGAGCCGGTTGGGCTGGCCCGGGGTCAGCACCAGCTTGAGGTTGGTGACCGTCTGGGTGAGGTCGTTGCGGACGCTGACCTGGAGCACACCGGTGTCCCCGGCGAAGGTGATGACGCGCTTCGGCGGCACCTTCACCGCTTCGGTGAGTTCCTTGAGGTAGTGCTTCACGCCGGCGCGGTAGACGGTGCCGGCCGGGGCGTCGGCGCGCCACTCGGTCGACAGCGAGCGGACCATGGCCGCGCTGAACGGCCCGCGCACCCGCTGCGGCAGGGTCAGCACCCGCATCAGCGTGTCCAGGTCGGACTGGATCCCGGTGGTGGTGGTCAGGTCGGCGGCGGACAGCTCGGAGTCGCGGATCCGGGCCGGGTAGTCGGCGGGCGTCGGGACGGTGGTGTTGGCCTTGGGGTCGGGCGTCGCCCCGGCGAGCGCGTCCAGCTTCGCCGGCTCCAGCCACTTGCCGTCCTGGGCCGCCTGGAGGGCGTTGGCCAGCACCTTGGCGGTGCCGGCGGTGAGCTCGCGCGGCGGCATGACGAGCAGGCCGCGCGGGTTCTGCGGCTCCTGCCGGGAGATCACGAAGGTCTCGGCGAGGAACCGCTGCATCGCCAGGGTCTGGTTCTGCGGGGTCGCCAGGTCCTCCTCGAACAGCGAGGAGACCAGCTGGTCGGCGACCACCGCGGTCTGCCCGTTGCCGATCGGCCGGGTGGCCGCGGGGGTGTACTTCAGCGCGTCCGACTCGGGCATGCTCGCGCCGTTCACCAGCACCAGGCCGGCGCCGGCGCGCTGGGCGACCGAGGCGATCCGCTGGTCCAGGTAGCCCCGGTAGGGCCAGGCGACGTCGGCCCGGGTGTCCACCGAGAGCCGGCCCTCGACGGTCAGCCGGCCGGCGGTGGCGGCCTTGCCGAGCGCGGCGTCGATGCCCTCCAGCTCGGCGGCGTTGTGCGCGATCGAGGCGAGGTCCGGATCGGCGTAGGGCAGCGCCACCACCTGGGTGCCGGGCTTGGCGACGGCGGCCCGCAGCTTCTCCAGCCAGGCCGTGGCGGCGGCGGTGCCGGTGCCGCGGACCGTGTTGTCGTCCTTGGCCGCGTTGCCCTCGGTGCCGGGCTTCTGCACCCGGTAGTCCTTGGTCATCGCGAACGCGGTGTCCAGCAGGTCCGGGTCGACCACCCAGGTCAGCCCGGTCATCGTGGAGCCCGTCTCGACCAGCGCGTTCAGCCGGCCGCCGGGCGCGAACTCGGCGGCCAGGCTGTCGTCCCGCAGCACCGGGACGGTCTGGTCGTTGTCGGAGAGGGTCTGCGCGGCCAGCACGGGAGCGTGCACCAGCGGCCAGATGGTGGTGACCTTGGACGGCTGCGCCTCGGCCGGGGTGGGGTTGTAGGGCAGGAAGGTGCGGCTGATGCCCAGCGGGCGGTCGCGCGGGTTGTCGGTGGTCGAGCCCCAGACGTCCACCGCCAGCTCGTACACGCCCTCGGTGGTGAGCTGGAGGTCGGAGACGGCCACGCTCAGCGTGTACGGCTGGCTCTGGCCGGGGCCGAGCTCGTTCAGCGCGTACTGCGGGCTGTCCAGCGAGATGCCGTCCGATCCCTGCGGGGTGGTCCGGCTCACCACCCCGGCGAGCTCGCTGCGGGTGGTGAGCGGCTTGCCCGCCCAGGGCTTGCGGACCGTCGCGTGCGCGGACTTGAGGACGGACTTCCCGCCGTTGGTGACGTGCCCGGAGATGGTCACGATGCCGTTGGGGACGGCCACCGGCTTGTTCACCGACTCGATGGTCATCGTCACCGGGTACTCGGCGCTGACCGTCGACTCGGACACCTGGGCCGATCCGCCGGCCGCGGCGACCGGGGCCGCCGCGGCGGCCGGGAGGCCGGGCAGCGCCGTACCGAGCACCAGCGCGGCGCCGAGGGCACCGGCCAGCCGTCGGGCTGCTCGTCGCAGGATCCGCCGGGGGCGGTCGTCCACCCGCTGTCCCGGGTGCCGTGCCGGCTCACTCACGCGGTCCGCCCTCGCTCACGGGTTCGCCCTCGCCGTTCTCGATCGCTGCTGCTGGTGCCGTGCTGCTGCGGATGTTCCGCCGGCGGTGGTGGATGCCGTGAGGATCAGCCGTGAAGAAAACGTGGTCGCCCGTCGCCCGGGCGGCCATGACGGCGCACGGCACCGCGGCCCGCCGTCGGTGCCCCGGACTCGTTCCACCGGCATGGTAACGATGTGGTGAGGGGGGCGGTGTTGCGGGCCGGGGAGTGAGCGGGTGGAAACGCGCGGGCGGCCGGGCCGCCGGGCCACGTACCCTTGTGAGCCGTGTCCACTGCCAATGAGCCCACCGCCCACCCGACCGGCGCCCATCATTCCAGTTCCGCCGTCCAGGTCGTCCCCGGCCTGAGCGAGGCCCAGACCCTGGGGCTGCAGGAACTGCTGCGGGTGTCCCCGGTCGCCGACGAGATCGCCCGCCGGTTCCAGGCGGCCGGTCACCGGCTCGCGCTGGTCGGCGGCTCGGTCCGGGACGCCCTGCTGGGCCGGCTCGGCAACGACCTGGACTTCACCACCGACGCCCGCCCCGAGCAGGTGCTCAAGCTCGTCCGCGGCTGGGCCGACGCGGTCTGGGACGTCGGCATCGCCTTCGGCACGGTCGGCGCGCGCAAGGACACCCCGCAGGGCTCCTTCCTGATCGAGATCACCACCTACCGCTCCGAGGCGTACGACCGAACCTCCCGCAAGCCCGAGGTGACCTACGGCGACACCATCGGGGAGGACCTGGTCCGCCGCGACTTCACGGTCAACGCGATGGCCGTCGACCTGCCCGGCCGCGGCTTCGTCGACCCGCACCACGGCCTGGAGGACCTGGAGGCCCGGGTGCTGCGCACCCCCGCCACGCCCGAGGAGTCCTTCTCCGACGACCCGCTGCGGATGATGCGGGCCGCCCGGTTCGCCGCCCAGCTGGACTTCGACCCGGCCCCCGACGTGGTCGCCGCGATGACCGCGATGGCCGACCGGATCGCCATCGTCTCCGCCGAGCGGGTCCAGGCCGAGCTCAACAAGCTGCTGCTGGCCAAGCACCTGGTCAAGGGCCTGCGGCTGCTGGTCGACACCGGCCTGGCCGGCCACGTGCTGCCCGAGCTGCCCGCGCTGCAGCTGGAGCGCGACGAGCACCACCGGCACAAGGACGTCTACGAGCACTCGCTGACCGTCCTGGAGCAGGCCGTCGACCTGGAGCAGGACGGCCCGGACCTCACCCTGCGGCTGGCCGCGCTGCTGCACGACATCGGCAAGCCGCGCACCCGCCGCTTCGAGTCGGACGGCCGGGTCTCCTTCCACCACCACGAGGTGGTCGGCGCCAAGATGACCCGCAAGCGGATGCGTGACCTGAAGTACTCGAAGGAGCTCACCGAGGACGTCTCGCGCCTGGTGGAGCTGCACCTGCGCTTCCACGGCTACGGCGGCGGCGAGTGGACCGACTCGGCGGTGCGCCGCTACGTCACCGACGCCGGACCGCTGCTGGAGCGGCTGCACAAGCTGACCCGCTCGGACTGCACCACCCGGAACAAGAAGAAGGCCGCCGCGCTCTCCCGCACCTACGACGGACTGGAGGTGCGGATCGGCGAGCTCAAGGCGCAGGAGGAGCTGGACGCCGTCCGCCCGGCGCTGGACGGCAACCAGATCATGGAGCTGCTCGGCCTCAAGCCCGGCCCGATGGTCGGCAAGGCGTACAAGCACATGCTGGAGCTGCGGCTGGAGCACGGCCCGCTGGAGCACGAGGCCGCGGTGGCCGCGCTGCGCTCCTGGTGGGACGCCCAGCAGTAGGCCGTGTCCCGGGCCGCGGAGCGGTCGGCGGGGGCGGTCCCGGGTTCCTCCCGGGGCCGCCCCCGCCGCTTGCCAGGGGCTCAGAGCTTCTTCAGGCAGAGGACGAAGCTGAGCGCCTCGGTGCTGGACTCACGGGTGTAGGTGCTCTCGGTGCCGGTGACGTCGTCGCAGGCCTTCTCGTTGTCGCTGGTCGCGTAGACCTTCTTGAGCACCTTGTACTGGGCCCGGGTGTCGGAGCACGGCAGCATGGTGATCCGCGGGTTGGCGTCGTGGGTGGCCGAGGTGCCGTTCTCGTTGCGCAGGCAGTCGCCGGCCTTGGCGAAGTCGATGTCGCTGGGCACCTTGGAACCGGCCGACGGGGTCGGCAGGGTGATCGTCGGCACCGGCACCGGCGGCACCGAGGGGCTCGGCGCGTGGGTCGGCGAGAAGGTCGGCGCCGGGACGGTCACCGTGGTCGGCGTGGGCAGCACCAGCGGCCGGTACGGGTCGTCGTCGTGCCGGGCGCCGAGGAACGCGCCGGTCGCGATCAGGACGATCGTCGAGCCGATTCCGAGCACCGGCAGCAGCAGCATGAAGATGTGCGGGCGCCGGGTGAGCGGCACGCCCGGGTCGAGCTGCGGTCCGTGGGTGCCGGGCGCGGGCGGCGGCAGCTCCTTGATCCGGTTGTGGGCGGCGAGGTTCCGCAGCAGGGTGACCACGGTGAAGATCCCGGAGAGGTAGCCCCACCAGCCCTGGACCAGGGTGCGGGCCGACATGTCGCGGACCATCGCGGTGCCGCAGGTGCGGCAGTACGGTCCCGGCTGCTTCAGGAACCGCATGATGATGATGATGCCCTGGTGCCCCCGGACGGTGGTGTCGACGGCCGGGAAGCCGCCGCAGAACCGGCAGACCGGTCCGCCCGGGTGGGCGTAGCCGGCCGGCGCCGGATAGCCCCCGGCCTGCGGCGGGTAGCCCGCGGCCTGCGGCGGATAGGCGTAGCCGCCGGGCGGGGCCTGGTGGGGCACGCCGTACCCGGGCGGCGCGGCCGGTGGCGGGGCGGCGGGGTAGCCGTAGCCGGCCGGCGCGGGGGCGGCCGGCGGCTGCGGGGCCGGGGCGCCGGCGTACGGGTTCCCGGTGGCGTACGGGTTGGCGCCGTCGGCGGGCGGCGTCGAGCCGTACGGCATCTGGGGCGGCGGCGGAACGGACAAGGGGATCCCCCGGAAGGAAGGTCGGGTGGCGGGCGGTCAGGACTTCTTGACCGGCGGGACGCCGGTGAGCGGGCCGAGGCAGAGCACGTACCGCTTCTTGTTCCAGCGGCGGCCGCTCTTGCCCGAGACGGTGCTGGTGGTGCCGGCGGTGCTTCGGCACTTGGTGGTGTCGGTGGTGGACTCGAACGCGGCCAGCACCTTGTAGTTCGCCTTGCTGTCGGTGCACTTGACCACCGAGACGTCGCGCGAGCCGGCGGCCCGGACGCAGTCGCCGGCCTTGGCGCCGCTGACGCTCGGGCCGCTGACGAAGTAGCCGACGATCAGGGTGATCACGCCCAGGACCAGGCCGGCCGCCTTCAGCCGGGCCTTGCCGTGGCCCTTCGCGGCCGGTGCGCCGGCCGGGAGCGGGGCGGCCGGCGGGTAGCCGTGCGGGGAGGGGTGGCCGTAGGGGGCCTGGGGGTACGGCTGGGCCGGGTAGGGCTGGGCCGGGTACTGCGCCGGGTAGGGCTGGGGCGGGTACGGCTGGGACTGGGCCGGGTACGGGGGAGTCGCCTGGGGCGGTCCGTACTGCTGGGGCACGGGCGCGCCGTAGGGCTGCGGGACCGGCGCGGGGCCGTACGGCTGTGGTGGTCCGTACGGATGTGGCGGTGTGCTCATCAGATTGTCCCCCGAGACAGACTGCTGTCGCTCCGACAGATCTGACGTACCTTAGCGACTCGCGCCGACGTCCCCGGGGAGCGGTCCGGTGCGACGGGCGGTGCGCAGGTAGAGCACGGCCGAGGCTCCGTACACCAGGGCCACGCCCAGCACGACCGGCACCGAGCGGCCGGAGAGCGGCAGCACCAGGGCGGTCACCAGGGCGGCGGCCACGAAGGCGACGTTGAAGAGCACGTCGTAGATGGCGAAGACCCGGCCCCGGTAGTCGTCCTCGACCGACTCCTGCACCACGGTGTCGGCGCAGATCTTGGTGCCCTGGGTGACCACGCCGAGCAGCAACGCCGCGATCAGGCAGGGCACCAGGCGGAAGCCCAGCCCGAGCACGGGCACGAAGAACACCGGCGCGGCCAGGCAGAGCGTCATCCAGCCGGCCAGCCCGAGCCGCCGGCTGCACCAGGGGCTGATCACCGCGGCGACGAAGAAGCCGGCCGCGGAGAGCCCGACCGCCTGGCCCAGGGTGGCCAGGCCGGCCGCGCTGTCGGTGGGGTCGTTGAAGGTGTAGCGGGCGAGCATCACCACGACCACGATCAGCACGCCGTAGCAGAACCGCGCCGCGGTGACGGCGGCCAGCGCGTGCGCCGCCGGACGGCGGTCGCGCACCAGGTGGGTGACGGCGGCCCGCAGCTCCCGGGCGGCCTGGACCAGCGCCTGGCCGAGCGCGGGGCGGTCCGGGTGGTGGGTGGGACCGAGCAGGTCGCGGTCCATCCGCAGCGCCGCCAGCGCGGCGGTCAGGTAGAGGACGGCGGCGAGGCAGACCAGGGCGGCGTCGGCCTTCGGCCCGGGGGGCATCACCTGGTGCAGCAGGAAGCCCAGCCCGCCGCCGCAGGCCGCCGCGACGGTGCCCAGGGTGGGGGAGAGGGCGTTGGCGGTGACCAGCTGCTCGCCGCGCACCACCCGGGGCAGCGCCGCCGACAGGCCGGCCAGGATGAACCGGTTGAGCGCGGTGACCAGCAGCGCGGAGGCGAAGAAGAGCCAGGTCGGGGCCTGGATCAGGAGCAGTCCGCCGGTGACCAGGCCGAGCCCGAAGCGGGCCAGGTTGCCAAGGTAGAGCACCTGGCGGCGGCGCCAGCGGTCCAGCAGCACACCGGCGAAGGGGCCGATCACCGAGAACGGCAGCAGCATCACGGCCAGCACCGAGGCGATGTCGGCCGGCGAGGACTGCTTCTCCGGGGAGAAGACCACGTAGGCCGCGAGGGAGACCTGGAAGACGCCGTCGGAGAGCTGGGACAGCACCCGGGCCGTCAGCAGCCGGCGGAAGTCACGGCCGCGCAGCAGGTCGAGGAGCGTGGCGCGGTGCGCGGCCCGGTGGGTACTGCCGTTCTCGGTGATCGCCACGTGCCCAGAGTGCCATGGAAGGGGCCGGTGTTTCACGTGAAACATTCGCCGGGAAAAGATGAACGGGCCCACGGCTGCCGACCGTGGGCCCGTTCGGAGTCCGAGCGGACCGGGCTCAGTGCCCGGAGGGGCTCAGATTCAGCGCTCGACCTCGCCGCGGATGAACTTCTCGACGTTCTCGCGGGCCTCGTCGTCGAAGTACTGGACCGGCGGGGACTTCATGAAGTACGAGGAGGCGGAGAGGATCGGGCCGCCGATGCCGCGGTCCTTGGCGATCTTCGCGGCGCGCACGGCGTCGATGATGACACCGGCGGAGTTCGGGGAGTCCCAGACCTCGAGCTTGTACTCCAGGTTCAGCGGGACGTCGCCGAACGCGCGGCCCTCCAGGCGGACGTAGGCCCACTTGCGGTCGTCCAGCCAGGCCACGTAGTCCGAGGGGCCGATGTGGACGTTGTTGGCGCCCAGCTCGCGGTCGCGGATCTGCGAGGTGACGGCCTGGGTCTTGGAGATCTTCTTGGACTCCAGGCGCTCGCGCTCGAGCATGTTCTTGAAGTCCATGTTGCCGCCGACGTTCAGCTGCATGGTGCGCTCGAGGATGACACCGCGGTCCTCGAACAGCTTGGCCATCACGCGGTGCGTGATGGTGGCGCCGACCTGGGACTTGATGTCGTCACCGACGATCGGCACGCCGGCCTCGGTGAACTTGTCCGCCCACTCCTTGGTGCCGGCGATGAACACCGGGAGGGCGTTCACGAAGGCGACCTTGGCGTCGATGGCGCACTGGGCGTAGAACTTGGCGGCCTGCTCGGAACCGACCGGCAGGTAGCAGACCAGGACGTCGACCTGGGCGTCCTTCAGGGCCTGGACGACGTCGACCGGGGCCTCGTCCGACTCCTCGATGGTCTCCCGGTAGTACTTGCCCAGACCGTCGAGGGTGTGGCCGCGCTGGACGGTGATGCCGGTCGGCGGCACGTCGCAGATCTTGATGGTGTTGTTCTCGGACGCCGTGATGGCGTGCGCGAGGTCCTGGCCGACCTTCTTGGCGTCGACGTCGAAGGCGGCGACGAACTCCACGTCACGGACGTGGTAGTCACCGAACTGGACGTGCATCAGCCCGGGGACCTTGCCGGCCGGGTCGGCGTCCTTGTAGTACTCGACACCCTGCACCAGCGACGTGGCGCAGTTGCCCACACCCACGATGGCTACGCGAACCGAACCCATTCCGGTTGCTCCCTGTGATCTCATGAGCGCCGCCGAGGGTCGGCGGGACTCGTCCTGCTTCTTCGATGACTGCTGACGGGCGCGTGACGCGCCCGCTCCTGCCGCGCGGCACAGGGCTGGCGCGGTGTCAGCGCTCCTGGTCGGAGCGCCCCGGGCGGTCGTACGGTGGCCCGGGCGGGTCCACGGACCCGTCCTCCTCGCCTCGGCCGTCCGAAGTCCTGGGTACTGAGGGGCCGGTCGTGCCGGCCGACGGGCCGGTGCGGCCGGTGCGGTTGGCCCGCTCGGTCTCGATCAGCTCGTTGAGCCAGCGGACCTCGCGCTCCACCGACTCCAGTCCGTGCCGCTGCAGCTCGACGGTGTAGTCGTCGAACCGCTCGCGGGCGCGGGCGAGCGAGTTGCGCATCCGCTCCAGGCGCTCCTCCAGCCGGCTGCGGCGGCCCTCCAGCACGCGCATCCGCACGGCCCGGTCGGTCTGGCCGAAGAAGGCGAAGTGCACGCCGAAGTGCTCGTCCTCCCAGGCGTCGGGGCCGGAGTCGGCGAGCAGTTCCTCGAACCGCTGCTTGCCCTCGGCGGAGAGCCGGTAGACGATCTTGGACCGCTTGCCGTTGAGCGCGGTGGCCGGGACGTACTCGACGTCAGGGTTGTCCTCGACCAGGAAACCCTGGGCCACCAGGCTCTTCAGACAGGGATAGAGCGTCCCGTAGGAGAACGCGCGGAACGAGCCGAGCAGGACGTTGAGCCGCTTGCGCAGCTCGTACCCGTGCATCGGGGCGTCGTGGAGCAGTCCGAGAACGGCGAACTCCAGCACTCCTGAGCGCCTGCCCACTGCTGTCGTCCTCCCTTCCCCGGCCGGTCCGCGACCCGCCTGGCTCGGCGGTATGTCGCTCCGATGTATCGGCTCGATATATCGAGAACAGTAAACCTGGCCCTTCGAACCGGCAAGGGGGACGCGCGTGAATGTGATCACAAGGC
This sequence comes from Kitasatospora sp. NPDC057965, assembly GCF_042887135.1. Taxonomy (NCBI): domain Bacteria; kingdom Bacillati; phylum Actinomycetota; class Actinomycetes; order Kitasatosporales; family Streptomycetaceae; genus Kitasatospora; species Kitasatospora sp. NPDC057965. The sequence continues at coordinate 290,589 of NZ_JBHVPZ010000004.1, forward strand.
GACGCGCGGGTGTGCTTGGCAACGGGCGTGTAATGATCTGCTGCCGTTTTGCGGCTATTGGCGATTGATGCCCGATTGGTTCGGATTCCAGGCTGCGTACGCTGTCGCGTGTGCACGAGGACCACCTCCGGGGTTAGGTCGGTTGCGGGCATCGGACGTGGACCCTGCCTTCAGGCTCGACCGGCCTGGCGAGGAGTAGCTGGAACATGAGCGAACGACGGCGCAGGTCGCCAGGTGGCGACGGTCGTCCCCCGGGCGGAGACAACGGGCGAGCGGCGGGCCCCGGGCCCGACGAGCTCGGTTCGGAGGGCCTCGGCCGGCGCAGACCCCAGGGCGGGCGGGACACCGCCCAGCAGCCCCGGATGACCCGCGCCGAGATGCGCAAGGCGGCCCAGAAGGGCGGCCGGCGCGGTGGTGCGGAGGCCGGCGGCGCCGCCGCGGCCGCGGCCGGACGGGGCGCGGCTCCCGGCAAGAAGCGGTTCATCGACTACCCGCGCTTCGGCAAGCGGGGCTTCCGCCGCTGGCTGCCGTCCTGGCGGCAGTGGCTGAGCGGCGTCCTGCTCTTCGCCGCGGCCTGCGTGGGCGGGGTCTTCTACGTCTACCAGACGACCGAGATCCCCAAGCTCAACGCCCTGGTGGACGACCAGAACAACATCTACTACTGGGCCGACGGTACCGAGATGGTCCGCAAGGGTGAGACCAACCGGCAGATCGTCGAACTCGCCGACATCTCGCCCAATCTGCAGAACGCGGTCATCTCGGCGGAGAACTCGACCTTCCGCACCGACAGCGGCATCGACCCCAAGGGCATGATGCGCGCCGTGATCAACATGGCCAAGGGCGGACAGACCCAGGGCGCCTCGACGATCACCCAGCAGTACGTGAAGAACGCCTACCTGACGCAGGAGCAGACGCTCTCCCGCAAGCTCAAGGAGTTCTTCATCACCCTGAAGGTCAATCAGGAGTTCGAGAAGAACGACATCCTCAAGGGCTACCTGAACACCAGCTGGTTCGGCCGCGGCGCGACCGGCGCCCAGGCCGCCGCCCAGGCGTACTACGGCGTCAACGCCAAGGACCTGGACCTGTGCCAGAGCGCCATGCTGGCCGGCCTGCTCAAGGGCGCGTCGTTCTACGACCCGACCATCAAGGGCAACCACGACCGCGCTCAGGAGCGCTGGGCGTGGATCCTCGACCGGATGGTGGAGACCAAGAACACCACCGCCGAGGAACGGGCGAAGTGCACCACCTTCCCCGAGCCGATCAAGCAGGTCCCGCCGGCCAACATGAACGGCCAGATCAGCTACCTGGTCGAGACTGCCAACAAGTACGTCATGGCCAAGGACTCGTCGATCGACCAGCGGGCGATCGACAAGGGCGGCTTCAAGATCTACACGACCTTCCAGAAGGACAAGGTCGACGCCCTGAAGAAGGCCGTGGACGACGTCAAGGGCGAGACCCTCAACCCGCAGAAGCGCCCGGACAACGACAACTTCGTCCAGTTCGGCGCGGCCAGCATCGTGCCCAACGACGGTGCGATCGTCGCCCTCTACGGCGGTGACGGCGTGGAGAACGGCCACCACGACAACAACGCCGACGCCCAGGGCGTCCAGGTCGGCTCGACCTTCAAGCCGTTCGTGCTGGCCACCGCCATGCAGACCGGCGTGATGACCGCGACCGACGACAAGGGCAAGCCGAAGCGGATCAACGCCGACAGCCGCTACCTCTCCGACGACATGTCGGAGATCCGCAAGCCGGACGGCTCGCTGGTGATGGGGGACGACGGCAAGCCCTACCACCAGAAGAACGAGGAGAAGGGCCGACGCGGCTACGTCTCGCTGCGGATGGCCATGCAGTACTCCTACAACGTCCCCTTCGTCCAGCTGAACCAGGACGTCGGCGGCCAGAACGTCATGCAGATCGCCGAGGCGATGGGCATCCGCAAGGAGAACATCGAGAAGGAGTCGAAGACCACGACCTTCCCGCTCGGCGTCTCCACCATCAGCCCGATCCGGATGGCCGACGCCTACGCGACCTTCGCCGCCAGCGGCAAGCAGGCCGACCCGTACTCGGTCACCAAGGTGCTGATGGACGGCAAGGAGCGGCCCGGCTTCGGCAAGCACGAGACCAAGCAGGCGCTGGAGCCGGCCGTCGCCGACAACATCACCGATGTGCTGGTGAACGTGGCGAAGAACGGTACCGGTAAGAAGACCAACACCCTGGGCCGCCCGGTGGCCGGCAAGACCGGTACCACCGACGAGAACAAGTCGGCCTGGTGGGTCGGCTACACCCCGCAGCTGACCACCAGCGTGGCGATGTGGCGCGAGGACGCGGCCCACCCCGGGCGGCTCTCGCTGAACGGCACCGGCGGCAAGGACTCGGTGCACGGTGGTGACGTCCCGGCGGACGTCTTCACCCGGTACATGAAGGCCGCGCTGGCCAACGAGAAGAAGCTGGACTTCCCGACCCCGCAGCCGGTCGGCTCGCAGGTCGACTCCTCGGGTGCGCCCAGCACCGCCAGCGCCATGCCGACGCCGACCACGACCGAGACCGGGCCCACCGCCCCGACGGACCCGAACGCCGGCCAGCCGGTCCAGCCGCCGGCCAGTCAGGAGCCGGTCTGCGTCCCCGGCGTGGACTGCCCCGGCACCGTGCCCACCCAGCCGGCGCCGACCAAGACCAACCCGAACCCGGGCGGTGGCAACAACGGCGGCACCAACGGTGGCGGCACCACCGGCGGAGCCGGGGGCACCGGCGGCACCGGGGCCGGTGGTGGCACCGGCGGCGGCACCGGAGGTACCGGCGGCACCAACGGCGGCACCGGTGGTGCGGGCACCGGCGGTGCGGGTGGCACGGGCGGCACCAACCCGTCGCCGAGCTGTCTGCCCGTCATCGGCTGCTCCTCGCCGACCACGCCGCCGACCACCGACCCGGGCGGCGGCGCCGGCGGGGCGACCGGCGGTCCGACCACCAGGCCGCCCAAGCCCAGCGGATCGGCCACGGCACCCCCGAACGGCAACGTGGCGGTCCAGTAGGGGCGCCGTCGGACGGTGACCGGAAACGGCGGTGGGAGGCTCTCCGGAGCCTCCCACCGCCGTTTCGCCGTATTCGGAGCGATTCGTGCCGGTACCCCGGCGGCCGGTGGCCCGGTCGGCGCCGTCCTGCCGCGGAAAAGGGGCAGGGGCATCCTCGTACGGGCGGGCGGGGTGCGGCAGGATGTCCGCCATGACGTCCAGCGTTCGTGACGAAGAGGCCCCGGCCGCGCCGCCGGTCGGTCCGCAGGCCAACACCGTGGTGGTGCCGGCGGACGAGGATCCGGTCGCGGCGGCCGGCAGCGAGGTGATCGGTGGCCCGCCCGGACGGCGCGCGCTGCTCGGCGTCTCCTGGTGGGTCCCGGCGCGCTTCCTGGCGCTGGTGGTGATCGTGGTCTCGGTGCTGGGCATGGCGCAGAAGCTGCCCTGCTACGACGCCGCCTGGTTCCAGCCCGGCTCGCCGCAGTACGTGCACGCCTGCTACAGCGACATCCCGCACCTGTTCTCCGGGCGCGGCTTCGCGGCCGGCCTGCACCCGTACGTGGACCGGATCCCGGGCACCACCGGTGACCTCCAGTTCCTGGAGTACCCGGTGCTGACCGGCCTGTTCATGCAGATCGCGGCCTGGCTGACGCCCGGTGGCGGGTCCCTGCACGACCAGGAGCGGTGGTTCTGGACGATCAACGCCGGTCTGCTGATGGCCTGCGCGGTGGTCGCCGTGGTCGCGCTCTCCCGCACCCACCGGCGCCGCCCCTGGGACGCGCTGATGTTCGCGCTGGCGCCGACCCTGCTGCTCAACGCCACCGTCAACTGGGACCTGCTGGCCGTCGCGCTGGCCGCCGTCGCACTGGCCTGGTGGTCCGGCTCGCGGCCGGCCTGGGCCGGGGTGTTCATCGGACTGGCCACCGCGGCCAAGCTCTACCCGGTGCTGCTGCTCGGCCCACTGGTGGTGCTCTGCTGGCGGGCCGGCCGCACCCGCGACCTGCGGGCCCTGCTCGGCGGCGCCGTCGGGACCTGGCTGCTGGTCAACCTGCCGATCATGATGGCCAACTGGCAGGGCTGGTCGACCTTCTACGTCTTCAGCAAGCACCGCACCGAGGACTACGGCTCGCTGTGGCTGATCCTCATGCAGAACCGGGGCGTGGGGCTGGCGAACCTCGACACCTTCATCGCCATCCTGATGCTGCTGAGCTGCGCGGGGATAGCGTGGCTCGGCCTCGCGGCGCCCCGCCGGCCGCGGGTGGTCCAGCTGGCCTTCCTGGTGGTGGCCGCCTTCGTGGTGTTCAACAAGGTCTACTCGCCGCAGTACGTGCTCTGGCTGCTGCCGCTCGCGGTGCTGGCCCGGCCGCGCTGGCGGGACATCCTGATCTGGCAGGCCTGCGAGGTGCTCTACACCCTGGGCATCTGGTCCCACCTGGGCTTCGTCACCGGGCCCAAGCAGCACGGCATCGGCGAGTCCTGGTACCACTTCGCGATCGTGCTGCACCTGCTCGGCACGCTCTACCTGGTCGGCATGGTGGTCCGGGACATCCTGCTGCCGGATCGCGACCCGGTGCGCTGGGACGGCAGCGACGACCCGTCCGGCGGGGTGCTGGACGGGGCGGCGGACGTCTTCGTGCTCGGCACCGCCCGCCGGCTGCGCGAGGAGGAGAGCTACGCCGGGTACGCGCCGGCCGGTCCCGAGGCGTGGCTCGACGAGCCGGCCGCCACGGAGCCGCCCGTCGCGGAAGCGGTCGCCGCGGAACCGGCCGCGGCGACGGAGCCGCCCGCCGCGGAACCGGCCGCGAAGGACTGACCGGCCGGACTCAGCGGTCCACCACGCGGTCGAAGTGCGTGGTGGTGTGCCGCACCTGCAGGCCGAGCTCGTCGCCGACCGCCGGCGGCTTGGCCTCGTTGTCCAGGAAGAGCAGCGAGACCTGCATGTGCGGCGGCTCGGCGAACCAGAGCTGCTTGCCGGCCCAGTGGTACGGCGACTTCGTCTTGTTGACGGTCGCCAGGCCGGCCCGGGCGATGCCCTTGGCCCGGGAGGACATGCCCTGCACGTACTTGGGCGCCTCCAGACCGATGCCGTGCGCGGTGCCGCCGGCGACCACCAGCAGGTGGCCGTCGGAGGGCGCCGGGTGCTGGCGGTAGCCGTAGCGGTCGCCCTTCTGGACCGGGGTGACGTCCAGCACCGTCGCCCGGACCTCCAGCGCGCCGTGGTCGCCCAGCCAGAGCCGGGTGCCGATCCGGGCCCGGAAGACGGTCTCCGGGAAGCGCTGGGCCAGCTGCTCCATGCCCGCCGCGCCGAGGTGGCTGACGAACACGGTGTGCACCGGGACGCCGGCGGCCCGGGCGGTCTCCACCCAGTACGCGACCTCGTCGACCGGGTTGGAGCCGTCCGGCCGGTCCATCGGCAGGTGCAGCGCCAGGCCCTCGAAGTGGACGCCCTCCAGCTCGGCGGCGACCGTGGTGAGGTCGGCCGCCGAGACGCCGTGCCGGCGCATGGTGGTCATGCACTCCACCACCACCCGGGCGCCGTGCAGCGCCCGCAGCGCGTCCACGCTCGCCACCGTCCGGATCACCCGGGCGTGCGGCAGCGGCAGCGCCTCCTCGCCCAGCCGGTAGGGGGTGAGCACCAGCAGCTCGCCGCCGTACCAGTCGGCCGCGTCGGCGGCCTCGTAGGCGGTGCCGACCGCCAGCACGCCGGTGCCGAGGAGGGTCGCCTCCTCGGCCAGCCGGTGGTTGCCCAAGCCGTAGCCGTTGCCCTTCGCCACCGGCACCAGGCCGGGGAACTCGGCCAGCACGGAGCGCTGGTGGGTACGCCAGCGTTCGGTGTCGAGGTAGAGCGACAGCGTCATCGGGTCATCTCCCAGGGGGTGTTGGGCACGGCTGCTCGGTGGCTCGGCGAGCGCTGCTCAGCGGCGCGACATGTAGAGGTCGAGGGCCTTGTGCAGCAGCTTGTTGAGCGGGAAGTCCCACTCGCCGAGGTACTCGGCGGCCTGGCCGCCGGTGCCGACCTTGAACTGGATCAGGCCGAACAGGTGGTCGTTCTCGTCCAGGGTGTCGGAGATGCCGCGCAGGTCGTACACCCCGCCGCCGAGGGCGTAGGAGTCGCGCATCATCCGCCACTGGATCGCGTTCGACGGCTTGACCTCGCGCTTGTGGTTGGCCGAGGCGCCGTAGGAGTACCAGACGTGCTCGCCGACGACCAGCATCGTGGTCGCGGCCAGCGGCTCGCCCTCGTGGTAGGCGATGTACAGCCGCATCCGGTTGGGGTCCTCGGCGACGAGGGCCTTCCACATGCGCTGGAAGTAGGCCAGCGGGCGCGGGGTGAACTTGTCGCGCTCGGCGGTCACCAGGTAGAGCTGGTGGAAGACCGGCAGCTCGTCGTAGCCGCCCTGGACCACCTCGACGCCGCTCTTCTCGGCCTTCTTGATGTTGCGGCGCCAGAGCTGGTTGAAGCCCTTCTGGATGTCGTCCAGCGAGCGGTTGGCCAGCGGCACCTGGAAGACGTAGCGCGGCTGGACGTCGCCGAAGCCGGCGCCGCCGTCCTCGCCCTGCAGCCAGCCGGCCTTGCGCAGCCGGTCGGCGACCTCGAAGGCGCGCGGCTCGTACCAGTCGGCCTCGACGTCGCGCAGGCGCTTGGCCTGCTTGGCGGCGATGGCCTCCTTGATGGTCGGGGCGTTCCAGCGGCGGATGACCACCGGCGGGCCCATCTTCACCGAGAAGGCGCCCTGGGACTTCAGGTGCGCCAGCATCGGCTGCAGCCAGCGGTCGAGGTCGCGGTCGAACCAGTCGATCACCGGGCCCTCGGGCAGGTAGGCGAGGTAGCGCTTGAGCTTGGGCAGTTGCCGGTAGAGCACCAGGCCGGCGCCGACGAGCTGGTTGGTCCCGTCGAACCAGCCGATCGACTCGGAGCGCCACTCGGCCTTCACGTCGCCCCAGGACGGCACCTGCATGTGGCTCGCCGAGGCGCGGCTCCTGATGAAGGCGAGGTGCTCCTCGCGGGTGATCGTCCTCAGGCGCAGGCTCATGCTCGGTGCTCCTCGTCGGTCGGGCTGCGGTGGGCCCCGTCTTCTCGGGGTGACCCTATCGTCCGGGGTCCCGTCGGCTTCGGGCACGGCGGCGCCCCCGCCGCGTACCCGTCCGCCTGAAGACAAGTACGCCACGGGGGCGCCCGGGGTTCCTCGGGGTGATGGAGCCAACCCCGTCGTGGGGCCGACCCGTGGTGGGGCTAACCCCACAGACCGCCGCGTGCGATGCCGAGGTAGAAGCCGATCGCCGAGGCGCCGAGCGTGATCATCAGGACGAAGCGCTCGGCCGTGGTGACGGAGACGTACATCCCCAGCAGGCCGGTGACGATCCCGAACAGGCCGGTCCACGAAGTCAGCAGGTGCAGGTTGTGGAAGAACGACGTGATGAAGGCGATCGCGCCCAGGACGGCGGTGAGGCCGACCAGGGTGTTCTCCCGCGGGTGCGGGTGTCCGTCGGTGTTCAGGGTGAGGGCGGGCATGCGGTGGACGGTCTGGGCCATGAGTCCCACCTCCTGGCGTGGAGACGAACGGGCGGGAAACCCGTTCCGTCCAGATTGCGGCGGTTGGACGGGTCTCACAACCCCTATGCGTTTTGTTCGTCCGTCCGGGTGCGGGTAGGGTGTGTCGTCTGCACTGGTGTAGTTGTGCCCTCCTCTGCCCTCTTCCGGGTGAACGGGGACGGGCTGTCCGACCCGGCCGCTACGGTGGCCGTGTCGTCACTGCTCCGGTGCCGACGCTGCACAACCCTCCTGCCACGGAGAGACCGTGGCCGCTGAGTCCAAAGGAGGTGGGTTACTCATGCGTCACTACGAGGTGATGGTGATCCTCGACCCCTCGGTCGAGGAGCGCGCCGTTTCCCCCCTGATCGAGAGCTTCATGGCTGTCGTCCGCAACGCGGGTGGCAAGGTCGAGAAGATCGACACCTGGGGTCGCCGCCGTCTGGCCTACGAGATCAACAAGCAGTCCGAGGGCATCTACTCGGTCATCGACCTGCAGGCCACGCCTGAGGTCGTCAAGGAGCTCGACCGCCAGCTGGGCCTGAGCGAGTCGGTTCTGCGGACCAAGGTCCTGCGCCCGGACACCCACTGAGCCACCTCTGAGGCCTTCGGGTCTCGGGTAGCTCGCGACCGCTGTTTCACGTGAAACAGCGGTGAACGGACATCTTCCCGAGAGGTCATCACCACCATGGCAGGCGAGACCGTCATCACCCTCGTCGGCAATCTCGTCGACGACCCCGAGCTGCGCTTCACCCCGTCGGGTGCGGCGGTCGCGAAGTTCCGCATCGCGTCCACCCCCCGCACCTTCGACCGTCAGACGAACGAGTGGAAGGACGGCGAGAGCCTCTTCCTCACGTGCAACGTCTGGCGGCAGCCGGCGGAGAACGTGGCCGAGTCGCTCCAGCGCGGCATGCGCGTCATCGTGCAGGGCCGGCTGCGCCAGCGGTCTTACGAGACCAAGGAAGGCGAGAAGCGGACGGTCTTCGAGGTCGAGGTCGACGAGGTCGGTCCGAGCCTGCGCTCGGCGACCGCGAAGGTCACCCGGGCCAACCGGTCCGGCGGCCCCCAGGGCGGCGGCTTCGGCGGCGGCCCGCAGGGTGGCGGCCAGGGCGGCGGCTGGGGCGGCGGCGGTGGCGGCCAGCAGGGCGGCGGCTGGGGTGGCAACTCCGGCGGCCAGTCCGGCCCCTCCGACGACCCCTGGGCGTCCAGCGCTCCCTCTGGTGGCAACCAGGGTGGCGGCAGCTGGGGTGCCCCGTCCGGTGGCGGCTTCTCGGAAGAGCCCCCGTTCTAAGAGCTGACAGATTTCGTGCGGCCTGGCCGCGGGCGTCGCGAGACGCCCGCCCGGCCGTGAACCCCAATGGAGCACACAATGGCGAAGCCGCCTGCTCGCAAGCCGAAGAAGAAGGTTTGCGTCTTCTGCAAGGACAAGGTCAACTACGTTGACTACAAGGACACGAACCTGCTGCGGAAGTTCATCTCCGACCGTGGCAAGATCCGTGCCCGCCGGGTCACCGGCAACTGCACCCAGCACCAGCGTGACGTCGCCACGGCCGTGAAGAACAGCCGTGAGATGGCGCTGCTGCCCTACACCAGCACCGCGCGCTAAGAGAGGGTGACCGAACAATGAAGATCATCCTCACCCACGAGGTGCCGGGCCTGGGCTCGGCCGGCGAGGTCGTCGAGGTCAAGGACGGCTACGCCCGCAACTACCTGGTTCCGCGTGGCTACGCCATCCGCTGGACCAAGGGCGGTCAGAAGGACGTCGACGCCATCCGTCGCGCCCGCAAGATCCACGAGATCCAGACCCTTGAGGCCGCCAACGAGGTCAAGGGCAAGCTGGAGGGCGTCCAGGTCAAGCTGGCCGTTCGTTCCGGCGAGGCCGGCCGTCTGTTCGGCTCGGTGACCCAGGCCGACGTCGTCGAGGCCATCAAGGCCGCCGGCGGCCCGTCGGTCGACAAGCGCGCCGTCGCGATCGCCTCGCCGATCAAGACCGTGGGCACCCACAAGGTCTCGGTCAAGCTGCACTCGGACGTCCAGGCCAACCTGGACATCGCCGTCGTCGCCGCCTGAGCCACGACCACGCCTCGGTAGCGTCAGCTCCGCAGCAGTGGCCCGAGGGCCGGTCCCCCTTCGCGGGGGGACCGGCCCTCGGTCGTTCGCCGGGCCGGTCGTTCGCCGGGCCGGGCCGCTCAGCTCCGCACCGCGCCGGTGACCAGCCACCTGCCGCCGCGGGCCCGCCAGGCCAGGAAGCCGCCGCGGACCAGCATGAAGAGGTTCATCGCCCACCAGAGCCCGGCGAGCCCGGTGCCGCTGGCCGGTACCGCGAGCGCGGCGGGCGCGAAGACCGCCAGCGTGGCGAGCATCGCCCAGGCCAGGAACGGACCGTCCCCGGCGCCCATCAGGACGCCGTCCAGGACGTAGACCAGGCCGGAGACCGGCTGGCAGAGCGCGAGCAGCAGCAGGACGGTGTTCAGCTGCTGCTGCACCGCCGGGTCGGGGGTGAACAGCGGGACGTACAGCGGCCGGGCGAGCACCACCAGCAGGCCCAGCAGCACGCCGGAGCCGATGCCCCACTCGATCATCCGCCGGGTGGCGGCCCTGGTGCCCGGGACGTCCCCGGCGCCCAGGTAGCGGCCGATGATCGCCTGGCCGGCGATCGCGATGGCGTCCAGCGCGAAGGCGATGAACAGGAAGACCGTCATGGCGATCTGGTGCGCGGCGATCTGGTCGTCGCCGAGCCCGGCGGCCACCGCGGTGGCGATCATCAGGATGGCGCGCAGGCTCAGGGTGCGAACCATCAGCGGGCCACCGGCCCGGGCGCTCGCCCGTATCCCGGCCGGGTCCGGCCGCAGCGAGGCCCGCTCCCGGCGGGCGCCGCGGACCACCACGAAGACGTAGACGGCGGCCATGCCGGTCTGGGCGGCGACCGTTCCCCAGGCCGAGCCGGCCACCCCGAGCCCGGCGCCGTACACCAGGGCGGCGTTCAGCCCGAGGTTGGCGGCGAAGCCGGCGACGGCCACGTACAGCGGCGTCCGGGTGTCCTGGAGGCCGCGCAGCACGCCGGTGGAGGCCATCACCATCAGGATCGCCGGGATGCCGAGCGCGCTGATCCGCAGGTACGTCACGGCGTACGGGGCGGCCGTCGGCGAGGCGCCCAGCGCGTCCGCCAGCCGTGGGGCGAGCAGCAGGGTCAGCGCGACCACTCCGACGGAGAGGGCCAGCGCCAGCCAGATGCCGTCGATGCCCTGCTGGACGGCGGCCCGGCGGTCCCCGGCGCCGATCCGGCGGGCGACCGCGGCGGTGGTGGCGTAGGCGAGGAAGACGAACACCCCGGTGGCGGTGGTGAGCGCGGCGGAGGCGACGCCGACGCCGGCCAGCTGGGCGGTGCCGAGGTGGCCGACGATCGCCGAGTCGGCCATCAGGAACAGCGGCTCGGCGACCAGGGCGCCGAAGGCGGGGACGGCGAGGGCGAGGATCTCGCGGTCGTGCCGGCGGCGGTCGGTGGTGAGGGTCATGGGAACCAGGCTACTCATCCACAGGTAAGTGACAAAAGGCCATCCGGGCACTTACTCGTACGAGCGAGCGACCGGGTCGTCCGGATGTGTGTCCACCGCCACCCGGCTGCGTGTGAAGAATTTCTCATGCACAGGCCCGGGACGGGGGAAGCGCAGGTCAGCGGGTTGACGGTGGATCGATCGTCTGGTTATCCACAGGGCTTTCCACAGGGGCGTCCACAGGTTTGCGGCACTTCTCCACAGTCATCGGCCACTCGTCCACACCCCCTGTGGATAACCGCCTTGGCTGAAGGCCGTCCGGCGCCTTAGCGTGGGCCCTCCGTCCGACACTCCCACCCGCCCCGGCGTCCGATTTGTCGGTGCGGTGGCGTAGAAAATGCGGTGGCGCGGAGTCGGGTTCCGCACCATCCCAGCCACCGGCAAGGCCCGCTCCAACTCGCACCACTCGCTGAACGGGGAACACGCGTGACCGGCCCCCAGTACGACGACCACGACGCCCCGCCGCCGGAGGACGACTGGCAGGGCGCCGACGACCCCTTCCCGGTCGGCGCCTTCGCCGACGCCCCCTTCCCGGACGGCCCCGGCGACCGCCTGCCGGTCTCGCGCGGCCGCGGCCAGGGCCAGGGCCAGGGCGGCGGCTTCCAGAAGGGCGGCAAGGGCGGGTCCGGCGGCTTCCAGCGGGACGGCGGCAAGCGGCGCCAGGGCGGCGAGGACGACCGCGGCGAGGGCGGCCTGGACGGCTTCGAGCGCGTCCCTCCGCAGGACCTCGCGGCCGAGCAGTCCGTCCTCGGCGGCATGCTGCTCTCCAAGGACGCCATCGCCGACGTGGTCGAGGTGCTCAAGCCGGCCGACTACTACCGGCCCGCGCACGAGCTGATCCACGGCGCGATCCTCGACCTGTACGCGCGCGGCGAGCCGGCCGACCCGATCACCGTGGCCGGCGAGCTGACCAAGCGCGGCGAGCTCCAGCGGGTCGGCGGCCCGGGCTACCTGCACACCCTGGTCAACTCCGTCCCGACCGCCGCCAATGCCGAGTACTACGCGCAGATCGTGCACGAGCGCGCGGTGCTGCGCCGGCTGGTCGAGGCCGGCACCCGGATCGCCGGCATGGGCTACGCCGCCGAGGGCGACGTCGACGAGATCGTCAACGCGGCGCAGGCCGAGATCTACGCCGTCACCGAGCAGCGCACCAACGAGGACTACGCCCCGCTCGCCGACATCATGGAGGGCGCCCTCGACGAGATCGAGTCGATCGGCTCCCGCAATGGCCAGATGTCCGGCGTCCCGACCGGATTCGCCGACTTCGACGCGCTCACCAACGGGCTGCACCCCGGCCAGATGATCGTCATCGCGGCCCGCCCCGCGATGGGCAAGTCCACCCTGGCGCTGGACTTCGCCCGGGCCTGCTCGATCCACAACAAGCTGCCGAGCGTGATCTTCTCGCTCGAAATGGGCCGCAACGAGATCGCCATGCGTCTGCTCTCCGCCGAGGCCAGGGTGGCGCTGCACCACATGCGCTCCGGCTCCATGACGGACGACGACTGGACCAGGGTGGCCCGGCGGATGCCGGACGTCAGCGAGGCCCCGCTGTTCATCGACGACTCCCCGAACCTGTCGATGATGGAGATCCGCGCCAAGTGCCGCCGGCTCAAGCAGCGCAACGACATCAAACTGGTCGTCATCGACTACCTCCAGCTGATGCAGTCCGGCGGCTCCCGCCGGGCCGAGAACCGCCAGCAGGAGGTCTCCGACATGTCGCGAAACCTGAAGCTGCTGGCCAAGGAGCTGGAGGTGCCGGTGATCGCGCTCTCCCAGCTGAACCGTGGTCCCGAACAGCGCACCGACAAGCGTCCGATGGTCTCCGACCTGCGTGAGTCCGGCTCGATCGAGCAGGACGCCGACATGGTCATCCTGCTGCACCGCGAGGACGCCTACGAGAAGGAGTCCCCGCGCGCGGGCGAGGCCGACCTCATCGTCGCCAAGCACCGAAACGGCCCGACCGCCACCATCACCGTGGCCTTCCAGGGCCACTACTCCCGCTTCGTCGACATGACCCGCGACTGACCTCCGGCCGGAGGGGACGGCGCCCGGTCCGGAGGCGGTGCGGAACTCCCGCAAAGGCCGTTCACGAAGGGGTGGTGCGGAGTCGGCCCCGGACATGGACTAGCCTCCGGCGCGTGATGACACTCATATCCCGCTCTCGGCGAGAGGCCACCGGAGCAACCGGCGCCGGATCCGCGCCCCCCTCGTCGAACCGGCTCGGCTGGCTGGACGCGCTGCGCGGCATCGCGGCGCTCGCCGTCGCGGCCCATCACTTCGAGATCCTGAGGATCGTCCCGTTCGGCGGCGAGATCGCCGGCCACTTCGACCTCGGCTTCTACGGGGTCATCGTGTTCTTCATCGTCAGCGGCTACATCATCCCGGCCTCGCTGGAGCGCCGTGGTGACGTCCGGGCGTTCTGGATCGGCCGGATCTTCCGGATCTACCCGGCGCTGATCGTGGCGATGCTGCTGTCCGAGTTCATCCTGCCGCCCGCCTACCAGGTCCTGACCTTCGACAGCTACCACCACGACAAGCTCTGGCTGGTGGGCAACGGCCTGATGCTGACGGACATGCTGGGCGTGTGGAACGGCTTCGGCGTGAGCTGGACGCTCACGTACGAGATGCTCTTCTACTTCCTCGTCAGCAGCCTCTTCGCGTTCGGCTGGCACCGGCGCAGCACGCCGATCGCGGTCGGGGCGGGGGCGGTCGCGCTGGTGATGGGCGTCTGGATCCCGTCGCACAGCCTGCAGAACAGCAACCAGGAGGTCTACAACCTCGTGACCGCCGCCCTGGCCGTCGTGGTCATGGGCGTGCTCTGCATGCTCAGCGGCAACGCGTCGCTGGCCCGGACCGGCGGTCTGCTGCTGGGCGGGCTCAGCCTGTACCTGGTGTGCACCAACGGCCGGGTGCCCGCGTTCGAGACCTTCACCATCCTCGCGACGATGTTCGCGGGCACGGTGATCTACCGGGCGCAGCACGGGCAGATCGAGCGCATCGAGGCCTGGCTGGCCATCGGCTTCGTGGCGGCGGCGGGCGCCCTGGTGGGGTGGATGTTCAACCGGGGCCCGATGGCCGACGCGACCTCGACCTTCACCTGGCAGGCGTGGACCTACGCCTACCTGGGGGCGTGGGCGTCGTTCGGCCTCTTCTTCCTGCTGCGCAAGCGGCGGATGCCGCGCGCGATGGTCTGGCTGGGCGCGGTGAGCTTCTCGCTCTACCTGCTGCACTGGCCGGTGAAGAGGTTCCTGCTGTGGCGGTTCGGCTGGGACCCCAAGTACTACTGGGCCAAGCTGCAGGAGCTGCCGTTCGCCGAGCGGTGGGCGTGGGTGGCCATGTACCTGGCGGTGCTGCTGGTGGTCTGCTGGGTGGTGTACCGGCTGGTGGAGATGCCCTTCCAGAACCTCGGCCGCAAGCTGACGAAGGCGATGAACCGGCGGTGGCCGCCGCAGTCCCTGGAGGCCCCCGCGGCGGTGGCCGCGGTCCCGGTGCCGGCCGCAGGAGCGGCGGAGCCGGTTCTGGTGGGCGCGGGCACCACCGGCGCCGGGGGCCCGGCGAAGACGGACTGACCGGCGCCGCCGTGTGCGGCCGGGGTCAGAGGGTGACGGTCGCGCGGAAGAGCGTGGCGTCGGCGCCGTCCAGGCGGGTCGCGGTACCGGTGGCGGGGAGGAAGGCCGCCTCGCCCCGGGCCAGCCCCAGGACGGCGCCGTCCGCCGCGGTCAGCCGGACGGTGCCGGCGGTGCAGAGCAGGATCTGCGGGGCGTCGCCGGCCACCTCCCGCGCGCGGTCGTCCAGCACGAAGCGGGAGAGCCGGAACTCGTCGATCGGCACGGGGTACAGCTCCTCGCCGGGCGTCCCGTCGACGGTGACCGGCAGCAGCGGTTCCGGCGAGCAGGCGGCGAACTCGACCACCCGGAGCAGCTCCGGCACGTCGATGTGCTTGGGGGTGAGCCCGGCCCGCAGCACGTTGTCGGAGTTGGCCTGGAGCTCCACGCACAGGCCGTGCAGGTAAGCGTGCGGGACGCCGGCGCCCAGGTAGAGCGCCTCGCCGGCGCGCAGCAGGACGTGGTTGAGCAGCAGCCCGGCGATCAGCCCGACGTCCCCGGGGAAGTCCCGGGCAATCCGGGTGTACGGCGCGTACGGGCCCTCCGGGTCCTCGGCGGCGGCCTTGCCGAGCGCCTCGGCGGTGTCCCGGACCGCCTCCGCGGCCTCCGGCCCGGACAGGGTGAGCACGGCGGCCAGCGCGGTGCTGAGCGCTTCGGACTCGTCCCCGGCGCCCAGCAGGGCGATCACCGGCGCCAGCGCGGGCACCCCGAGGCCGGCCAGCAGCGCGGCCGCCTCGGCGGGCCGGCGGAAGCCGCAGAGGCCGTCGAAGTCGCCGAGCGCGCAGATGAGTTCGGGCTTGTGGTTGGCGTCCCGATAGTTCCGGTGCGGCGCGTCCAGCGGGATCCCCAGGGCGTTCTCGGCGGCGTACCCGGCGCGGGCCTGGTCGAGCGAGGGGTGGGCCTGGATGGAGATCGGGATGCCCGGGGCGAGGATCTTGAGCAGGAACGGCAGGGTGGGTCCGAACCGGGCGACCGAGGCGGCGCCCAGCTCGCCCTGCGGGTCGGCGGCGATCAACTCGTCGAGTCGGCGCGGCCCCTCGCCCCGGTCCGCCCGCGACGGGTCCCCGGGGTGGGCGCCCATCCACAGCTCGGCCTGCGGTTCGCCGGTCGGCTCCTGCCCGAGCAGCTCGGGGAGCGCGGTGACCGAACCCCAGGCGTACGGGCGGACGGTGTTGACGAGCTTGTCCATGGGCGCGGTCCTGCTCCTTGCTGCAGTGGCTGGTGGGCCTCGCCGCCGTCAGGCGGCCGCGGGCGGGGGGCGGACGGGTTCGGGCATCCGGGCAAAGGCCGGGCATCGACCCTAGCCGACCTGCACCTCCGCCGGTGAAACGGCGGGCGCCGGTCGGGAGTGCCTCGGGAGGAAGGTCGGCCCGAGGGCGCGGTAGTAGGATGCCAGGACCCAGTGTTTTCCACGGTGTCGTCCGGGCCGGCGGGGTGTCGGCCGGGACTGTGTCTTCCGATGAGTGCGGGCAATGGTGACCGGCACGTCCCGCCACCGGCCGAGAGGTTAGTACGTGACCGTCAACCAGCAGGGCTTCGCCGATCTCGGCCGGGTGCTGGTGATCATCCCCACCTACAACGAGGCGGAGAACGTCGAGCTCATCGTCGGCCGGGTACGTGCCGCGGTGCCCGAGGTGCACGTCCTCGTCGCCGACGACAACAGCCCCGACGGCACCGGTGAGCTGGCCGACAAGCTGGCCGCCGAGGACCCCCAGGTGCACGTCATGCACCGCCGGGGCAAGGAGGGGCTGGGCGCCGCCTACCTGGCCGGGTTCCGCTGGGGCATCGACGAGGGCTACGACGTGCTCGTCGAGATGGACGCCGACGGCTCCCACCGGCCCGAGGAGCTGGACCGGCTGCTCACCGCGCTGCGCGGTGCCGACCTGGTGCTGGGTTCGCGCTGGGTCCCCGGCGGCCGGGTGGTGAACTGGCCGAAGTCCCGGCTGCTGCTCTCGCGCGGCGGCTCGACCTACTCGCGGCTGATGCTGGGCGTGCCGATCCGGGACGTCACCGGCGGCTACCGGGCGTTCCGCAAGGAGACCCTGCTCGGCCTGGGCATGGACCAGGTCGCCTCGGCCGGCTACTGCTTCCAGGTCGACCTGGCCTGGCGCACGGTGAAGGCCGGCTTCAAGGTCGCCGAGGTGCCGATCACCTTCGTCGAGCGGGAGCTGGGCGCGTCCAAGATGAGCCGGCAGATCGTGGTCGAGGCGCTCTGGCGGGTCACCTCCTGGGGCGTCGCCGACCGCGTCGCCAAGCTCACCGGCCGCAAGGG
Organism: Kitasatospora sp. NPDC057965; assembly: GCF_042887135.1. Lineage (NCBI taxonomy): Bacteria > Bacillati > Actinomycetota > Actinomycetes > Kitasatosporales > Streptomycetaceae > Kitasatospora > Kitasatospora sp. NPDC057965. The sequence continues at coordinate 307,562 of NZ_JBHVPZ010000004.1, forward strand.
CTGACCACCGCGGCGAAGGGTCACCGTCCGGACACGTGATCGGGAAGGCGCGCCCCCGCCGGGCGCGCCTTCCGCGTTTTCCGTGCGCCGTACTCCCATGCTGTAGGGCGCGAGGTCCGGCCGCCCGGTACGGTCCCCGGCCGGGCGGCTCCCGCCGTCACCGCCGTGCGCACCACCGACACCGAGCCGGAACGGGACCGGGACCGCCGAAGCAGAGGGAGCAGCCAGTGACGTCGTCCCCGTCCGAGGAGAACGCCGGCGCGGACCCGGTCGACGGGGCGCCCGCCGCCGGGGCGCCGGTCCGGCCGCTGGAGGTCGAGGTCTTCACCGGCCCCGAGTCGGCCTTCTTCGCCACCTCCACCCTGATCCTCGGCGAGCACACGGCGATCCTGGTCGACGCCCAGCTCACCCGCAGCGCCGGCCGCGAGCTGGCCGAGTGGGTGGCGGGCAAGGGCCGGCGGCTGCTCGCCATCGTGGTCACCCACCAGCACCCCGACCACTACTTCGGCGCCGAGGAGGTGCTGCGGCTCTTCCCCGAGGCGCAGCTGCTGGCCGCGCCGCCGGTGGTCGACGGCATTCTGCGCACCGCCGCGGCGAAGGTCGCCCAGTGGAAGCCGGTGTTCGGCGACGACATCCCGGACCATCCGCTGGTCCCGGCCCCGCTGCTGCCCCAGCCGCTGATGATCGACCGGCAGGTGATCCCGGTGCTGCTGCTCGGACAGGCCGACTGCGACGGTTCCACGGTGGTGCACGTGCCGAGCGTCCGCACCGTGGTGGCCGGCGACTTCGTGTACAACGGCACCCACGTCTGGACCGCCGACACCACGCCGGAGCAGCGCGCCGGCTGGGTCCGCAATCTGGGCCGGATCGCCGAGCTGGGCGCGGACCGGGTGATCGCCGGGCACCGGGCGCCGGAACAGGGCGACGACGCGGCCCGGGTGCTGGCCTTCACCGGGGAGTACCTGCAGGACTTCGACCGGCTGCTGGCCGAGCACCCGGACGACCCGGAGGCGCTGGTCGCGGCGGTGAACCGGCGGTACGGGGAGCTGACCCTGCCGGTCGTGCTGGAGCTGAGCGCCGCCGCCAACACGGCTGCCGCCGGGACCGGTGCTGCGGCCGGGGCGCCGGCCGAGCCCGGCGACGAGCCCGAGCCCGGGGCGGAGGCCGAACCGGACGCCGAGCCCGGGGCGGAGGCCGAACCGGACGCCGGGACCGGGGCCGGACCGGACGCCGAAGCGCCCGCCGAGCGGGAGCCCGAGGACGGCGGGTCCACCGCCTGAGCGTCCGGCGGATACTGGCGGCATGACGCCGTACGACGTGATCGTCCCGGCCGGTGGCGCCGCCCGGCGGCTGGGCGGGGCGGACAAGCCCGGTCTGACCGTCGGTGGGACCACCCTGCTGGACCGGGTGCTCGCCGCCTGCGCGGAGGCCCGGACCACCGTGGTGGTCGGGCCGGCCCGGCCCACCGCCCGGCCCGGGGTCCGCTGGACCCGCGAGCGCCCGCCCGGCGGCGGGCCGGTGGCCGCCGTCGCGGCCGGTCTCGCCGAGGTGAGCGCCGATCTGGTGCTGCTGTTCGCCGCCGACCTGCCGTTCCTCGACCGGCGCACCGTCCACCGGCTGGTCGCCGCCCTCGACGGGGCCGGGCCGGAGACCGCGGCGGCCGTGCTGGTCGACGCCGCCGGCCGTGACCAGCCGCTCGCCGCCGCCTACCGCACCGCCGCCCTGCGCGCCGCGCTGGCCGCCGCCGGCGACCCCGCCGGGCTCCCGCTGCGCCGGCTGACCGGCGCCCTGCCCACCCTGCGGCTGGCCGACACCGACGACGTCACCTACGACTGCGACACCTGGGAGGACCTGGAGCAGGCCCGCGAACGCGGCGGCGGCGCGGGCTGATCCCGGCCGGACCGGCCGGCTCACGGGGCGGGGGCCCGGACGTGAGCGAAACGACGCGCGCCGCTCACCGGACAAACATCCCGGGTCCACCACCGATCGGGCAGCATGTTCGCATGGAGCGCACGCTGGATGACTGGATCGCCGAGGTCCGTGCCGAGCTGGACATCGACCTGGAGGTCGACGTCCGCGGCCTGCTCGACCTGGCCCGGGTGGTCGCGCACGGGGTGGACCGCCCCGCGGCCCCGCTGACCGCCTTTCTGATCGGCTACGCGGCCGCGCGTCGCGGCGGTGGCCCGGAGGCGGTCGCCGAGGCGTCCCGGCGCACCGAGGCGCTCGCCGAGCGCTGGGCGGCGGCCCGGACGGACGACCCGGGACAGCCGTGAGCGTGATCGAGGAACGCACCGCCGTCGCCCCGGCCCGCCCGGCCGGCTGGGCGGCGGCCCGCGAGACCGCCCGCCGGGCCGGCCGCCCCGTGCTGCCGTCGCTGAGCCTGCCGCTGGACGGCGCGCTCGGCCGCACCCTGGCCGAGCCGCTGATCGCGCTCAGCGACCTGCCGGCCTTCGACACCTCGGCGATGGACGGCTGGGCGGTCGCCGGCCCCGGCCCCTGGAAGGTGGCCGGCCGGCTGCTCGCCGGGCACCCCGCCGACGGTCCACTGGCCGACGGCGCCGCCGTGGAGATCGCCACCGGCGCCCAACTGCCGCCCGGTGCCACCGCGGTGCTCCGCCGTGAGCACGGTGAGCCGGGTGCGACGCTGCTGTCCGAGCGGATCCCCGGTGCGCTGACCACCGGCCAGGACGTGCGGCCGCGCGGCCAGGAGTGCCGGCGCGGCGAGGTGCTGCTGCCGGCCGGGACCGAGGTCGGACCGGCGGTGCTCGGCCTGGCCGCCGCCTGCGGCCACGACCGGCTGGCCGTCCACCGTCCCCCGGTGGTGGAGCTGCTGGTGCTCGGCGACGAACTGCTCGGCTCCGGCCTGCCCCGGCCCGGCCTGGTCCGGGACGCGCTCGGCCCGCTGCTGCCGCCGTGGCTGCGCGCGGCCGGCGCCGAGACCGGTGAACCGCGTGCCGTCCGGGACGACTTCGGCCTGCTCCGGGACGCCCTGCGGCACTCCGTCGCGGACGTGGTGGTCACCACCGGCGGGACGGCGGCCGGCCCGGTGGACTTCCTGCACCGGGCGCTCGCCGAGTGCGGCGCCCGGCTGCTGGTGGACGGGGTCGCCGTCCGCCCCGGCCACCCGATGGTGCTGGCCGAACTCCCCGGCGGCCGGCACCTGGTGGGCCTGCCCGGCAATCCGCTGGCCGCGGTCGCGGGCACGGTGACGCTCGCCCTGCCGCTGCTGCGCGCGCTGGCCGGGCGGAGCAGCGGCGAGCCGGTGCTGGCCGCCGCCGTCGACCCGCTGCCCGGCCACCCGGTGGACACCCGGCTGCTGCCGGTCCGCCGGACCGCCCGCGGGGTGGTCCGACTCCGCCACGACGGCCCGGCGATGCTCCGCGGCCTGGCCCGGGCCGAGGCGCTGGCGGTGGTGCCGCCGGGCGGCGCGGCGGCCGGTGACGAGATCGAACTGCTGGAGGTGCCATGAGTGTCCGACGCGTCCGCGAGCGGCTGGCCGGACCGACCACACCCGGTACCGAGCCCTGGGCCGACTCCGGGATCGTGCTGCCGGCCCGGCGCACCGCGCCGGCGGTGCGGCAGGTCGGCTCCCGGTTGCTGCTGGCGCTGGGCGTCCTGGTGGCCACCACGATGATCGTCTGGCTGGACCGCGAGGGCTACAACGACAACGCCGGCGGCGGGCTGAGCTTCCTGGACTCGGCGTACTACGCCACGGTGACGCTCTCCACCACCGGGTACGGCGACATCACCCCGTTCAGCGACAGCGCCCGGCTCACCAACATCTTCGTGATCACTCCGCTGCGGGTGCTCTTCCTGATCATCCTGGTCGGCACCACCCTCGAAGTGCTCACCGAACGCACCCGTCAGCAGTGGCGGTTGAACCGCTGGAGGTCCACCGTGCGCGAGCACACCGTCGTGATCGGCTTCGGCACCAAGGGCCGCAGCGCCATCGACACCCTGCTCGGGCAGGGCGCCCGCAAGGACGAGATCGTGGTGGTCGACCCGCAGCGCCGGGTGGTCGACCAGGCCGCCCAGCAGGGCCTGGTGGGCGTGGTCGGCGACGCCACCCGGACCGACACCCTGCTGCGCGCCGGACTGCCCACCGCCGCCCGGGTGGTGGTCGCCCCCGAACGGGACGACACCGCCGCGCTGATCACCCTGACCGCCCGCCAGCTGACCCGCTCGGCGACCATCGTCGCGGCGGTGCGGGAGGACGAGAACGCCCCGCTGCTGCGGCAGAGCGGTGCCGACGTGGTGGTCACCAGCTCCAGTTCGGCGGGCCGGCTGCTCGGCATGTCGATGCTCAGCCCGCACGCGGGAGCGGTGATGGAGGACCTGCTCACCTACGGCAACGGCCTGGACGTGGTCGAGCGCCCGGTCACCCGGGCCGAGGCCGGGCACAGCCCGCGCGAACTCGACGACCTGGTGGTGGCGGTGGTGCGCGGCCGGCGGGTGATCAACTACACCGAGCCGGAGGCGCGGACGCTGCAGATCACCGACCGGGTGATCGTCATCAAGTCGGCGGACGGCGCGTAGGGTTGCCGCCATGACCGGTCAACCGCAGCTCCCGTTCGGCAGTTTCGACTTCTTCGCCCCCGCGCTGGAGGTGGCCGACCGGCTGGTCGCCCCGGTGGCCGAGGCGCTGGCGGGCTGGGAGGACCGGGAGGCCGCCCGGTCCGTGCTGTACGTCGAGACCGATCCGGAGAAGGCCGACACCGCGGTCTTCTGCGAGACCTACGACGTGCCGCTCGACGCCTCGGCGAACTGCGTGGTGGTCGCCGCCAAGCGCGGCGGGGAGACCACCCTGGCCGCCTGCCTGGCGCTGGCGACCACCCGGGTCGACGTCAACCGCACGGTCCGCAAGCACCTGGAGGCGCGCAAGGCCTCGTTCGCGCCGATGGACACCGCCGTCGAGGCGACCGGCATGGAGTACGGCGGGATCACCGTGGTCGGCCTGCCGGCCGGCTGGCCGCTGCTGGTCGACGAGGCGGTGGCGGCCGCCCCCTTCGTCCTGGTGGGCAGCGGGCGGCGGCGCGGCAAGCTGATCCTGCCCGGAGCGGTGCTGGCCGCGCTGCCCGGCGCCGTGCTGCTGCCCGACCTGGCCGGCTGACGGCGCGGGTCGCCCGCCCGCGGGGCGGCCGGCGGGCAGTAGCGTCGGGCCATGCATGCGATGACGATTCCTGAACCCGGCGGGCCCGAGGCGCTGGTCTGGGCGGAGGTGCCGGACCCGGTGCCCGGGGAAGGCGAGGTCCTGGTCGAGGTGGCCGCCACCGCCGTCAACCGCGCCGACCTGCTCCAGCGGCAGGGCTTCTACGATCCGCCGCCCGGCAGCCCGCGCCACCCCGGCCTGGAGTGCGCGGGCCGGATCACCGCGCTGGGCCCCGGGGTGTCCGGCTGGGCGGTCGGCGACGAGGTCTGCGCGCTGCTGGTCGGCGGCGGCTACGCGGAGCGGGTCGCGGTGCCGGTCGGCCAACTGCTGCCGGTGCCGCCCGGGCTGACCCCGGAGCAGGCCGCCGCGCTGCCGGAGGTGGTCTGCACGGTGTGGTCCAACGTCTTCCTCACCGCGCACCTGCGGCCGGGCGAGACGGTGCTGGTGCACGGTGGCGCCAGCGGCATCGGGACGATGGCGATCCAGCTGGCCAAGGCGATCGGCGCCCGGGTGGCGGTGACGGCGGGCGGCCCGGAGAAGCTGGCCCGCTGCGCGGAGCTGGGTGCCGACGTGCTGATCGACTACCGCACGCAGGACTTCGTCGAGGTGCTCCGGGAGGCCACCGGCGGCGCCGGGGCGGACGTGATCCTCGACATCATGGGCGCCAAGTACCTGCAGCGGAACGTGGACGCGCTGGCGGTCAACGGGCGGCTGGTGATCATCGGGCTGCAGGGCGGGGTGAACGGCGAGCTGAACCTCAACACCCTGCTGCGCAAGCGCGGCGCGGTGATCGCGACCAATCTGCGCGGGCGGCCGCTGGCCGAGAAGTCGGCGATCGTGGCGGCGGTGCGCGAGCACGTCTGGCCGCTGGTCGCCTCCGGGGTGGTGAAGCCGGTGGTCGACCGGGTGCTGCCGCTGACGGAGGCCGCCGAGGCGCACCGGGTGCTGGAGGCCGGTACGCAGGTCGGCAAGGTGGTGCTGCGGGTCTGAGCCCGGGCGCGGCCGGCGGGGTGGCGGCTCCGGGGGATCCGTGCTCCGCCGGTCCGGGCCGTCCGACATGCCCGGAATGCGGGTGTGTGTGAGTCTGGACGGGAGCTGTCCCGCCGCCGATCCCGCCCCGCGCGGTCGGCCGTCGCGGAAGGACCTCGACCGTGCCCGCACCTTCGTCCGCGTTCCTCGGGCCGCTGCCCGCAGCATCACCGTCGTCCCCCTCCCGCCGGTCGCCCGGGTGCGTCCGGGGCCGGGTCCGTCCGGGTGCCCGCCGGGCCGGGTGGCGGGCCCGGCTGCTGCTGGTGGCGGCGCTCGGTCTGGCCGTGCCGCTGGCGGTCGGCCCGGCGGCGGTTGCCCTGCCGGGCGACCGGCCGTCCCCGGCGGCGTCCGTGACGCCCGAGCCGTCCGCCGCTGCGGCGGAGCCCGCAACGGAGCCCGGAACGGAGGCCGGAACGGGATCCGAGGCGGAGCCCGCCGATGAGCCCTCCGCCGGGCCCTCCTCCTCCGTCGCCCCGGTGCCCGAGACCGCCGACCCGTCGGTGATCGCCGCCGCCGCCACCGCGTCCGCGTCCTCGTCCGCTGTCGTCCCGGCCGGTGCGCCCGGGTGGCAGCGGGCCGGGCATCCGCGCTCCGGCGCCTCCCAGGCCGGATGGCAGCAGCGCCGGCAGCGGCACCATCCCGGATCGGCGCCCGAGCGCGCCGGGCAGGCGCCCGAGCAGGTGCCCGAGCAGGCCGTCGAGCAGAGTCCGGACCAGCCGGTCGAGCAGCCGCCGGAGCAGCCCGCGGCCACCGCGGCCGACCCCGCCCCGGACGCCCCGGCCCCGGCCGAGCCCGCCGACGGCTCCGGGAGCGAGGCGCTGGCACTCGGCCTGCCCGGTCCGCAGACGGTCGCGGCCGGACCGGTCGTGCTGCCCACCCGCTGGGACGACGCCTCCACCCGGCAGTTCCCGCTCGGCGCCGGCCTCGGCCTGATCGGCTGCGGACTGGGCCTGATCGGCCTGCGGCTGCGACGCGGCTGACCCGCGCGCCCCGCCGCGCGCCCGCCCCGGTACCCGGGCGGACTGAGTATCCGTACGGATACCGGCCCCCGCGTCCGGGGCGTAGCGTCGTTCCCGGGTGGCCGGGGCCCTCCACCCGGGCAATCCCAGTGAGGGAGAATGTGGTTCATGACGAATCCGATGAACGAGCGCTCGTCCCACGAGTTCCACCAGGCCATGGGCGGGCAGTCGCAGGACGGCCAGAAGGTGCTGATCGTCGGACCGGACGGGCTGCCGGTGGGCCAGGGGGCGATCGGCATGGCGGGCGGTGACGAGGGGGACGGCCCGCGTGAGCTGCCGGTGACCGAGATGGTCGAGCAGCCCGCCAAGGTCATGCGGATCGGCAGCATGATCAAGCAGCTGCTGGAGGAGGTCCGGGCGGCTCCTCTCGACGAGGCCAGCCGGGCCCGGCTGAAGGACATCCACGCCAGCTCGATCAAGGAGCTGGAGCTCGGCCTGGCCCCCGAGCTGGTCGCCGAGCTGGAGCGGCTCTCGCTGCCGTTCACCGAGGACTCGATCCCGACCGAGGCCGAGCTGCGGATCGCGCAGGCGCAGCTGGTGGGCTGGCTGGAGGGGCTGTTCCACGGCATCCAGACCGCGCTGTTCGCCCAGCAGATGGCGGCCCGGGCGCAGCTGGAGCAGATGCGCCGGGCGCTGCCGCCGGGCCTGCAGGGCGGGGAGCCGGAGGGCGACGAGCCGGGCGAGGGCCGCGGCATCCGCTCCGGCCCGTACCTGTAGGCCGTACCCGTACCGCCACGGCCCCGTGTCGGGGCCGTGGGGCACCGGGCGCCGCACGGCGTGCCGGTGCCGGACGCACCACCGGCCGGTACCCGGTCGCGACCTGGACACAGTGTCGGCCCTGGGCCGGTCGGCCTCGTCGTGAGCCGATACCCTGGGCCCCTGTCGCAGGCCGGGCGAGCGCCGCGACAGGGGGCGGGCGGGCCAGCGGGCCGGGCCCGCACACGCACGGACGAGACCGAACGTCACGGTCGCGGCGGCAGTGCCGCACCGAGGGGGAGCAGAGGACCATGAGCGAGCACGGCAACGCGGCGGTCGAGGGCTACTCCCTGGGCAACGGGCGGTACGTGCTGCAGCGGGTGCTGGGCGAGGGCGGCATGGCCTCGGTCCACCTCGCGTACGACAGCGTGCTGGACCGTCAGGTCGCGCTCAAGAGCATGCACGCCGAGCTGGGCCGGGACGACTCGTTCAAGGAGCGGTTCCGCCGCGAGGCGCAGGCGGTGGCCCGGCTGGAGCACCCCAACATCGTCACGGTGTACGACAGCGGCGAGGACATCGCCCCGGACGGGTCCAGCACCCCGTACATCGTCATGCAGCTGATCGACGGCAAGGGCCTGCGGGACGCCATCAACGAGGCGGTCGCCCAGCAGGGCGCGATCCCGGCCGAGGAGGCGCTGCGGGTCACCGTCGGCGTGCTGAACGCGCTGGAGGCCTCGCACGACATGGGCCTGGTGCACCGCGACATCAAGCCCGGCAACGTCATGTTCGACCGCAAGGGCAACGTCAAGGTCATGGACTTCGGCATCGCCCGCGCGCTGGAGAGCGGGGTCACCTCGATGACCCAGACCGGCATGGTGGTCGGCACCCCGCAGTACCTCTCGCCCGAGCAGGCGCTCGGCAAGCCGGTGGACGCCCGCTCCGACCTCTACTCGGTCGGCGTGATGCTCTTCGAGATGCTCACCGGCCAGCTGGTCTTCGACGGCGACTCGGCGTTCTCGATCGCCTACAAGCACGTGCAGGAGGCGCCGCCGGCGCCGTCGACGCTCAACCCGCGGATCACCCCGGCGGTCGACGAGTTCGTGGCCAGGGCGCTGCGCAAGGACCCGGCGCACCGCTTCCCGAGCGCGGCCGCGATGCGCGACGAGGCGGAGCGGCTGATCGGCGCGGCCAAGGGCGGCGGCAGCCCGCTGGCGGCCAGCAACCCGCTGGTGATCACCGACGGTCCGCGTTCGGTGCACGCGGCGCCGCAGGTCCCGCAGACGCCGACGCCGTTCCCGCAGCCGCAGCAACAGCCGTTCCAGACCCCGCCGCCCGCCTTCCAGGCGCCGCAGACCCCGCAGCCGTTCGCGGCGCCGCAGCAGCAGCCGTTCCAGACCCCGCCGCCCGCCTTCCAGGCCCCGCACACCCCGCAGCCCTTCCCGCAGCAGGCGCACACCCCGCCGCCGCACCCGATGCCGGCGCCGCCGTTCCAGCCGGCCCCGGCCTCCAGCGGCGGCGGCTGTTCGACCGCGCTGGTCATCGTCGGCATCATCGTCGGCGTGATCGTGCTGGCGGTGATCATCATCGCGATCGTGGTCAACCGGGCCGAGCGGGACACCAAGACCGGTCCCAACTCGCGGGTCTCGGGCCAGACCGCCACGGTGCTGCGCCTCGACGGTCCGGCCGACCGGAATGGCCTGCTCTGACGCGTTCCGTCCGGATCGCGCGTGCCACAGGGGTCGGTCGGAGACGGTAGCGTTCGGGGATACGAGCGACAGGGCACCGCGATCCGAGCGAAGGCCCGGGGCGAGGAGCGATGGCACAGACGCAGCATCCGGGCGACGACGACGGGGCCTGGGCGACCGGTCCGGCCGGCGGGGCCCCGAGGCCCGAGCCCGGTAGCGACGCCGCCACGACCGCACTTCCGCCGTACGGCGGCCCGCAGACGCCCGGCCGGGGCACCGCGGCCCCGCTGGGCACGGTCGGCGACGGCCGCTACCGGCTGACCCACCGGCTCGGCCGGGGCGGCATGGCCGAGGTGCTGGCCGCCCAGGACGTCCGGCTCGGCCGGACCGTCGCGGTGAAGCTGCTCCGCGGCGAACTGGCCCAGGACGAGATCGCCCGGCTGCGCTTCACCAGGGAGGCGCACGCCGTCGCGGCGCTCAACCACCACGCGATCGTCTCGGTGTACGACACCGGCGAGGAGTACGTCGGCGAGGAGTCGACGCCGTACATCGTGATGGAGCTGGTCGAGGGCCGGACCGTCCGCGAGCTGCTGGTGGACGAGACGGCGCCGCCGCCGGTCGACCAGGCGCTGATCATCATCGCCGGGGTGCTGGAGGCGCTGTCCTACAGCCACCGGCACGGCATCGTGCACCGCGACATCAAGCCGGCCAACGTCATCATCACCACCAACGGCGCGGTCAAGGTGATGGACTTCGGCATCGCCCGGGCGCTCACCGGCACGGCCTCGACGATGACCCAGACCGGCATGGTCATGGGCACCCCGCAGTACCTCTCGCCGGAGCAGGCGCTGGGCAAGCCGGTCGACCACCGCTCCGACCTGTACGCGGCCGGCTGCATGCTCTACGAACTGCTGACGCTGCGCCCGCCGTTCACCGGTGACACCCCGCTGTCGGTGGTCTACCAGCACGTGCAGGACCAGCCGGTGCCGCCCTCGCAGGCCAACCCGCGGGTGCCGGCCGGCCTGGACCCGCTGGTGCTGCGCTCGCTGGCCAAGAACCCGGACGACCGCTTCCAGGACGCCGACGAGTTCCGCGCGCACATCGAGCACGCGCTGCGCGAGCTGACCGGCGGCACCGGCGGCTGGGCCGTCGGTGCCGCGCCGGTGCACGGCGGCGGGCTGCCGCCGGTCGGCACGGACGAGACGGCGGTGCTCGGAGCCGGCGTCCCGGGCGATTCGACGACGGTGCTGCCCTACCAGGTGCCGGGCGGCCCGCACACGCCGGCCTCGCCCTACCCGGCGGCCGGCGGGTCGTACGGCGGCGACTCCGGTGACGGGCACGAGGGCGGCGGGCACGGGCACGGCTCCGGCAAGCGCGGGCCGTGGCGCTGGGTGGCCGGGATCGTGGCGGTGGTGGTCGCGGCCAGTGCCGGCATCGCGCTGGCGCTCAGCGGCGGCGACGACGCCCCGAAGGGGACGCCGGGCGGGACCAGCCCGTCCGCCGGGGTGGTCTCGACGGCGCCGGAGACCACCGCGCCCAGCTCCGGGACGACCACGCCCCCCGCCCAGGGCGGCCAGAACAGCAAGCGTCCGCAGCAGCCGACGGACACGAACAACAACAACAACGGCAACAACAACGGCGGCGGCAACCAGAACCAGCAGCCGAGCCAGCCGGGCGGCAAGCACAACACGCCTAGCCCGACGCCGACGCCGACCATGACCGGCGGCAAGCCGACGACCGAGCCCACGACGCCGACCGGGGCGGCCACCGCCCCGCCGACCAACGCCCCGACCACGGGGACGGGCGGCGGCGGGACGACGGCCACGGCCACGGCTCCGGCGACCAACCCGCCGCAGACCGGGGGCGGCGGCGCGGGCACGACGCCGCCGGCGGGCGGCGGCGGCACGCCGAAGCCGCCGGTGCAGCCCACGACCCAGCCGACGGCCACCACCGGCTGACCCGACGGGTCAGTTGGCGAAGGCGTCCAGGACCTGCTCGTACTCCTGGCACCACCACGCCAACTGGCCCGCCGAGGCGGGGTAGAGCGGGTCGGCCCGGTGGTCGGCCCGCTGGTAGCGCCACTGGAGCATCCAGAAGTCGTTCAGCCGCTCCCACCAGACCCGGTGCGCCGCGGCGGCCAGGTGCTCGGCGGTGGCGGCGCCGGTGGCCCGGTAGGACTGCGACCAGTGCCGGACCCGGACGAGGTCGAGCACTCCGGTGACACGGTCGTTGAAGAGCAGGGTGGCCGCGCGGACGGCCTCCTCGGCGCGCGGCTGCGGCCCGAGCTTGTCCCAGTCCAGGACGGCGGTGATCCGCTCGTCGTGGTGCAGCAGGTTGAGCCCGTGGAAGTCGCCGTGGGTCCAGCCGGTGGGCGGGGCGGCCTGCGGGAGCGGACGGCGGTGGGCGTGCTCGGTGAGCAGCTCCAGCCGTTCGGTCAGCCGGCGTTCGACCAGGATGTCCAGCTCGCCGTGCGGCTGGTGCTCACGGGCCCGGCGGCGCAGCTCGCGGGCGAGCACGGCGCTGTCGAGCGGGTCCGCGCTGCGGTAGCCGGAGGGTTGTGCGGCCGGCGCGCAGACCTCGTCGAGCGCGCCGTGCAGCCGGCCGAGCAGCGCGCCCAGCGAGGCGCACTGCGGCAGGGACAGCTCGGTGCCGTGCCGGTGCCGGCCGTCCACCCAGGGGAAGAGCGCGAAGAGCCGGCCGCCGAACGCGGCGATGGTGGCGGTCCGCCCGGCGAGGGCCAGCGGGGGCGCGACGGGCAGGCCCAGGGCGGCGAGCGCGTCCATCGCGCGGTGGTGGGCGGCGACGGCCTCGCGACCGGCCGTCGCGGCGTCCACGTAGCACTTCAGGAAGTAGCCGCCGGCCTCGGTGGTGACCCGGTAGCCGCGGTTCAGCAGGCCTTCGGCGACGGGTTCGGCGGTGAGCAGGCGGCCCACCCGGTAGCGGCGCAGGACCTCGGCGAGCGCCGTGCGGGGGACGGGCGGGCTGAGGGTTCCTATCGGGGGAGCGGTGAGGTCGGGACGGGCTGGTGCGAGGGCAAGGGTCTGGCTGAAAGTCACAGCCAGAGGTTAGGACCTCTCGGCGGGTGGCATTGACAGTTCGTCAGTTCTGTGCATCGGCCCTATCCGTGCTGGTGGTCCGCCTGGTGCCGGGCGACAAAAGCGGCCGCCTGGGTCCGGCGCTCCATCCCCATCTTCGCGAGCAGACTGGAGACGTAGTTCTTCACCGTCTTTTCGGCGAGGTGCAGCTCGTTGCCGATCTGACGATTGGTCATCCCTTCGCCGATCAGGTCCAGGATGCGGCGCTCCTGCTTGGTGAGCTGGGCGAGCCGCTCGTCCTCCTTCTCGCCGCCGTCCCGCAGCCGGGCCAGCACCCGGCTGGTGGCGACCGGGTCGAGCAGCGAGCGGCCGGCCGCGACGTCCCGGACGGCGGTGATCAGGTCGGTGCCGCGGATCGCCTTCAGCACGTAGCCGGAGGCGCCCGCCATGATCGAGTCGAACAGCGCCTCGTCGTCCGAGAACGAGGTCAGCATCAGGCACTTGATCTCCGGCAGCCGGGAGCGGATCTCCCGGCAGACCTCGACCCCGTTGCCGTCCGGCAGCCGGACGTCCAGGACCGCGACGTCGGGGTGGACGGCGGGGATCCTGGTCAGCGCCTCGGCGGCGGTGCCGGCCTCGCCGACCACCTCGATGTCGTCCTCGACCGAGAGGAGTTCGTGAACGCCCCTGCGGACCACCTCGTGGTCGTCGAGGAGGAATACCCTGATTTGTCCCGTGTCAGTCACGCGCAAAGCCTCCCATATCACCCTACGAGAGACCTTCCGCCCGCACCGGACCGGGGTCACGTTCCGGCCAGAGCGGGAGAAACCGATGCCGGTAACCCCCTTACGCGAGAGCCTTTGCCCGGATAACGTGCGCAGGTGTCCTGAAGGCGACCGAATTGAGAGCTGCGCCACACGCGCGTTTGTAGACCCCGAACAAGTAGGACGTCCTAGCGCAGACGCGCCGAGGGCGGACGCTGGGTAACGTTCTCGTGAGGGACGCCGTCGGAACAGGATCACCACCTGCCCCGCAGATGGGAGCGCACACCCACGCGCGCCCCGCGAGGCGGTGACCGGACCGGTCACCGGCGACCCCGGGCGGCCGGACAGACCGAGGAGTGAACGTGACCGTCAAAAGCACGGCCAAAAGCACGGCGAGGGCGCGCAAGAAGGCGGCCCCCGGCGTCCCTGGCACCCTCCGCACCACGGGTCAGGACGCCCAGCCGGAGCTCGTGCAGCTGCTGACGCCGGAAGGCGAGCGCGTCGAGCACCCGGAGTTCCCGCTCTCCGTGGAGCCGGACGAGCTTCGCGCCCTCTACCGCGACCTGGTGCTGGTGCGCCGGTTCGACGCCGAGGCGACCTCCCTGCAGCGCCAGGGCGAGCTGGGCCTGTGGGCCTCGCTGCTCGGCCAGGAGGCCGCGCAGGTCGGCTCCGGCCGCGCGCTGCGGCCCGGCGACTACGCCTTCCCCACCTACCGCGAGCACGGCGTCGCCTGGTGCCGGGACGTCGACCCGCTGAACCTGCTCGGCATGTTCCGCGGCGTGAACCACGGCGGCTGGGACCCGAACGAGAAGAACTTCCACCTCTACACCATCGTGATCGGCGCGCAGGCCCTGCACGCCGCCGGCTACGCGATGGGCATCACCAAGGACGGCGCCGACGACGCGGTGATCGCGTACTTCGGCGACGGCGCCTCCAGCCAGGGCGACGTCAGCGAGGCCTTCACCTTCGCCTCGGTCTACAACGCCCCCGTGGTGTTCTTCTGCCAGAACAACCAGTGGGCGATCTCCGAGCCCACCACCACCCAGACCCGGATCCCGCTGTACCGCCGCGCCTCGGGCTTCGGCTTCCCGGGCGTGCGGGTCGACGGCAACGACGTGCTGGCCTGCCTCGCGGTGACCCGCTGGGCCCTGGAGCACGCCCGCAGCGGCAACGGCCCGGTGCTGGTCGAGGCGTTCACCTACCGGATGGGCGCGCACACCACCTCCGACGACCCGACCCGCTACCGGCTCGCCGAGGAGACCGAGGCCTGGAAGGCCAAGGACCCGATCACCCGCCTCCGCGCCCACCTGGAGAAGGAGGGCCTGGCCGACGAGGCGTTCTTCGCCTCGGTCGAGGCCGAGAGCGAGCAGCTCGGGCTGAGGGTGCGCGAGGGCGTGCGCGGCATGCCGGACCCGGACCCCACCCTGATCTTCGACCACGTCTACGCCGAGCCGCACGCGCTGGTCGATGAGGAACGGGCCGAGTACGTCGAGTACGCGGCCTCCTTCGAGGCGGGGGAGAACCTCTGATGGCCGGTCAGCTCAGCATCGCCAAGGCGCTCAACGGGGCGCTGCGCAAGTCGCTGGAGAGCGACCCCAAGACCGTCCTGATGGGCGAGGACATCGGCAAGCTCGGCGGCGTCTTCCGGATCACCGACGGCCTGCAGAAGGACTTCGGCGAGGACCGGGTGATCGACACCCCGCTCGCCGAGTCCGGCATCGTCGGCACCGCGATCGGCCTCGCGCTGCGCGGCTACCGCCCGGTCGTGGAGATCCAGTTCGACGGCTTCGTCTACCCGGCCTTCGACCAGATCGTCTCCCAGCTGGCCAAGATGCACGCCCGCGCGCTCGGCCACGTCAAGCTCCCGGTCACCGTCCGGATCCCCTTCGCGGGCGGCATCGGCGCGGTCGAGCACCACAGCGAGTCGCACGAGGCGTACTTCGCGCACACCGCGGGTCTGCGGGTGGTCAGCCCGTCCAACGCGCACGACGCGCACTGGATGCTGCGCCAGGCCATCGCCTCGGACGACCCGGTGATCTTCCTGGAGCCCAAGCGCCGCTACTGGGACAAGGGCGAGGTCGGCGAGGCCGCCGACCTGGGCCTGCACGACGCGCGGATCGTGCGCCCCGGCGCCGACGCCACGCTGATCGCCTACGGGCCGATGGTCAAGGTCTGCCTGGAGGCCGCCGCGGCCGCCGAGGAGGACGGCCGCCGGCTGGAGGTCGTCGACCTGCGCTCGCTCACCCCGGTCGACTTCGCCGCCCTGGAGGAGTCGGTCAAGCGCACCGGGCGCGCCATCGTGGTGCACGAGGCACCGGTGTTCCTGGGCATGGGCGCCGAGCTGGCCGCCCGGCTCACCGAGCGCTGCTTCTACCACCTGGAGGCACCGATCCTGCGGGTCGGCGGCTACTACGCCCCGTACCCGCCGTCCCGGGTCGAGGAGGCCTTCCTCCCCGACCTGGACCGCGTGCTCGACGCCGTCGACCGCGCCTTCGCGTACTGATCCCGGGGAGCGCTGATGACCACCGAAGTTCGCTCGCTCCGCGAGTTCAAGATGCCCGATGTGGGCGAGGGCCTCACCGAGGCCGAGATCCTCAGCTGGTACGTCAAGCCCGGTGACACCGTCACCGACGGGCAGGTCGTCTGCGAGGTCGAGACCGCCAAGGCCGCCGTGGAGCTGCCGATCCCGTTCACCGGGGTCGTCGAGCAGCTGTTCTTCCCGGAGGGCGCGACGGTCGACGTCGGCACCGTGATCATCTCGGTCGCGGTGGCCGGCGCGGCGGGGGCGCCCGCGGCTCCGGCCGCCGCGCCGGCACCCGCCGCCGCCCCGGCGGAGGCCGCCGAGCCCGAGCGGCGCGAGGTGCTGGTCGGCTACGGTCCGCGGACCGGCGGCAGCCAGCGCCGGGCCCGGCGCACCACGGCCGCGGCTCCGGCTCCGGTCGTGGCGCCGGCTCCCGTCGCGACTCCGGCCCCCGTGGAGGCTCCGGTTCCGGCCGCGGCGCCCGCGCCGGCCGTCGCGGTGACCGGTGACCGGCCGCTGGCCAAGCCGCCGGTGCGCAAGCTCGCCAAGGACCTCGGGATCGACCTGCGGGCCGTCACCCCGACCGGTCCGGACGGCGTGATCACCCGCGAGGACCTGCACGCCCACGCGGCGGCCGCCGCGGCCCCGGCTCCGGCCGTGACGCCGGTCGCCGAGCAGGCCGTCGAGTCGGCCGTCGAGCCGGTGACCGTCCCCGTGGCCGTTCCCGGCGCGGGCGACGTCCGGGTGCCGATCAAGGGCGTCCGCAAGGCGACCGCGCAGGCGATGGTGGCCTCGGCCTTCACCGCCCCGCACGTCACCGAGTTCGTCCAGGTCGACGTCACCCGGACGATGAAGTTCGTCCGCCGCCTCAAGGAGAACGGCGAGCTGGGCCGGGACGTCCGGGTCAGCCCGCTGCTGCTGGTCGCCAAGGCGCTGCTCACCGCGGTCAAGCGCAACCCCGGGATCAACGCCCAGTGGGACGAGGCCGCCCAGGAGATCGTCATCAAGGGTCAGGTGAACCTCGGCATCGCCGCGGCCACCCCGCGCGGCCTGATCGTCCCCAACATCAAGGACGCGGGCGCGAAGACCCTCTCGGCGCTGGCGGTCTCGCTCGGCGAGCTGGTCGACACCGCCCGCCAGGGGAAGACGGCGCCCGGCGACATGCAGGGCGGCACGGTCACGATCACCAACGTCGGCGTCTTCGGCGTCGACAGCGGCACCCCGATCCTCAACCCCGGCGAGGCGGCCATCCTCGCCTTCGGGGCGGTCCGGGAGATGCCCTGGGTGCACAAGGGCAAGGTCGTCCCGCGCCAGGTCACCACGCTGGCCCTGTCCTTCGACCACCGGCTGGTCGACGGCGAGCTGGGCTCCAAGGTGCTGGCCGACATCGCGGGCATCCTGGAGCACCCGAAGCGCCTGATCACCTGGGGCTGACCCGCCCCCGGCCACGTCGAAGGGGCCCTGCCCGCGCACCGCAGTGCGTCGGCAGGGCCCCTTCGTTCCCCCGGAGTGTCAGCCGTGGGTGCGCGGGCTGCCGGCCGCGGCCTTGCCCGGCGTGCCAGCGGCGCGGACGACCTTGACCGTCCGGGTGCTCTTCGCGCCGCTGCCGGACTCCGACCAGGCCGACAGCGTGACCGACACGGCGGACTGGCCGGCCGGGGCCTTCGCCGACAGGCCGATCCGGAAGAGCAGGCGGCTCGCGCGTCCGTCCTTGAGCGGCTGGAGCAGCGGGGAGGTGTCGACCCGGACGGCCTCGCCGCCGCAGCCGCCGTCGACGCCGAGCTTCTTCCAGGCGCCGTTCACGAACACCTCGACCGTCACGTCCTGGGCACGCAGCCGCGCACCCTTGCCGGTCAGGGTGAGGGCCGGTGCGGCGAGGGAGAAGTCGCCGCCGGTGAAGTTGCCGATCTGGGTGCCGACCTCGATCTTCGATCCGCGGGTGAGCGTGCCCGGGGTCGAGAGGAACACGCTGTTGATCGGGCCCTTGTGCTGCACGGCGCGGGCCGCCGCCGGAATCTGGGGGTTGTTCGCCCGGTACGGGCCGGCGCAGGCCGAGGAGGACTCGGCGGCCAGCAGCTGGACCGAGCCGGCGATCAGGAGGGTGGCGGCGACGGTGGCGATCCGGCGGCGACGGGTGGCGGAGGAGGAGCCGGAGTTCTTGGTGGAAGCGGACAGAACGGACATGCGCATGACAGGACCCCCGAGGTCTGGTGATGGTGCTGGGTGAGTGGATGACGAAGGTGTACCGGCCTGCTCCTGCCGAGCAGTTGCGCCCCCCGGCCCGGCCGGTCTCGCTTCCCGCTTCCTTCGTCCGTACAGACAGCGATCGCGGCCGAAGGGTTGCGGTCGATCCGAAGTTCTTTCCAGATTTTTTTCTGGCGGCGTCGAGGCCCTCATGGTGGAGATCGTCCAAACGGTCCGACTCATGGGGACGACTGGTGGGATTCCTGTCGTTCGGCCAGGTCAGTGACATTTCCGCCGTTCGGTGAGGACGACACGCCGCCCGGGGTACGTCTTCGCGTCCACCACCCGGGCGACGCCGGGTGACCGGAACGTCGAGGACACACCCGTATGCCGCCTGGCAACCCTGGCCGGATCGTCCGGAGTCTGGCCGCGCTCGTGCTGGTGTCCACCGCCGTGCTCCCGGCCGCGCTCGAACTGGCCGGACCCCCGCCGTTCGGGGTGATCGGCCCCGGCGCCCCCGCCGACCGCGCGGTGCCGCCGCACACCGCGGTGCAGCGCGCCGACCTGCCCGCCGACGGCGGCGCCCCGACCGTCGACATACGGCGGACCGGGGACCCGGCCAACCGGATCACCCTGGTCCTGCTCGGCGACGGCTACGGCGCCGGGGAGCAGGACCTGTTCCGCACGCAGGCGGACCGGGCCTGGCGCGCGCTGATGGACATCGAGCCGTTCCGCAGCTACCAGGGGTTCTTCAACATAAGGCGGGTCGAGGTGGTCTCCCCGGTCTCCGGCATCGCCGAGACCGAGAACCGAGGCCGCCGCCCGGCCACCCCGCTCGGCATGCACTTCTGGTGCGAGGGCACCGCCCGGCTGCTCTGCGCCGACGAGGAGGCGACCGCCCGCTACGCCGGCCGCGGCCAGGGCCCGCAGTACCTCATCGCGCTCGCCAACTCCACCGAGTACGGCGGCGCCGGCGGCACCGGGGTGACCACCCTGGCCGGCGGCAGCCCGGACGCCGGGCGGATCATCCAGCACGAGATAGGGCACACCGTCGGGGACCTCGGCGACGAGTACGACAGCGCGCCGGACGACGCCGACTACCCCAACCTCTCCACCGACGACGCCGAGGAGATGCGCCGCAAGCAGACCAAGTGGTGGCGCTGGCTGGGCGCGGAGTCCCCGGACGGCGCCGGGACGATCGGCGCCTACCGCAGCGCCAACGGCGTCTACCGGCCCACCCGGGACTCGGTGATGCGCACCCTCGGCGGGGCGTACAACCTGCCCTCCCGGGAGGCGATCATCGAGGAGGTCTACCGGCGGGTCCGGCCCACCGACGACCCCGTCCCGCCGCCCGGCGAGGTCACCGGCCGGCCCCGGCTGGAGGTCCGGCCGCTCCCGCTGGCCGGCGCCCGGCAGCTGCGGGTGGACTGGACGGTGAACGGCGCCCCGGTCGAGCCGCAGGCGCCGGACCGCAGCTGGCTGGACACCGCGCGGCTGCCATTGGCCGCCGGGCAGAGCGCGACCGTCACGGCGACCGTCCGGGACACCACCGACTGGGTCCGCGACGAGGCCTTCCGGGACCGCTACATGACGCGCTCGGTCTCCTGGACGGTGGTGGGCTGAGACCCCGTTCGGGCGCTCCCGGGGCCCGGGGACGGAACGGATGGTTCGTATCCGTCCCCGGGACCCCGCTCTGTCCGTTCAATGATGGGATGACTAATCTGGGGCCACTATGACCGTGGAGCCCGCCAGTTCAGTCCGCCCCCTGTCCGCCCCCGCTCCCCGTGCCGGCGCCGGCCCCACCACCGCCCACCACCCGCCCGGCGGGCGGGCCGCCTGGTTCGCCTGGTCCATCGGCGTCAGCGTCTACGTCCTGGCCGTCATCCACCGCACCAGCCTCGGCGTCGCCGGACTGGACGCCGCCGACCGCTTCGGCATCGGCGCCTCCGCGCTCTCCACCTTCTCGATCCTCCAGGTCCTCGTCTACGCGGCCATGCAGATACCCGTCGGCCTGCTGGTCGACCGGTTCGGACCGCGCCGGGTGCTGCTGGTCGGCGTCGTGCTGCTCAGCGCCGGCCAGCTCGCCTTCGCCTTCTCCGGCTCCTTCGGCCCCGCCCTCGCCTCCCGGGCCGTGCTCGGCTGCGGCGACGCGATGACCTTCATCAGCGTGCTGCGGATCGCCGCCCGCTGGTTCCCCGCCGCCAAGAACCCGCTGGTCGCCCAGCTCACCGGCCTGGCCGGGATGAGCGGCAACCTGGTCACCACCGTCGTCCTCGCCCAGGCCCTGCACAGCGAGGGCTGGACGCCGACCTTCACCGCCATCGCGCTGCTCGGCGTCGCCGTCTTCGCCCTCGTCGCGCTCTTCCTGCGCGAGGCCCCGGACGGGCCCGCCACCGCGACGGCGTCGCCCGCCGCGGCACCCCGGCCGGGCGTCGGGCGCCAGATCCGGGAGACCTGGCGCGAGCCGGGCACCCGGCTGGGGCTCTGGATCCACTTCACCACCCAGTTCCCGGGCAACGCCTTCGGCCTGCTCTGGGGCCTGCCCTACCTCGTCGAGGCCCAGGGCATGACCCGCGCCGCGGCCGGCGGGCTGCTCACCCTGCTGGTGCTCTCCAACATGAGCTTCGGCTTCCTCTTCGGCCGCGTGCTGTCCCGCACCGCCCGGGCCCGGATGCCCATCGTGCTCACCGTCATCGGCGCCACCGCGCTGCTGTGGGCGGTGACGCTCGCCTGGCCCGGCGGCCACCCGCCGCTCTGGCTGCTGGTCACCGTCGTCCTGGTGATGGGCAGCAACGGCCCCGCCTCGCTCGTCGGCCTCGACTACGCCCGCGCCCGCAACCCCGTCGAACGCCTCGGCACCGCCTCCGGCATCGTCAACATGGGCGGTTTCATCGGCACGATGATCACCCTCTTCGGCATCGGCGTCCTCCTGGACACGCTCAGCCCGTCCGGCGCCGACACCTACGCGGCGAGCGCCTTCCGCTGGGCGTTCTGCTGGCAGTACGTGCCGCTGGCGGTGGGGACGCTGATGATCCTGCGGCTGCGGAAGAAGCTCGCGGAGGCGCCGGCGTAGGGTTTCTCACCTGCGGAAACGGGATTACTATCAGTCTCGCTGAGGGTAATCCCGTTCGGATCAGTTCCCGTAGGCGCGCATGAACTCGGCGATCTGAGGGGGCGTTCCGAGGATGCGGGCACCGTGCATCTCCACGAGCAGACGCTCGTGAGCGTGTGAGGGCGCCTCCTCCGGCTCCGGTCCGGCCTGAGCCTTGTCGCGCATCCGGACCAGGTCCACGATCCGCAGCTTCGGGCAGCCCGGGACCACCCGGCTGCCCCGGATCCCGACGTGCTCCCCGCCCGGGCACTCGAAGTACGGCCCGAATGGTGGCCCGCTGTCGTCGGGGCCGGGTAGCCGGAGGACCATCTCGCCGTGTCGGCAGCTGACCGTGCCGTCGGAGTGGACGGTCAGGTCCGGCCAGTCCTCGTGCTCGATCCGCGCGACGACGTACACCTGCTGCCCGATCGCCTCGGTGAGCGTCTCCGCCATCCGCCGCTGCTGGGCGGGGATGTCGGTGTCCCCGCGGCGGACGGCGGGGAGCAACTCTTCCGTCACCCAGTCGTGAAAGGGGCGGGCCGAACTCTTGTCGGAGCGCATCAGCAATCCGTAGAGACCTGCCTCGCTGACCACCCCGAGAAGCGGATTTCCTCGTCGATAGGGTTTCTGGCCTGCGGAAACGTCATAACCCTTGTTCCGAACAAGGGTTACCGACCGCAGGTCGATGGTTCGGTGCCGGCGCGGATCGAGGACCTTGACGGCGTCGCTCGGGTTGCCACGCCCCAGGATCCGGCACACGTCCGCCGTGACGAACCACGGCTCGCCGTCGATCATCACGACCCTGATCGGCCGGCCCGTGACCGGGAAGCTCGACCGGACCAGCACCATCGTCTGTTCGTCGTCCATCGGGACGCCCCTCCTTCTTCCGGGTGACACTGCCCGGATCAACGAGGCCGAACGGACGGGGCTACTGGTCCCAACGTGACGCACGGGAGCACGAGGCGCACTCGCCCGGCGTGCACTCGTACGTGTAAGCCGGGCGGGTGAAGGCGACCCCTATCGGGTGACGGAGAAGTTGGCGAGGACGCGGTCGGCGAGCTCCTTGTCGCCGTCGACGACCACGTGGCCCGGGCGGCCGCGGCCGCAGGCGAGGCGGACGTAGGTCTCCCAGTCGAGGGTGAGCTGGACGTCGGGGGCGAGGCTGATCGACTCGTCGACGGTGCCGCGCCCGGCGGAGTCGACCCGCACGGTGCGCAGGAACTCGACGGGTCCGGTGACGTCGACGACCAGCGCGGTGCCGGCCGGGGCGCCGGCCTGGTGGGCGACCGCCTCCGGCAGGCCCTCGAGCAGGACGTCACGGGCGACCAGGGCTCCGGGGGAGTCGAGGTTGCCGGGGACGCCGAGGGCGCGGCGGAGGTCCTGCTCGTGGACCCAGACGTCGAAGGCGCGCTGGCGCAGCAGCTCGTAGTACTTGATCTCGCCGCTCTGCGGGCCGCCCGGCCGGCGGACCGGCTCGTTGGGCATCTGCTTGGCGTTCCGCAGCGCGCGGGAGCGGCGGATGATCGTGTACTCCAGCTCGCTGGTCATCTCCAGCGCGGTGTGGCAGCGGCGCTTGTCGACGGGCAGTTCGAGGTAGCGGGCGGCTTCGGTGGTGACGTGGCGCAGGTCGCGCGGGAGCGAGTGGATCGGACGGGGGTCGCCGAGCAGTTCGGACTCGACGGCGATCACGTGCGAGACGATGTCGCGGACCGACCAGCCGGGGCACTCGGTGGCCCGGTTCCAGGAGCCCTCGGGCAGGGGGGTCACCAGTTCGGATATCGCCTCGATGGACCGGGTCCACGCCTCGGTGTAAGCCTGCACGGTCTGGTTGTCCGTCACGGGAATCTCCGGCCCTCCGTCAGCTGCCTTGCCACGCGTGCCCGCGGTTTCCTGGGTCGGCCGGGAATTCCGGCTTCCGGGCGCACACGCTAACCGCACGTTACGCTGCCGGGTGAGAGCAGGGCAGCGCTTTCGGGTGACGATCGTAGGACTCTTGCCGTGGACGGTGGTACTGTGCGCGCTTCATTGATCCAACTCGTGGTCTCCGACGCCGAGCCCTCGGCCGAGCGGAGGGCCCGCGCGGCCGCGCTGGTGCGGTCGCAGCGGGGATCGGACCTGGTGGTCCTGCCCGAGCTGTGGCCGCTCGGCGGCTTCGCCCACGACCTCTGGTCGGACGGCGCGGAGTCGCTGGCCGGGCCGACCTCGGACGCGATGGCGGCGGCCGCCAGGGCGGCGGGGGTGTGGCTGCACGCCGGTTCCATCGTCGAGCGCGACCCGGACGGGCCGATCTACAACACCTCGCTGCTGTTCGCCCCGGACGGCGAGCTGGTGCACACCTACCGCAAGATCCACCGCTTCGGCTTCGACAGCGGCGAGGCGGTGGTGATGGGGGCCGGTCAGGAGATCGTGACCGCGGCGACCGACGTCGGCACGCTGGGCCTGGCGACCTGCTACGACCTGCGGTTCCCGGAGCTGTTCCGGGCGCTGCTGGACGCCGGCGCGCAGGTGCTGGTGGTGCCGGCGGCCTGGCCGGAGCGGCGGCGGGAGCACTGGACGCTGCTGAACCGGGCACGCGCGGTCGAGGAGCAGGCGTACGTGCTGGCCTGCAACACGGCGGGGACGCACGGCGGGGTCGAGCAGGCGGGGCACAGCATCGCGGTGGACCCGTGGGGCCGGGTGCTGGCCGAGGCGGGGGCGGGGGAGGAGGTGCTGACCGTGGAGTTCGATCCGGCGGAGGTGGTGAAGGCGCGCGCCGAGTTCCCGGTGCACCGGGACCGGCTGCTCGGCATCCCGGCGCCGGTCCAGCGCTGAGGCGGCCGGCCCCGGGGCGGCGGGCGGAAGGCCGTCCGGGGGCGCCGGTCGCACGGTCGTCCGGCGCTCGACCGGCGGTCGGGAGCGTACGGGGGCGCGCGGAGAGTATGGGGGGCTTGTACACGTCGGTGTCCAATTTGAGAAGATGAGCCCTCGTCGTGTTACCAGTCCGTACACCGCCGGTCTGTCCCGTCAGGCCGTCCCGCCCGCCCGAGGAGGTCGCGCGCATGTTCGGGACCGACGCGGGCGACCCCCGTCCGGTGATCCAGCGCAACAGCCTGCGCGAGCAGATCGCCGGCGCGCTGCGCGAGGAGATGATGGCCGGCCGGCTGGCGGCCGGGCGGAACTTCACCGTCAAGGAGATCGCCGAGCTGTACGGGGTCTCGGCGACTCCGGCCCGGGAGGCGCTGGTCGACCTCTCCGCCCAGGGGCTGCTCCGCGCCGAGCACCACCGCGGCTTCACCGTCCCCGAGTTCGGCTGGGACGACTTCCTGGAGATCTTCGAGACCCGGGTGCTGATCACCGACAGCTACTACCGCCGGCTGGCCAGCGACCCCGGCCGCCAGGACGAGAGCCGGCTCACCTCGCTGCGCCGCCGGGCGGACGCGGCGGCGCGGGCGGCCCGGGCGGGCAACCTCGACGTGATGGTGGGCTGCGACCGCCGGTTCTGGCAGGAGGTCGGCGGGCTGATGGGCAACCGCCGGATCGCCGACTACCTGGACTGGCTGCGGGTGCAGTCGTGGATGTTCGCCGCGCGGTTCCTGCGGTCGACGCCCCAGCTGGCCGGGGTCTGCTGGGACGGCCACCTCGACCTGGTGGAGGCGATCGAGGCGCGCGACGTGCCGCGCTCGCACCGGGTCATCTGCGAGTACAACCTCTTCACCGTCGGGCTGCTGGCCGAGCTGGCCGGCGAGTCGGTGGAGACGGTGAAGGTGCTGCCGCTGCTGACCGGCGGCCTGCCCGCCGCCCGGGGCGGCCAGGGCGCCCCGGCCGCGCCGCCCGACACCCCGGAGGACGCCGCGCCGGGGAAGACCGGGGCGGGCACCGGGACCGCCGCCACCGAGCAGCCGCGTCCGGGGGAGCCCGCCCGACCGGCGGATCCGGGCCGTGCGACCGGCGGCGCCCGGGGACGGGAGCGCGAGCTGGGCCGGGAGCTGGGCCGCGAACTGGGCCTGGGACTCGGCCTGGTGCCGCAGCCGCGCTCGGTGCCGTACGGGCGGTTCGGCCGCCGGCCGTCCGATCCGCCGCCGGACCAACTGCCCGGGGGACGGCCCGATCCGCATCGCTCGCCGGGCCGGTAGGGTGGGCGGTCGTCCGTCCCGGCCGCGCCTCGTGGCGGTGGTCCGGGCACCGACCCGCCCATCCGCCGTCCGCCGCCGCGCGGCCGGTTCCCCGCGTCCGGAGAGGAAGAGCCGGCCATGGCCTGCGACCTCTGGCTCGTCCCGCTGGTGGACGTGCTGAGCCACAGCCCCGACAACCCCTTCCGGGACGACCTCGCGCTGTACAACCAGGTGCTGGCCTCCCGCGGCCTGCCCGAGATGCCGGTCTACCGGTTCGTGCCGGGGCTCAGCGGGGCGGTCGAGCCGATAGCCGCCTTCGACTACGACTCGCTGCACTTCCTGCGCCGGGCCTACCTGTTGGGTCTGACCGGCCTGGACATCACGCCGGTGGACGCGCTCGGCGGCGACTACGAGCAGCTGCTGGAGATGTTCGAGAGCAGCGCCGAGCAGTCGCACCTGGTCTGGCACTTCGACCACGCCGGCGCGTACGTGCCGATCGAGTTCGCCGCCCCGCTGGTGGAGGAGTCGCTGCTCGCCGCGGGCGGTCCGCTCGGCTCCAGCCACGGGCTGCTGCGCGAGCTGCAGGCCGTCGCCCCGGCGCTGGGCATCGACCCGCTCGACCCGCCGGCGCCGACCCGGCCGCTCGGCCCGACCGGCCTGGAGCAGCCGTTCGGCCCGCCGCTGGACGACCTGCACCCGTTCGCCCGGGAGCGGCACGCCTGGGCGGGCCTGTACGCGGCGGCGACCCGGAGCCTGCACCAGGGCTCGATGGTCGTCTTCGCCTGAGCCCGGGCCTGAGCCCGGGCCTGAGCGCGGGCCTGAGCGCGGGCCCGAGCCTGAGCGCGGGCCCGAGCCCGGCCCGAGCCCGGGGCCCGGCCCGCGCTACCGCAGCGGCCCCTCCGGCGGCCGCTGGCGCGGCATGGTGGGCCTGGTCCCCGGCGGCGGCAGCACCCGCACCTGGGCGCCGACGCCCGGCTCGGTGCGCCCGCCCCAGCTGCCGGCGACCTGGGTGGGCAGCTGGGTCATCCCGGCCCGGAACTCCAGCATCCACTCCGAGGTCTCGGTGCGGACCATGTCCGAGACGTCCTCGCAGAACCGCCGCAGCACCCCGAGGCACCGCTCGGCGGCCTCGCCCGCGGTGCCCTCGGTGGGACCGAGCACCTCCCGGACGCACTCCGAGGCCCAGTCGAACTGGAAGGCCTCCAGGCGGCGCTGCAGCGCCTGCGCGGTGGAGACGTCGCGCATCCAGCCGGAGGTCAGCCCGAACACCCGGTCCGCGCCGTAGCAGGCGGCGGCCAGCGCCAGCCCGACGTAGCCCCAGCCGGTGGCGTTGTCGACGGCCCCGGTGAGGTCGACCAGCGGGGCGGCGATGCCGCCGACCGCGAAGCCGGCCGAGGCGAACCTCAGCAGCCGGGCCCAGCGGCGCTTCCAGACCCGGTCCCTGCGGTACCACTCGACGGCCTCGACCGCCCGCTCCTCGGACCAGCGGTACAGCTCCTCCAGCCGCTCCGCGGGCTCGCCCCAGTCGCCCAGGGGGAACTGGCGGGTGCTCAGATCGGACCGGCGGCGGGTCGAGGGCCGGCGCGCCACCGTCGTGGCGGGCTGGTCCTCCTCACCGATCTCCTTGCCCCAGGCACTCTCCTCGGGCTGCATTTCCGGCTGGCTCACCTGTGGGGCTCCCTGTGGCGGGCGGACTGCTGGTCTCGCTGGTTCCGACTCTGCGCGGACCGACGTGTCCTCGGCCTGACGACCCGTGGAACGACGGACAACGCGCCGGCCACACCGCCGCTCCGGGGCGTGCTGCGGATGCCCGGGGCGGCGTCACCGGCGGCCGCCGGCGGTGGTCCAACAGCACTTCTTACCGCCAAATGGCTTACCGTGTGGGCGCTTCGCCAATGATCGTTACGGGATTCGGTCATCGGATCCCGAGGTGAGAGGGTTGCGGCGGTCGGCGGGATTTCACCCGTCCGAGCGAGGGCCCGGTGACCCGCTGTCCTGACCCGGACACCGTGCGCCGATCCCGGGGGGTTCTGATTGGAGGATCCTCCCAGGCCGCGCGGGCGCCGGATCCGCTCCGCTGTCTCTTCCTACGGGACCGGAGAGCGGCCGGAACCGGCCACCGACTACCCTTGCCCAGCGTGAAGGTCCTCGTCATCGGCGGCGGCGCCCGCGAACACGCCCTGTGCCGCTCTCTGTCCCAAGATCCCGCCGTGACCGAGCTGCACTGCGCCCCGGGCAACGCCGGGATCGCGCAGGTGGCGACGGTCCACCCGGTCGACCAGCTCGACGGCGCCCGGGTCACCGCGCTCGCCACCGCGCTCGGTGCCGAACTGGTCGTGGTCGGCCCGGAGGCCCCGCTGGTCGCGGGTGTCGCCGACGCCGTGCGCGCGGCCGGCATCGCGGTGTTCGGCCCGTCCGCCGAAGCCGCCCGGCTGGAGGGCTCCAAGGCCTTCGCCAAGGACGTGATGGCCGCCGCCGGGGTGCCGACCGCCCGCTCCTACGTCTGCACCACCGCCGCCGAGGCCGCCGAGGCGCTGGACGCCTTCGGCGCCCCGTACGTGGTCAAGGACGACGGCCTGGCCGCCGGCAAGGGCGTCGTGGTCACCTCCGACCGCGACGAGGCGCTGGCCCACGCCGCCGCCTGCGGGCAGGTGGTGATCGAGGAGTACCTGGACGGCCCCGAGGTCTCGCTGTTCGCGATCACCGACGGCAGCACCGTCCTGCCGCTCCAGCCGGCCCAGGACTTCAAGCGCGCCCTGGACGGCGACCAGGGCCCCAACACCGGCGGCATGGGTGCCTACTCGCCGCTGCCCTGGGCGCCCGAGGGCCTGGTCGAGGAGGTCCTGGCGACCGTCCTGCAGCCCACCGTGGACGAGCTGCGCCGCCGCGGCACCCCGTTCTCCGGCCTGCTCTACGCGGGCCTGGCGCTGACCTCGCGCGGAACCCGGGTGATCGAGTTCAACGCCCGCTTCGGCGACCCGGAGACCCAGGTCGTGCTGGCCCGGCTGCGCACGCCGCTGGCCGGCGTCCTGCACGCCTCGGCGACCGGCACGCTGGACCAGCTGGAGCCGCTGCGCTGGGACGAGGGCGCCGCGGTCACCGTGGTGATCGCCTCCGAGGGCTACCCGGCGGCGCCGCGCACCGGCGACCCGATCGAGGGCCTGGCCGAGGCGGAGGCCGCCGACGGCACCGCGTACGTGCTGCACGCCGGGACGAAGGCGGCCGAGGACGGCCGGGTGCTGAGCGCCGGCGGCCGCGTCCTGTCGGTCACCGCCACCGGCGCCGGGCTCGCCGAGGCGCGTGAGCGGGCCTACCGGTCGGTGGAGCGGATCTCGCTGGCGGGCGGCCAGCACCGCGGCGACATCGCGCTGAAGGCCGCGCAGTAGCGGCCGCGCACCCCCTCCTCCCCCTCCGGGCCCCCGGCGAGCGATCCGCGCGCCGGGGGCCCGGGCGTTCGCCGGCCCGCGGGCGACCCCCGGTGCGGTCCGCGAGCCCCGCGGACCCCGTGGACAACCCCCATGGACGCAGCGCCGCCGGGCGTTTCGGGGCCGAGCGGGGCCGGAGCGCTCTTCGGGCGCGGCACACCGTTCGGCGGCCGGAATCCAGCCCATCGAGTGACAGCGGCCGCATCCGGCTGACGTAACCG
The DNA here is from genome assembly GCF_042887135.1 of Kitasatospora sp. NPDC057965. NCBI lineage: Bacteria > Bacillati > Actinomycetota > Actinomycetes > Kitasatosporales > Streptomycetaceae > Kitasatospora > Kitasatospora sp. NPDC057965. The sequence continues at coordinate 336,472 of NZ_JBHVPZ010000004.1, forward strand.
GGTGCCCGGCCTTATGGTGCGCTGGACCACGGCACCACAGGTCGGGCCGCTTCCGCCTGCCGCCGGGTAGCGGCGGTCGTGCGGGGGGATGCTGGACGGCGTCCGGCCGGACCGGACACGCCCGGCCCGTCCGATGCCGCCCCGGGCGGCCGTCCGGAATTCGGGCGGCGTCACCGGGACGAGTGGAACCGGGGCGATCCGGAACACCACCCGGACACGGGCGTCGAAAATGTCAGAAGCGCCACGCAGCATGTACTACCGGGGCTCGGACGCCACCGTTTCCCGGTCGGAACCGATCGTTTCGAACGGCCCAGGGGCCCTCACCGGGCACCCGAGGGCTCCGAAGGGGGTGCCGCACCGTATGGCCGCTGTCGACACCGCGCGCGCTCACGCCCACGCGGTCCTGCGCATCCGAGGGCTCGCCCTGGCCGCCGCCGCGCTGCCCGCCGCCGCCGCGGTGGTCCTGCTCGCCGGCCGGTTCACCGGCCGGATCGGCGCCCCCGGCTCACCCGACGCCGCCGGCTGGGACATCGCCCGCTGGACGGTCTGCGCGGTGGCCGTGCTCACCCTGCTGGTGGCCGCCGCGGCCGCCCGCGGATACCGCCGGGCCGTTCCGCCGCAGACCCCGGCCGTCCCGCTCGGCCGCGCCCAGGCCCCCGAGCTGTACCGGCTGATCGACGACCTGGCCGACCGGCTGGAGGTCCCCGCGCCCTCCGCAGTCGCGCTCACCCCGGACTGCGACAGCTGGCTGGAGGACGTCCCCGCGGCCCGGCCCCGCCGCCGAGCGCGCGCCGCCCGCGCCGAACCGCCCGCGCCGGTCCTGGTGATCGGCTCGCCCTTCCTCTGGTGGATGCGGGCCGGTGAGCTGCGCGCCCTGCTCGCCCCGGTGGTGGCCGGCACCGCGGCCGCCGCGGACCCCGAGATCGCCGCCGCCCGCCGCTTCCTGCGCGCCCTCGACGCCAGCCTGGACGCCGGTTCCGTCGCCGGCCCGGCCGGTGTCCCCGGCCCCGGCACCCCCCGCGCGCCCCGGCGCGGCCCGGCCGCGCTCACCGACCGGATCACCCGCCGGCTGCTCGGCGCCTGCCGTGGCCACGCCGCCGAGCTGGAGCGGTCGGTCGCCGGCTGGGCCTCCGAACAGGCCCGCGGGGTGGACTACGGCCTGCGGATCGCCGCCCAGGAGCAGGTCGGCCTCGCCTACGCGGGCTGGGACCGGCTGCTCACCCGGGTCGCGCTGCCCGCCTGGCGGATCGGCCGGCACCCCGCGCACCTCAACGCCGGCGTGGTCGCCGCACTCACCGAACTCTCCCGGCGCGACCGGCTGGCCGACGGCTACGGCAGCCGGCTCGGCGACCGCCCGGCCTGCGACCTGCTGGAGGAGCCCGGCACGGTGGACGCCGCCGTCTCCCGGCTCGCCGCCGAACTGTTCTTCGGCACGCCCGCCTCCGGCGGCCGGCGCGAGCTGGAGTGGGCCGACTACCCGGCCGACGTCGTGGACGCCGGCTGGCGGGCCCGCGCCGCCGCCCTGCAGTCCGCCCTGGACCTGCTCGCCCCGCAGGCCCGCCCCGGCGCCCCGACGCTGACCCGGCTGCTGAACCGGCTCGCCGACGGCGACGGCGAGCGGCTGGCCGCCGCGCTGGTGGCCCAGCCGGCCCGCACCGCCGCTCCCGCACCGCTGCTCGAACCGGTCCGCACCGCGCGGGACGTGCTGGTCGACCACGTCACCGCGATGGTCTGCTGCGCCGCCGTGGACACCGCGGGCGCCGTCCCCGGCCTCGACTGGCTGGACGGCCCGGTGCTGCTGCTCGGCGGGGTGCGCCGCACCGACCTCGCCGAGCCGGTCGCCCAGGCCGTCGAGCAGGGCCAGGACGGTCCGCTGCGGGCCTGGCTGGACGCCGCCGACGTCCGGCTGGAGAAGCCCGTCCGGCTCTGACCGGCACCGCCGGGAGGGGCGCGCAGCCCCTGCGCGAGCGCCCCCGGTCGAACCGGCCGCCCCGGGTCTTCGCAGGCCGGAGGCCATCCGTCCGCCGGCCCGGAAGATTCCCGCCACTAGTTGCTACCGTAGGGTGACGCAGCGCCAGCACGGTGTGGTGTATTAGTCCGCACGCACATCCGGGAGGCACATGCCAGCCCGGCGGAGGTGCACCTGGGAGGGGCGCGCGTGGGGACCGAAGTCAACCGCCGCTGGGAGTCCGGGACGCACGCGCACAGCGTCTCCGACCCCTTCGGCCAGGGCCCGCTGCCCTGGCTGCGCAGCCCGGACCAGTACCTCGCCGGCGCCGAGGGCGACGTCCCCTGGTACGTCTCGGTGGACGCCCCCGGGCAGCGTCCGCTGGCCGCCGGGGTGCGCGGCAAGCCCGCGGTCGGCACCCCGCTGAGCGCCAACGACGAGGAACAGCAGATCAAGGGCTTCGCCTCGGCCGGCGTGGTCCGCCCCGGCGGCTCGGTGGACCTGCGGGTCACCGTCAATCCGCCCCGCGAGTTCACCGTCGACGTCTTCCGGATCGGCCACTACGCGGGCGACGGCGCCCACCACATGACCTCCAGCCCGCTGATCGCCGGCATGGTCCAGCCGGCCCCGATGGTGGCCGGCCGGACCGTCTCCTGCCACCACTGGTGGCACACCTGGCGGCTGCAGATCCCGAACCACTGGCGGCCCGGCGCGTACGTCGCCGTGCTCACCACCGCCGACATGCTGCACCGCAGCCACATCCCCTTCACGGTCCGCGACTTCGAGGACCAGACCCGCGCCGCCGAACTGCTGCTGGTGGTCCCGGACGTCACCTGGCAGGCGTACAACCTCTTCCCCGAGGACGGCCGCAGCGGCGCCAGCCTCTACCACGCCTGGGACGGCGGCCGGCTGGTCGGCGAGACCGAGGCGGCCGTCACCGTCTCCTTCGACCGCCCGCACGCCACCGCCGGGCTCCCGCTGCACGTCGGCCACGCCTACGACTTCATCCGCTGGGCCGAGCGCTACGGCTACGACCTCTCCTACGCCACCGCCACCGATCTGCACGCCGGACTGGTCGACGCCTCCCGGCACCGGGCGCTGGTCTTCCCCGGCCACGACGAGTACTGGTCCGAGCCGATGCGCCGCGCCGCCGAAGGGGCCAGGGACGGCGGCACCTCGCTGGTCTTCCTCTCCGCCAACACCATGTACTGGCGGGTCGAGCTGAGCCCCGGCCCCTCCGGCGAGCCCAACCGGATGCTCAACTGCCGCAAGCGCCAGAAGGTCCGCCCCGACGACCCGGCCGCCGGGGCCGCGGGCGCCGCCAGCGCGCTGTGGCGCGACGCCGGCGAGCCGGAGCAGGGGCTGCTCGGCCTGCAGTACTCCGGCCGGGTCGCCACGGCCGTCCCGCTGGTCGCCCGGCACACCGCGCACTGGTTCTGGGCCGGCACCGGCCTCCACGAGGGCGACGGGCTGCCCGGACTGGTGGCCGGCGAGGCGGACCGCTACTACCCCAAGGTCGCCCTGCCCGGGCACACCGAGCGGGTGCTGCTCGCCCACTCCCCGTACCAGGACCCGGCCGGGCGCACCCGCTACCAGGAGACCTCGCTCTACCGGGCGCCCAGCGGCGCCTACGTGTTCGCCTCCGGCACCTTCGCCTGGTCGCCGGCGCTGGACCGTCCTGGGCTCACCGACGAGCGGATCCAGCGCGCCACCGCCAACCTGCTGGACCGCCTCTGCAAGAACGACTGAGCGGCCCTCGGGCCGGTCCGCCCCGGCGGTCGTGACAGACTCGACCCCAGTGACCTCCCCTTTCGCGCCGCACCGCCCGCGAACGACCCCTGAGGACTGAGACGACCTTGAGCGGATTTGTCACCAAGCCCGAGCCGGTCCAGGTACCCGGCCTGGTCCACCTGCACACCGGCAAGGTGCGCGACCTGTACCGCGCCGAGTCGGGTGACCTCGTGATGGTCGCCAGCGACCGCACGTCCGCCTACGACTGGGTGCTGCCCAACGAGATCCCGGACAAGGGCCGCATCCTCACCCAGCTCTCGCTGTGGTGGTTCGAGCGGATCGCGGACATCGTGCCCAACCACGTGATCTCCACCGAGGTCCCGGCCGGCGCCCCGGCCGACTGGAAGGGCCGCACCCTGATCTGCCGCAGCCTGGACATGGTCCCGGTCGAGTGCGTGGCCCGCGGCTACCTGGCCGGCTCCGGCCTGGAGGAGTACCGCGCCTCCCGCACCGTCTGCGGCATCGCCCTGCCCGAGGGCCTGGACGACGGCTCCGAGCTGCCCGCCCCGATCTACACCCCGGCGCTCAAGGCCGAGGTCGGCGAGCACGACGAAAACGTCCCCTACGAGGAGACCGCCCGCCGGATCGGCGCCGAGCTGGCCGCCCAGCTGCGCCAGACCACCCTGGCCGTCTACTCCCGGGCCCGGGACATCGCCCGTGAGCGGGGCATCATCCTGGCCGACACCAAGTTCGAGTTCGGTCTGCTGGACGGCGAGCTGGTGATCGGCGACGAGGTGCTGACCCCGGACTCCTCGCGGTTCTGGCCGGCCGACGCGTGGGAGCCGGGCCACTCGCAGCCCTCCTTCGACAAGCAGATCATCCGCGACTGGCTGACCTCCCCGGCCTCCGGCTGGGACCGCCGCAGCGAGCAGCCGCCGCCGCAGCTGCCCGCCGAGGTGGTCGAGAAGGTCCGCGGCAAGTACGTCGAGGCCTACGAGCGGCTGACCGGCCTCAGCTGGTCCTGACGCCCGCGGCGCGAACGCCCGCGGGCCCGGCCGGTCAGATCCAGCCGTGCTCGCGGGCGATCCGCACCGCCGCGTGCCGGTTCTCGGCGCCCAGCTTGGCGGCGGCCGCAGACAGGTAGTTGCGGACGGTGCCCTGGGAGAGCGAGGCCCGCTCGGCGATCTCGGCGATCGAGGTGCCGTCCGCGGCGAGTTCCAGGACGTCCGTCTCGCGCGGCGTCAGCGGGCTCTCCCCGGCGGCGATGGCGTCCGCCGCCAGTTCCGGGTCCACGTACCGGCCGCCGGCCCGGACGGTCCGGATGATCCCGGCGAGGTCGGCCGCCGAGACCGTCTTCGGCAGGAAGCCGCGGATGCCGACCTCCAGGGCCCGCTTCAGGTATCCCGGGCGGCCGTGGCCGGTGACGATCATGCAGCGGCAGTCCGGCAGCAGCGTGCGCAGGCTGGTGGCCACCTCGATGCCGTCCAGACCGGGCATCTGGAGGTCGAGCACCGCGATGTCCGGCCGGTGGGCCTGGGCCATGGCCACCGCCTCCGGGCCGGAGGCGGCCTGGGCGACCACCACGATGTCCTCCTCCAGCGAGAGCAGCGCGGCCAGCGCGCCGCGGATCAGGTGCTCGTCGTCGGCGAGCAGGACGCGGACGGGCGCGGTGTCGGTCATCGGCGGGGGCCTTCCGTGCGGTCTTCGCGGGGCTTCGCGGGAAGCAGAGTCCCGGGGCATCAGAGTCTCAGGGCCCCGGCGCCGCGAACCGCCCGGGGCCGCGAACCGCCCGGGGCCGCGCAGCGGCCGGTCAGGACCTCGGGGCCGGGGCGTTCCCGGCGCCCCGCAGCGGGACGCTGGCGATCAGCCGGAAGCCCCCGGGCCCGGCGTCCGGCAGGGTCAGCTCGCCGTCGTGGGCGGCGAGCCGCTCGCGCAGTCCGCGCAGCCCGGTGCCGCTGCCCTGGGAGGGCAGCGGGACGGCCGGCACCCCGTCATTCTCCAGCTCCAGCACCGCCCGGTCGTCCTCCCGCCGGAGCCGGATCGCGCAGCGGCCCGCCTCGCTGTGCCGCAGGACGTTGGTGGTGGCCTCGCGGATCACCCAGCCGAGCACCGACTGGACCGGGGCCGGCAGCCGGTCGGCGTCCTCGCCGAGGTCGATCTCGCAGAGCACGTCGGCGGAGCGGAGCACTGCGCGGGCGCCGATCGCCTCCGCGTGCAGGTCCGCCGTGCGGTAGCCGCGCACCACGTCGCGGACCTCGCGCTGGGACTCCTGGGCGATCTGCTGGACCTCGGCCATCTGGTCGGCGGCCTCCGGACGGCCGCGCCGGGCCAGCTGGACGGCCAGTTCGCTCTTGAGCGCGATGGTGGTGAGGTTGCGGCCCATCACGTCGTGCAGGTCGCGGGAGAACCGCAGCCGCTCCTCGGCGACGGCCAGCCGGGCCTGGGCCTCGCGGGCGGTGTCCAGCTCCCAGACCACCGACTGGAGCCAGGCGAAGCTGCGGCAGCTGGACCCGACCAGGAACATGACCAGCGCGGTGCCGCAGAGTGCCGCGACGGCCGTCCCCGGGGCGGCGCCGACCAGCAGCATCGCGGGCAGGACGGCCAGCAGGCCGGCGGTCCCGGCGAGGGCCGCCCGGCGCGGGGGCAGTCCGACCGAGGCCGGGCCGAAGGCGGAGAAGAGGAGGGTGCTGGCGATCGGGAAGGTGAAGACCACCGGATCGGTGCCGACCCGCGGGCCGAGCAGCAGCACCGCCCAGGAGCCGGCCACCGCGACGCCGCCGTTGAGGGCGAGCCAGCGCAGGTGGTCGGAGGGCCGCTTCAGGTAGTGGTCCAGCGAGGTCCGGTAGGCCCGCAGGCTGAGCAGGGTCTGGGCCAGTCCGACCACCATGGCCACCCGGCTGGCCGGGTGGGCCCGGAGGTCCGGGTCGGCGGAGTTGATCAGCAGGGAGAGCGGCAGCGGGGCCAGCGCCATCAGGTAGAGCGACCAGCGGAGGTAGAGCTCGGAGCGCTGCGGCTTGGAGTAGTCCCTCCACGCGCGCACCGGATTCACGACGCCCATCTGCTCTGCTCCCCGTTCGATCATGATCGTGCTGCTGCCTTCCTATCAGAGGAGGAACGGGGAGCGGACCTTCGGTTCGAAATCACCTGCCGGGAAAACAGCCGGTGGTCAGCGGCGCGGCTCCCAGCGGAAGTAGCGGACGGCTCCCCAGACCGCGAGGGCGAGCCAGATGCCGCCGGTGACCAGGTGCGGGGCGGCGGTGGCCCAGCTGCCGGCGAAGCCGGTCGGGGCGGCGGAGCCGTCGGTGCCGAACCAGCCGACCCGGACCAGCTGGAACGCCGGGGTGGTGGGCAGCAGCCGGCAGATGTCGGCGAGCCGGTCCGGCATGACCTCCAGCGGGATGAACAGGCCGGAACCGAACTGGGTGAGCAGCAGGACCGGCATGGTGGTGATGCCGGAGCTCTCGACGGTGCGGGTGAAGGCGCTGGAGAGGGCGGCCAGCGCCATCAGGGTCGCGATGACCATGACCAGGCCGCCGGCCAGCAGGATCGGGTTGACCGGGGCGGTCAGGTCCAGGGCGGTGGCGCCGACGACACCGATCACGGTGCACATCACCAGGGCGAGGCCGACCGAGGGGACGGCGGTGCCGGCCAGGATCTCCAGGTCCCGGGCCTCGCCGGTGCGCAGCCGCTTGAGCACCAGCTCGCCGCGGCGGGCCACGTAGGCGGCGGTCAGGTTGTAGTAGACGACGAAGGCCAGCACCATGCCGACCGCGCCGTTGACCAGCAGCGAGTCGACGTCGAGGCCGGGGTTGCTCTCGGCCTGCTGCTTGAGCACGCCCTGCAGCCCGAAGATCAGGAACAGCGGCAGCAGGACGGCGGTGAACAGGGCGGTCCGGTTGCGCAGCAGCAGGATCCCCTCGGCCCGGCCCAGGGCGAGCAGCCGGCGGACGGAGGTGCTCTTCGGCCCGGTGGCGGTGGCGGTGGCGGTGGTCATCGGGCGAGTCCGATCAGCTTGCGGCGGGCGGGGGGAGCGGCGGGTGAGTCGGCCGGGGGCCGGTGGGCGGCCTCGGAGGCGATGGCCAGGAAGGCCTCCTCCAGCGAGGCGCTGCGGGCGTCGAGGGCACCGAGCGCGATGCCGTGTCGGCCGGCCCAGCCGAGCAGCTCGGTCAGGGTGGCCTGGAGGTGCGGCGTCTGGACGGTGACCTTGCGGCCCTCGGCGGTCAGCGTGGCGCCGGCCAGCGGCGGGATCGAGGAGCCGGTGAACTCGGGGAGTTCGAAGGAGATCCGGGACGGCCGCCCGGCGATCACCTCGGCCACCGTGCCGGCGGCGACGATCCGGCCGCCGTGCATGATCGCCAGCCGGTCGGCGAGCTCCTCGGCCTCCTCCAGGTAGTGCGTGGTGAGCAGCACCGTGGTGCCCTGGGCGCGCAGCTCGCGGACCAGCCGCCAGACGGCGGCGCGGGCCTCCGGGTCGAGGCCGGTGCTCGGCTCGTCCAGGAACAGCACCTCGGGCCGGCCGAGCAGGGCCATCGCCAGGTCGAGGCGGCGGCGCTCTCCGCCGGAGAGCTGCTTGACCCGGACGTCGCGGCGGTGCTGCAGGTCGACCAGTTCCAGCGCCTCGTCCAGCGGGCGGGCGTGGCTGGTGGCGCCGGCCCAGGAGCGGCCGGTCTCGGCGACGGTGAGGTCACCGGGGAAGCCGCCCTCCTGGAGCATGATGCCGATCCGGGGCCGGACGGCGGCCCGCTCGCGGTACGGGTCGCGGCCGAGCACCCGGACCTGGCCCTCGTTCGGGGCGGCCAGTCCCTCGATCAGTTCCATGGTGGAGGTCTTGCCGGCCCCGTTGGTGCCCAGCAGCGCGAACAGCTCGCCGCGGCCGACGGTCAGGTCGACGCCGCGGACGGCGTGGTACCGGCTGCTGCCGGTGCCGTAGTGGCGGTGCAGCTCGGTGACCTCGATCACATGGTCGCCGGGGCGGTGGGGCTGGCTCGTTTCCATGCCCCAAGCCTCCCGTCGCCCGGGGGACGGGGGCAGTGCGCGCCTTCATGAGAACCCGGTGCGGATCCATGGGCCGGCGATGACGAATGTCATGGGCAGCGGAACGGGAGAACGCCGAAGGGCCCTCTCGATCGAGAGGGCCCTTCGTACTGGAGCGGACGACGAGATTCGAACTCGCGACCCTCACCTTGGCAAGGTGATGCTCTACCAACTGAGCCACGTCCGCAGGATGGAACTATGTAATTGTGCTGTGCTCGCGCACTGCGAGCGGACGACGAGATTCGAACTCGCGACCCTCACCTTGGCAAGGTGATGCTCTACCAACTGAGCCACGTCCGCGCGGTGCCTTGCGGGGCACCTGCCGCCTCTTCGGATCTCTCCGTTGCGGCGACGAGGAATACTCTACAGCATCCGGAGGGGTGGTCGTCCCGCCCTCCGCGGGCGGACGGGACGACCGGTGACCGCGGGAGTTCAGTTCGCCTCGGCGAACGCCTCGTACACGTGCTTCGGGATGCGGCCGCGGGCCGGCAGCTCCATGCCGCGGGACTGGGCCCAGGCGCGTACGGCGGCCGGGTCCGGGGTGAGGGCGGTACGGCGGAAGGACTTCCCGGTACGGCTCTGGCGGCGGCCGGCGGCGACGAACGGGGCGAGGGCCTCCCGCAGCTTTTCCGCGTTGTCCACGGACAAATCGATCTCGTACGACTTCCCGTCCACGCCGAAGTGGACGGTTTCCGCGGCGGCGCCGCCGTCCAGGTCGTCGGAGAGCGTGACAACTACACGCTGAGCCATGGGTGTCAATCCTCTCGGGCAATTCGGCCGACAAGGGCGCGGGTGCGCTCCCGGGCCTGATGTGCACCACTCGCGCAAGTGCATACGGGCAGGCCGGATGGCCGTGCCGGATACGCAGCACTCACCGCGGCAGGTGGCCCTATTCTGCACCCGAAGCGGGGAGAAATCGAAGAGTCCGGCTTTCTTTTCCGGATATTCACGTGTCTTCGCCGGGGTGCCGGATACCGGGCGCACTCGGCTGGCCGATCTGTCCGGAGTGCCGGTATTCGGGTGCTCTTCGGCCGTTCCCGCGGCGGCCGCGGAATCCGCCGAAAAGGGGCGTGCGGCGGGGGGCCCCGGGCCGATGGAGGCCTTGCCGCGTAAGGGGCGTGAGTCTACGCGCGTCGCTACGCCCGGCCAGCAATCCCGCCCGAAACCCCTTGTAGTCTGGAGTTCCCCCGCCTCACGAAGACACCACCGGGAGTGCCAGTGGCACGCGTCGTAGTCGACGTCATGCTCAAGCCGGAGATCCTCGACCCCCAGGGACAGGCGGTGCAGCGCGCACTGCCCCGTCTCGGATTCACCGGGATCGCCGACGTCCGCCAGGGCAAGCGTTTCGAGCTGGAGCTGGAGGGCCCGGTCGACGACGCCGCGCTCGCCCGTATCCGCGAAGCCGCCGAGACCTTTCTCGCCAACACCGTGATCGAGGACTTCACGGTCCGCGTCGAGGAGGAGGGCAAGTGACCACCCGCGTCGGCGTCGTCACTTTCCCCGGCTCCCTCGACGACCGCGACGCCCAGCGCGCGGTCCGCCTCGCCGGCGCCGAGCCGGTCGCCCTCTGGCACCGTGACAAGGATCTCCACCAGGTCGACGCGGTCGTCCTGCCGGGCGGATTCAGTTACGGCGACTATCTGCGCTGCGGTGCGATCTCCCGCTTCTCGCCGGTGATGGACACCATCATCGAGCAGGCCAGGGCGGGAATGCCGGTTCTCGGTATCTGCAACGGCTTCCAGGTGCTGTGCGAATCGCACCTGCTGCCCGGCGCGCTCACCCGCAACGACTCGCTGCACTTCATCTGCCGCGACCAGAAGCTGCGGATCGAGAACAACGGCACCGCCTGGACCCGCGATTACGCGGTCGGCCAGGAAATCGTCGTGCCGCTGAAGAACGGCGAGGGCCGCTTCGTCGCCGACCAGCACGTCCTGGACGAGCTGGAGGCCGAGGGCCGGGTGGTCGCCCGCTACCTCGACGTCAACCCCAACGGTTCGTACCGCGACATCGCCGGCATCACCAACGCGGCCGGCAATGTCGTCGGCCTGATGCCGCACCCCGAGCACGCCGTGGAGCCGCTCACCGGTCCCACCACCGAGGGCCTGGGCTTCTTCACTTCCGTCCTGAAGCAGCTGGTGAACGCCTGATGAGCCTCGACACCGTCAAGAACGCCGAGCAGACCCCGGACGCCGCCCAGCCGTGGGCCGAGCTCGGCCTCAAGGAGGACGAGTACGCGCGCATCCGGGAGATTCTCGGCCGCCGCCCGACCGGCGCGGAACTCGCGATGTACTCGGTCATGTGGTCCGAGCACTGTTCGTACAAGAGCTCCAAGACCCACCTGAAGCAGTTCGGCGAGAAGAAGCCCGAGACGGACGCGATGCTCGTCGGCATCGGCGAGAACGCCGGTGTGGTCGACGTCGGCCAGGGCTACGCGGTCACCTTCAAGGTCGAGTCGCACAACCACCCGTCGTACATCGAGCCCTACCAGGGCGCGGCCACCGGCATCGGCGGCATCGTCCGCGACATCCTGGCGATGGGCGCCCGTCCGGTCGCCGTGATGGACCCGCTGCGGTTCGGCGCGGCCGACCACCCGGACACCCGGCGCGTGCTGCCCGGGATCGTCGCGGGCATCGGCGGCTACGGCAACTGCCTGGGCCTGCCGAACATCGGCGGCGAGGTCGTCTTCGACTCCTGCTACCAGGGCAACCCGCTGGTCAACGCGCTGTGCGTGGGCGTCATGAAGCACGAGGACATCCACCTCGCGCAGGCCTCGGGCGCCGGCAACAAGGTCATCCTGTACGGGGCCCGCACCGGCGGCGACGGCATCGGCGGCGTCTCGGTGCTCGCCTCCGAGACCTTCGACGACAGCAAGCCGGCCAAGCGCCCGGCGGTCCAGGTCGGCGACCCGTTCCAGGAGAAGCTCCTCATCGAGTGCACCCTGGAGATCTTCCGCGAGAAGCTCGTCAAGGGCATCCAGGACCTCGGCGGCGCCGGTCTGTCCTGCGCCACCTCCGAGCTGGCCTCGGCCGGCTCCGGCGGCATGCGGATCGACCTCGACACCGTGCACCTGCGCGACCACACGCTCTCGCCGGAGGAGATCCTCATGAGCGAGTCGCAGGAGCGCATGTGCGCCATCGTCGAGCCCGAGAAGGTCGCCCGCTTCCTGGAGATCTGCGAGAAGTGGGACGTCATCGCGAACGTCATCGGTGAGGTCACCGACGGCGAGCGGCTGGAGATCTTCTGGCAGGGCGAGCTCGTGGTGGACGTGCCGCCGCGCACCGTCGCCCACGAGGGCCCGACCTACCAGCGTCCGTACGCCCGCCCGAGCTGGCAGGACGCGCTGCAGGCCGACGCCCCGACCGCGGAGCGGCTGGCCCGCCCGACCACCGGTGAGGGCCTCAAGGCCGACCTGCTGAAGGTCGCCTCGCACCCGAACCAGGCCTCCAAGTCCTGGATCACCGACCAGTACGACCGCTACGTGCTCGGCAACACCGTGCTCTCGCACGGCGAGGACTCGGGCATGATCCGGATCGACGACGAGACCAACCTCGGCGTCTCGGTCGCCACCGACGGCAACGGCCGCTTCACCAAGCTGGACCCGTACACCGGTGCCCAGCTGGCCCTCGCCGAGGCGTACCGCAACGTCGCGGCCGGCGGTGCCAAGCCGCTCGCGGTCTCCGACTGCCTCAACTTCGGCTCCCCCGAGGACCCGGACGTGATGTGGCAGTTCGCCGAGGCCACCCGCGGTCTGGCCGACGCCTGCCTGACCCTCGGCACCCCGGTGACCGGCGGCAACGTCTCGCTGTACAACCAGACCGGCGAGGTCGCCATCCACCCGACCCCGGTGGTCGCGGTGCTCGGCGTCATCGACGACGTCACCCGCCGCACCCCGGTGGCCTTCGCCGAGGAGGGGCAGCTGCTCTACCTGCTCGGCGACACCGCGGACGAGCTGGGTGGCTCGGCCTGGTCGCAGGCGGTCCACGAGCACCTGGGCGGCCTGCCGCCCAAGGTCGACCTGGAGCGCGAGCGGCTGCTCGGCGAGATCCTGATCTCCGGTTCGCGCGACGGCATGATCGACGCCGCGCACGACCTGTCCGACGGCGGCCTGGGTCAGGCCCTGGTGGAGAGCTGCCTCAAGGGCGGCCGCGGCGCGCGGATCGTCGTGCCCGAGGGCATCGACCCGTTCGTGTTCCTGTTCTCCGAGTCGGCCGGCCGCGCCGTGGTGGCGGTGCCGCGCAGCGAGGAGCTCCGGTTCAACGACATGTGCACCGCGCGGGGCCTGCCGGCCACCCGGATCGGTGTGGTCGACGGCGACGCCCTGGACGTCCAGGACCAGTTCACCGTCTCGCTGGCGGAGCTGAAGGACGCCCACACCGGCGTCATCGAGGCCCTGCTGGGCTGAGTGTTCGAGCACGCCCCCGGGCGTATGTTGGGGGCCATGCCTGCCAAGTCCCGTACCTACCAGCCCGCCAAGGTGCGGGCCGCGCTGTCGGCGCAGAGCGAGGCCCTGCGCGCCGCCGTCCACCTGCTGACCGCCGCCGAGCTGGACCGCCCGACCCGGCTGGGGGAGTGGCGGGTGCGCGAGCTGCTGGCGCACCTCGCCGTCCAGATCGCCTGGCTGCCCGCGCACCTCGACGATCCGCTGGAGGGCCGGCCGCCGCTGGACCTGCCGCAGTGGACCGCCCGGCTCGGCGCGCTCGCCCCGCTGCTCGACGAGCAGGCCAGGGCGCGGACGGCGGAGGAGTTCGCCGGTGACCCGGCCTCGGTGGCGGCGGCCTTCGACCGGGCCGTGGAGGCGCTGCTGGCCGCCCTGCGGCGGCCCGAGACGGCCGATCCGGCCCGGCGGTTCGAGATCCGGCTCGGCTCGATGCCGCTCACCGAGTTCCTGGTGACCCGGCTGGTCGAGACGGTGGTGCACGCCGACGACCTGGCCGAGGCGCTCGGCCCCGAGCCCTTCCCGCACGACCGGCAGGCGGTGGCTGCCGTCACCCGGATGCTCGCCGACGCCTTCGCCGAGCGGGTGCCCGGCGGCGCGGTCGAGCTGCGGGTGCCGCCGTACGCGGTGGTGCAGGCCGTCGAGGGGCCGCGGCACACCCGGGGCACCCCGCCGAACGTGGTCGAGACCGACCCGCTGACCTGGATCCGGCTGGCCACCGGCCGCACCGGCTGGGCGGACGCCGCCGAGGGCGCTGCGCTGTCCGCGAGCGGCGAGCGCAGCGACCTGCGGGCCCACCTGCCGCTGCTCGGCTGAGCCAGGACGCCCGGGCAAGCCGGTTCAGGGCACCGACGGTCCGCCCAGGTAGTGGCCGTCGGTGCCGTACGGCCAGGCGTTGGGCTTGCAGCCCTTGAGCCCGTAGATCTGCTGCATCATCGCCGGTGCGGGCTTGCCGGGGCCGGGGCAGGACTCGTGGCCGTGGCCGATCCGGTGGCCGACCTCGTGGTTGACCACCAGCGCCCGGTACTCGTCGATCGGGCCGTCGAACTGGGGTGAGCCGGTGGTCCAGCGCTTGACGTTGACCAGCACCTGGTCGCCGACGTTGCAGTTCACCTCACCGCGGGTGTCGAGCCCGGCGGCGCCGCAGATCCGGTCGACGGTGGCGGGGGAGGCGATCTTCACGGTGAAGTCGTAGTCGCCGTCGGCGACCAGCTGGAAGCCGTTCCTCCGGTCGTTGGTCCAGCCGCGCCGGTCGGCCAGGATGCCCTGGATCTGGGTGGCGGAGGCGGCGGCGTCGATGCCGATGCCGTTCTCGACCTCGACCCGGTAGCGGCGGATCCGGCCGTGGCCGACCGGGTCGGCGGAGCCGCGGGCGAGGGTGAAGGTACCGGTGCCCTGGGCGGGGGCGCCCTCCGAGCCGCTCGGCTGCGGGGTGGGGGAGGGGCCGGGGGACGTCGGCGCGGGAGTCGTGGCGGCCGGGGCCGTCGGGGTCCCGGACGGCGGCGGGGCGGCGGTGGCCGGCGCCGGGGCGCCCTCGGGCGGGGCGATCCGGGCCGGAGCGGTCCGGCCGGCGTCCGGCAGCGCGTCCGGGTGGTTCAGGACGAAGAGCGTGCCGCCGAGGATCACCACCGCGGTGACCAGGGCGGTGAGCATGCCGGGTCCGAGCCGGCGGCGCGGCGGGCGCCGACGGCGCGGGGAGGCCGTCGCGGTACGGGGCCGGCGGGCGGGTCTGGGTGCGGGCACGCTGGGGGCTCTCTGTCGACCGGTGGGGTCGCGAACCCTCGAACTGATGTGCGCGCCCCCTCGCGGGTTCACCCTGGCACGGCGGAGCGGTGGCTGTCCACGGACCCCGGGGCACGCGCGGAACGGCCGACGCCGCCCCCGGCTGCCCGTCGGGGCACCAGGGGACGGCGTCGGCGGCGGTCCGGCCACCGGGGCCGGGGGTCAGCCCAGCGTGGCGGCGGCGGTCGGCGAGCTGTCCCGCAGGAACTGCAGGCAGCGCTCCGCCTCCTCCTTCTCCTCGATCGCGGCCGCGGCCCGGCCGAGCGCGTGCAGCGCCCGCAGGAAGCCGCGGTTCGGCTCGTGCTCCCACGGCACCGGGCCGTGGCCCTTCCAGCCGCTGCGCCGCAGCGCGTCCAGCCCGCGGTGGTAGCCGGTGCGGGCGTAGGCGTAGGACTCCACGACCCGGCCGGCCGTGTAGGCGTCGTCGGCGAGCTGGGCCCAGGCCAACGAGGAGGTCGGGAACTTCGCCGCGACCTCGGCCGGGGAGGCGCCGCCGGCCAGCAGCTCCAGCGGAGCGGGCTCGGCGGGCAGGTGCGTCGGGGGCGGACCCCCGAGGAGGTTCTCGTGAATGGTCATGCCCCCCAGTGAACCACCGGGGGGCACGGACGCAGGACCTCGTTCACCTCGTTCGAGGTGCGGGCCTCACTTCAGGCGGTTGCCGGCCGAGCGCAGCTGCTGGGCGGCCTCGACCACGCGGGCGGCCATGCCGGCCTCGGCCAGCTTGCCCCAGGTGCGCGGGTCGTAGGTGTTCTTCTTGCCGACCTCGCCGTCGACCTTCAGCACGCCGTCGTAGTTGGCGAACATGTGGCCGGCCACCGGGCGGGTGAAGGCGTACTGGGTGTCGGTGTCCAGGTTCATCTTCACGACGCCGTTCTCCAGCGCGGTGGCGATCTCCTCGGCGCTGGAGCCGGAGCCGCCGTGGAAGACGAAGTCGAACGGGTCGGTCTTGCCGTACTGCTTGCCGATCGCGTCCTGCAGCTCGCGCAGCAGCTCCGGCTTCAGCACGACGTTGCCCGGCTTGTAGACGCCGTGCACGTTGCCGAAGGAGGCGGCCAGCAGGTAGCGGCCCTTCTCGCCCAGGCCCAGCGCCTCGGCGGTGCGGACGGCGTCGTTGACGGTGGTGTACAGCTCGTCGTTGATCTCGTGCGTGACACCGTCCTCCTCGCCGCCGGTCGGGGTGATCTCGACCTCAAGGATGATCTTGGCGGCGGCGGCCTGGGCGAGCAGCTCCTGGGCGATCGCCAGGTTGTCGCTCAGGGTCTCGGCGGAGCCGTCCCACATGTGCGACTGGAAGAGCGGGTTCTGGCCCTTGGCCACGCGCTCGGCGGAGACCGCCAGCAGCGGGCGGACGTAGCCGTCCAGCTTGTCCTTCGGGCAGTGGTCGGTGTGCAGCGCGACGGTGACGTCGTACTTGGCGGCGACGATGTGCGCGAACTCGGCGAGCGCGACGGCGCCGGTCACCATGTCCTTGTTGTGCTGGCCGCCCAGGAACTCCGCGCCGCCGGTCGAGATCTGGATGATGCCGTCACTCTCGGCCTCGGCGAAGCCGCGGAGCGCGGCGTGCAGGGTCTGCGACGAGGTCACGTTGATCGCCGGGTAGGCGAACTTGCCCGCCTTGGCCCGGTCCAGCATCTCATTGTAGACCTCGGGAGTTGCGATGGGCATGCGAATCCGCTCCTGTCGGGTGTGCGGCGCACGGACGGTGCTGTCCGACGCTGTGTACGCCTGGTGACGACTCCGGGGTACCGGGGCCGGTGCGCGGCTCTGCGGTGCGGCGGACCGGTACCAAGGTTCGAGGCAGCGGCCGCGGTGCGGCGATGAGGGTGTTCGCCACTGCGGGCCGGACGCCGGTGCCATCTTCCCAGAATGCCCACCGGCTCCACCATGCGGCCCGCCTGTCGGGACGGCGGGCCCGCCGCGCTCCCCGGGGGGTCGGAGAAGAGGTGCGACGAAAGGATGAGCGCGCGCTCGACCCCGGGGGCGAAGCCCCGGAAAAGACGGGACCGCTATCCTGCGCCGTGTGGACTACAACCAGCTGGCCGTCAATCTGCTCGACGCCAAATCACTGATCTCGTCCCTCGGTGCCATCGGGCTGATCGCGATCATCTTCGCGGAGACCGGCCTCCTGGTCGGGTTCTTCTTCCCGGGTGACTCGCTGCTCATCATCGCCGGCGTGGCCTCCTCCAGCGCCGCCTCGTCGGTGCTCGGCGACGGTGCGCGGCTGCCGCTCGCGACCCTGTTGATCGGAGCCCCGGTCGCGGCCGTCGCCGGTGCCCAGCTCGGGCACCAGATCGGCGTGAAGGTCGGACCGAGGATGTTCGACAAGCCGGAATCGAAGATCTTCAAGCGCGAGTACGTGCTGAAGGCCGAGGAGTACTTCAACCGGTTCGGCCCCGGCAAGGCCGTCGTGCTCGCCCGCTTCATGCCGATCGTCCGGACCTTCCTCAACCCGGTCGCGGGCACCCTGGACATGCCGGCCAGGACCTTCTTCCTCTGGAACGTGGTCGGCGGCGTGCTGTGGACCGAGTCGATGCTGCTGATCGGCTACTTCTTCGGTGACGCGCTCGCCCCGGTGATCGACAAGTACCTGATCCCGGCGGTGCTGCTGATCGTGCTGCTCTCGATCTCGCCGATGATCTTCGAGGTGCTGCGCGAGCGCAAGAAGAAGAAGGCCGGTGGCGCGCAGGCCGCCGAGGGCGGCGAGGCCGTCCAGGCCGGTGGCGGCCGGCACCGGCGCGACTGAGCCCGTCCCCGTTCCGCACAACGGCCGGGGCCGGTGTGTTCCACGTGAAACACACCGGCCCCGGCCGTTCGCCGTGCGGGGGAGGAGCGGCGGGCTCAGAGGCCCAGGTCCTCCAGGGTGTACGCGGTGACGTACGGCAGGCCCTGGGCCTCGACCGCGGCGGCGCCGCCACGCTCGACGATCACCGCGACGCCGACCACCTCGGCGCCCGCCTCGCGCAGCGCCTCGACGGCGGTCAGCACCGAGCCGCCGGTGGTGGAGGTGTCCTCGACGGCCAGCACCCGGCGGCCCTTGACCTCCGGGCCCTCGATCCGGCGCTGCAGACCGTGCGCCTTGCCGGCCTTGCGGACCACGAACGCGTCCAGCTCACGGTCGCGCGCGGCGGCGGCGTGCAGCATCGCGGCGGCGACCGGGTCGGCGCCCAGGGTCAGCCCGCCGACGGCGTCGTACTCCAGGTGGGCGGTGGCGTCCAGCATCACCCGGCCGACCAGCGGAGCGGCCTGGCCGTCCAGCGTGATCCGGCGCAGGTCGACGTAGTAGTCGGCCTCCTTGCCGGAGGAGAGGGTGACCTTGCCGTGGACGACGGCCTTGTCCTTGATCTGTGCCAGCAGGGCGTCGCGGTCGTTGCTCATGAGCGTCCAGTCTAGGGGGTGAACGGGACGCTAGCGCCGCCGCAGGGCCCTGACCAGCACCACCGCGCCGCCGAGCAGGGCCACCCCGCCGCCGGCGATCACCCACGGCACCGCGCTGCGGCCGCCGGTTCCCGGCACCACGATGCCGCCGGCGTCCCCGCCCCAGCGGGTGGCCGCCCGGGCCCGGGCGCTGCGGGCCGGCAGGGCCGGCGCGTACGGGCCGCGCGGCGGGGCGTGGTCGACCTCCTCGGCGGAGCGGCCGACGATGCTGCGCCGCACCGGGCCGCCGAGCACCGGCTCCTGCTCGTAGCCGAACGGCAGCTCGGCGGGGAGCTCGGCGGACACCTCGTCCTCGGCCGCGGCGGCGGGCTCCTCGGCTCCGGCGGCCGCGGCGGGCTCGTCGACGTCGTCGGCGTCCTCGCCGGCGTTCCCGAGCGGGAGGCCGAAGCGCTCGGCGTCGGCGTCGGAGAAGGCGATGAGGTCGGAGAGGTCGTCGTCGAGGTCGTCGCCGGGCTCGTCCTCGCGGTCCTCCTGGCGGTCCTCCAGGAACACCACGGTGGCCTCCGCGGCGGTGTCCTGCTCCGCCGCGGTGGCGTCCTGGTCGCCCTCGCCGTCGGTGTCGCCCTGGGTGTCGGTGTCGGCCTCGGCGTCGATCTCGGCGTCGGCCTCGTCGTCCAGGGAGGTCAGGGCGGCGGTGAAACGGTCCAGCAACCGGCGGCCGGCCGCGGCGAGCGTCTCCCCGTCGAACTCGGTGAGCCGCCCGGTGGCGCTCAGGTCACCGGTGAAGCGGACCACCGCGGTCCCCTCCCCGGCGCCCTCGGTGACGCTGATCCGGACGGTCGCGGTGGCCTCGCCGCTGCCGCGCGCCTCCTGCCCCTCGGCGAACGCGGTCAGCACGCCCTCGCGGCCCTCGATCAGCGACAGCACGCCCTTGTAGGTGATGGTGGAGGCACCGATCCGCAGCTTCAACCGCCCGCTGATCTCCTCCGCCCCGCCACTGCCGACGGCAGCCGGTTCGGTGCTCAGCCCCGGCACGGAACGCGCCAGCAGCGCCGGATCCTGCAGGGCCTGCCGGACCTGCCCGGCCGGGATCGGGACGACAACCTCATGCTCCATGTCACGGAGCCTACCGACCGAACCCCCTTCCGGCCCCGCCCTGTCCCCTACCTGCCTCCGCCGCACCCCAACCCCGGGCGGGTCGTTCCCACCCCCGAACCCCGGCCGACCCGCCCCGGCCGACGTGCCGCCGCCGCACGGCGCGGACGGCCCCGGCGGCCCCGGGCGCACTCGCCCGTGCTGCGCTTGGCGTGTCGGCCTGCTGTCGGTCGGGGGGCCACCGTGTGCGGTCCCCCGGCCCCGCGGCCCCGGGCTGTCCCCGGACCGGTGGGTCACCCGGGGCGTCCCTCCGGTTGCCCGCCGCCCCCGGCCAGGGCGCGGCGTACTCGTCCGGCCTCGCCGGCTCTCCCGGCGGGCCCGCTCCCGCCCGGGTCAGTGCGGGCCGAGGAGGGTGAGGGCGGCGGGTGGGTGGAGGGGGCGGAGGGCGGTGAGGCGGGCGGCGGAGGCGCGCAGGTCGTCCGCGGTGAGGGCGCGGGGCGGCGGGGCGTCGGGGGAGAGGGTGAGCGGCGGTTGGGCGGCCGCGGCGAGCAGGAAGCTCTGGCTGCCCTCCGGCCCCGGACGGCAGCCGGCGGTCGCGCTGCCGGCGACCGCGTACGGCACGGTCCGCAGCCCGGCGGCCCGCAGTCCCGACTCCGCCTGCCACAGGCCCTGCCGCCCGTGCTGCTCGTCGCCGGCGCGGACGGCGAGCCGCCCGCCGGGGGCGAGCAGCCGGGTGGCGAGGCCGTAGAACTCCTGGGAGTGGAACGTCACCGGCCCGCCGTCGGCGGGCGCCGGCAGGTCGGCGAGGACGACGTCGAAGGACTCGCCGGGGGCGGGGCGGACGGTGCGCAGCCACTCCAGTGGGTCCGCCTGGACGATGCGGACCCGGGGGTCGTCCAGCGAGCGGCCGGAGAGCGCGGCGAGGCCGGGGTCGGTGCGGGCGAGCCGGGGGAGCGCCGGGTCGCGGTCGACCAGCAGCACGGAGCGCACCCCGCGGTGCCGCAGCACCTCCCGCAGGGCCAGCCCGTCGCCGCCGCCGAGCAGCAGCACCCGGGCGTCCGGCCCGGCGGCCATCGCCGGGTGGACGAGGCCCTCGCTGCCCCGGTACTCGTCGGGCCCGCAGACCGCGAGCCGGCCGTCGAGGTAGAGCCGCAGCGGTCCCTCGGCGGGGCCGGTGAGCACGATCTCCTGGTACCGGCCCTGGCTGACGGCGCGGACCTGCCCGCCGTACAGGGCCTGCCGGGCGGCGCGTTCGACCGCGCCGGACCAGGCGGCGGCCGCGGCGAGCAGTGCGAGGACGAGCCCGCAGCCGCCCCAGAGCAGCCGCCGCACCCGGGGTGCCGGTTCCTCGCGGAAGAGCCAGAGCACCACCGCGGCCCCGGCAACGGCGTTGACCGCGCCGGTGAGCAGCGCGCCGCTGCCGGGGCCGAGCAGCGGCAGGATGAGGAACGGGAAGGCGAGTCCGCCGATCAGCGCGCCGACGTAGTCCGCGGCGAACAGGTCGGCCGCGGCGTGGCCGGCGTCCTCCCGGCGGATCCGCTGGATGAGGGTCATCAGCAGCGGGATCTCGGCGCCGATGAGGACGCCGATGAGGCAGGTCAGCCCGACCATCACGGCCTGGTGGTGGCCGATCCAGGCCCAGCAGGAGTAGATCGCCAGGACGGAGAGGCCACCGGTGAGCGCGAGCGCGCACTCGACCAGGGCGAAGGCGGTGGCCGGCCGGCAGGTGAACCGTTTGGCGAGCAGTGAGCCGAGGCCCATCGCGAACACCATGACGGAGAGCACGACCGAGGTTTGGGTGACCGAGTCCCCGAGCAGATAGTCGCCGAGGGCGACGAGTTCGAGCTCGTAGACGAGCCCGCAGGCCGCGCAGACGAACGCGGCCAGCAGGACCACCAGCCGGGCCAGCTCGGGGCGGGCGCGCAGCCGGGAGCGGCGGCGGGCGGGCAGCGGGGTCAGGCTCCGCCCGGGCCGGGGCGGACTGCCGTCGTCGAGGTCGAGGCTCGGCTGTGCGGGCGGCGGACCGGCCGGATGATTGATCACGAACAAACGCTAGGCGACGTGCGGGACGGACGGCTGCGCCCATTCGACGGACAGCGCGGTACGACAGGTTGACGAATCGTTCCTGCGTGCGAATGCCAGGCCGGTGGGCCGGGTTATGGACGGCTCGTCGGCCTCGGTCACCGGGACACCACCAGCGAGGAGCGGGTGCAGACCAGCTGCCCCTCCTGTGGATAGGCGTGCCAGGTGCGCCAGAGCAGCCGGTCCGCGCCGCCCTGGGCGACCAGCGCGGTGAAGGCGCTGGGGTCGCCGGGGAAGACGCCGGCCAGGCCGCGCGGATGCCCCTCGACCAGGGCCAGCAACTCCTGTGCGCGGGCCGCGAAGTCGTGCGGCGGCAGCGCCTCGATCCGGGCGGCGAACTCGTACTCCCAGCCGTCCACCTGTTTGGCCACCCGGGCGGGCAGCGGCGTGCGGCGGCCGGGCAGGCAGGCGACGGTCTCCAGGCAGTGGCCCGGCCCGGCGGCGATCACCACCTGGTGGGAGGCGCCCAGCAGGCGCAGCTGGAGGGTGCCGGGCGGGCCGGGGTGGCCGGGGACGTCGAGTCTCAGGTCGCGGACCGCGAGGGCGGGCAGCGGGTCGCCGCCCAGGCACCAGGCCAGGTCACCCGCGCGGGTGTCCGTGTAGGAGGTCTGCAAAGTGGTGAGCATGTTCGGCTCCGCGTTTCAGCTCCGTGCGTGCCCGCCGAGCAGCAGCGAGTAGGCCTAGGCAAGGGCGAGGCTGTTCGGCGCTGTGCGGTCCAGGGCGCGGCCGACCGTGGAAGGAAGGATTCCGGCTGGAGATTCAGCAGCAGAGAAGCACGAATACGCCGGGTCCGTCGGTGATTTACCCAACTTTGTCAAGCATTCACCGTTTCGAGCACATCTGCTTCCCTGCTCTGATCGACCCGGTGTGCGACTATGCACAGCGCGCGCCCCTCACCCCGGCCCACGCGCCGTGTGCGCCGTCCACACGCCGCCCGCGCGTCCTGCACGCCCCCACCCTCCCCGTCCCGGGGCACGCCGTGTCCCGGGGGCGGCACGAATTGCCCGGGAGGCTGCAAAGCCGCTGTCCATCGCGCGAATTGACGAATCGTCAGGACGTGCGAGAGGTTCCGCCGATGGGTCAGGGGCGGGACAGTCGGGAGAGCCGGTCGACCGCCTCCTCCAGGACGGCGGTCTGCTTGCAGAAGGTGAAGCGGACCAGGGGGCGTCCGGCCTCGACGTCGTCGTAGAAGACGGCGTTGGGGATGGCGACGACGCCGCAGCGCTCGGGGAGGGTGCGGCAGAAGGCGATGCCGTCCTTCTCGCCCAGCGGGGTGATGTCGGTGGTGATGAAGTAGGTGCCCTCGGGCCGGAAGACCCGGAAACCGGCGGCGGTGAGACCCGCGGCGAGCAGGTCGCGCTTGTGCCGCAGATCGGCGCGCAGGTCCTCGAAGTAGCCGTCGGGCAGGTTCAGGGCCTCGGCGACGGCGTACTGGAAGGGGCCGGCGCTGACGTAGGTGAGGTACTGCTTGGCGGTGCGGACGGCGGCGACCAGCTCGGGGGTGCCGGTCACCCAGCCGACCTTCCAGCCGGTGAAGGAGAAGGTCTTGCCGGCCGAGGAGATGGAGACGGTGCGCTCGCGCATGCCGGGCAGGGCGGCGACCGGGTGGTGGGCGCCGGTGAACACCAGGTGCTCGTAGACCTCGTCGGTGACCACCAGCAGATCGTGCTCGACGGCGAGTTCGGCGATGGCGGTGAGCTCGTCGGGGGTGAGGACGAGGCCGGTCGGGTTGTGCGGGGAGTTGAGCAGCAGCAGCCGGGTGCGCGGGGTGACCAGGGCGCGCAGCTCGTCGAGGTCCGGGCGGAAGGCGGGCGTGCGCAGGGTGAGCGGCACGCGGACGGCGCCCGCCATGGCGATGCAGGCGGCGTAGGAGTCGTAGAAGGGCTCGAACGCGATCACCTCGTCGCCCGGCTCCAGCAGCGCGAGCAGGGCGGCGGCGATGGCCTCGGTGGCGCCGGCGGTGACCAGCACCTCGGTGTCCGGGTCGTACCCGAGGCCGTAGCGGCGCAGCTGGTGCCCGGCGATCGCCTGCCGCAGCTCGGGGACGCCGGGGCCGGGCGGGTACTGGTTGCCGCGCCCCTCGCGCAGGGCCCGGACGGCGGCCTCGCGGACCTCCTCGGGGCCGTCGGTGTCCGGGAACCCCTGGCCGAGGTTGATCGAGCCGGTGGCCGTGGCCAGGGCGGACATCTCCGCGAAGATCGTCGTTCCCATGCCCGCCAGCCGGCGGTTCAACAGCGGCCTCGCACCCATCACGGCTCCTCACAGATTGTGGTCGGGCCAATCCTCCGACGGCTGCGGGGCGCGGACAAGCTCTCGGGCCGCCGGTCCGGTCCGGCCGGCGGGCTTTCCGGCTGAAACGCGGCATTCCTCCGGCGCAGCGCGGCGGCCCCCGCCTTGCGGGAACGGTCCGCGCCGGTTTGCCTGACATCACGTCAACCTGCTGGTCCGCCGTTGGGCGGCTGTCTCCGGGAGTCACTGTGCGTTTACGAACACTTTCCGTCGCGGCCGCGGCCGCCGCCCTCGTGGTGGTCCAGCCGGGCCTGGCCGTCGCGGCCTCCGACCCCAGCACCACGCTCACCTTCGTCGTCACCTCCGGCGCGCTGACGATGTCGGTGCCGGTCAGCGCCGCCCTCGGTTCGGGAGCGCCCGGCACCCAGATCAGCGCGCCGATCGGTCCGGTGACCGTCGTCGACAACCGGGCCCTGCTCTCGGCCTCCTGGACGGTCACGGCATCGGAGACGGACTTCGCCAACGGCCCGTCCACGATTCCCGCCACCGACGCGACCTACACGGCCGGGACGGTGACGACGACCGGCGTCATCACCGTCACCACGACCAGCGTGACGCTGACCAACTCCCCGCAGACGGTGGTCACCGGGTCGGCCGGCATCGGCGACAACACGGCGACCTGGGACCCGACGGTCACCGTCAGCGTGCCCGCCAGTGCCGTCGGCGGGCTCTACACCGGAACGCTGACCCAGTCCGTTGCCTGACCGGACGAGGGGTGCGCGCCGGTACTGGGTCCTGCTGTCGGTGCTGGCCGTCGTCCAGGCGGTCGCGGTGCTGCCGGCGACGGCGGACGGCACACCCGGGACGCCCTCCCCGCGGCCGGGTGCCGCCGGGAAGGCCGCCGCGAGGACCATCGGCATCAGACTGCTCGACGCTCCGGAGGACCGCCGTGACGATCCCAGGGCGCAGGCGTACATCGTCGACCACGTCGCCCCGGGATCGACCATCGAGCGGCGGGTGGAGGTCTCCAACGAGTCCTCGGCGCCGATGCGCGTCAGCCTCTACGCCGGGGCGGCCGCCGTCGCGAAGGGGCAGTTCGCCTTCGCGCCGGACCGCACCCCCAACGAGCTGACCGGCTGGACGTCGCTGGAGAGGACGGAGCTCCAGCTGGAGCCCTCCGGGACGGCGCGGGTGCAGGCCACCGTCCGGGTGCCCAAGGAGGCCGCCGCGGGGGAGCGGTACGGCGTCATCTGGGCCCAGACGGCCGACCCCCCGGACCGCTCGCAGAACCTGACGATCCTGGGCCGGGTCGGGGTCCGCATGTACGTCGACGTCGGTCCCGGTGGTGAGCCGCCCGTGGACTTCGCGATCGAGCGGCTCCGTCCCGCCAAGGCCCGCGACGGGCGGGGGGAGGTCCACGCCCGGGTCCGCAACACGGGGGGCCGCGCGCTGGACATCGGCGGGACGCTCTCCCTGGTCAACGGTCCGGGCGGACTGCGTGCCGGGCCCTTCCCGGTCAGGACGGGCACCACGCTCGCTCCGGGTGACGTCGGGGAGGCGGTCGTCCAGCTGGACAAGGGGCTGCCGGACGGGCCGTGGACCGCGGAGCTCACGCTGCGCGGCGGAACGGCCGAGCACACCACCCGGGTCACCGTCACCTTCCCGGCGGAGCCGGACGGTGCCGGAGCCGTCGAGGCCTCGGCCGCCGGGTCGGGGGACCTCCCGACCCCCGTGACCGCCGGGCTCGCGGCCCTCGTCCTCGCCGGCCTGTGCCTGCTGCTCCACCGGTACCGCCGGCGGCGCCGCCGCTGGTGACCGCGGCGGGCGTGCGGGAACGAGCGCGGCCCGCCACCGGGATGCCGGTGGCGGGCCGTACGGGGGAGTCGGAGACTCCCCGGGGGTCAGTTCCGGTCGGTGCCGTCGGACGGCTTGCCCTCGCCGTCCTCGCCCTCGATGTCGTCCTGCAGGCCGAGGCGCTCGACGATCCACTGCTCGAAGCCCACGGCGGCCTGGGTCCAGTTGGCGGTGGTGGTGACGAAGTAGTCCAGGTTGACGCCGGTGCCGACGATCATCTGGGCCTCGCCGATCAGGCGGACCACGCCGTCCTCGTGGGTGTGGGTGTAGACCTTCGGCCAGAGGGTCTCACGGTTCCACTCGTCGATCAGGTCGAGGATCTCGCCCTTCTTCTCCAGCGGGTACGGGCGGTCGTAGAACGCCCGGACCGCGAAGAGCTCCTTCTGCTCGCCGCGGAACATGTAGTAGACGCGGAAGCCCTCCCAGGGGGCGGTGAGGTCGCCCTCCTCGTCCACGCCGTGCTTGAGCTGCATCTGGTCGAGGAGCTGTCCGACCAGGTTCTGGTCCGGGACGATGATCGGCGGCGGGCCGGCCGGACGCCCGCCCTGGCCTCCGGGCTGGCCGCCCTGGGGCATGCCGAACGACGGGATGGACGACGGGTCGATGCTCATGGGGTCCTCTTCCTCAGTGCACATGGTGGTCGGCAATGAGAGGCCGCCCTTCCGAGTCCATCCTGCCTCATCCGGGGCTCGCCTCACAGGGGTGGCAGCCACCGGGAGGGGCATGGCCGGATCAAGGCCCGCCCCCGTGAATTCCGGGGGCGGGCCATGATCGTTCCGGTCGTGACGGGCGGCTACTTCTCCAGCGGCCCACGGGCACGGACGGTGAGGCGGTCGCCCTCCTCGTCCCGCTCGACCAGCACGGTGTCGCCGTCGTGCACCTGGCCCGCGAGGATCGCCCGGGCCAGCTGGTCGCCGATCGCGGACTGCACCAGCCGGCGCAGCGGCCGGGCGCCGTAGGCGGGGTCGTAGCCGGTGAGCGCCAGCCAGTCCCGGGCCGCCGCGGAGACCTCCAGGGTGAGCCGGCGGTCGCGCAGCCGGTCGCCCAGCCGGGCGATCTGGAGGTCGACGATCCGGGTCAGCTCGGCGGTGCCCAGCGGGTCGAAGACCACGATGTCGTCGAGCCGGTTGAGGAACTCCGGCTTGAAGGCGGCCCGCACTGACTCCAGCACGAGGTCCTTCTTCCGCTCCTCCGGGGTGGTCGGGTCCACCAGGAACTGACTGCCCAGGTTGGAGGTGAGGATCAGGATCGCGTTGCGGAAGTCCACGGTGCGGCCCTGGCCGTCGGTGAGCCGGCCGTCGTCGAGCACCTGCAGCAGCACGTCGAAGACCTCGGGGTGGGCCTTCTCCACCTCGTCCAGCAGCACCACGCTGTACGGGCGGCGGCGGACCGCCTCGGTGAGCTGGCCGCCCTCCTCGTAGCCGACGTACCCGGGCGGGGCGCCGACCAGCCGGGAGACCGAGTGCTTCTCGCCGTACTCGCTCATGTCGATGCGGACCATCGCCCGCTCGTCGTCGAAGAGGAAGTCGGCCAGCGCCTTGGCGAGCTCGGTCTTGCCGACGCCGGTCGGGCCGAGGAAGAGGAACGAGCCGGTCGGGCGGTCCGGGTCGGCGATGCCCGAGCGGGTGCGCCGCACGGCGTCCGAGACGGCCTGCACGGCCTCCGACTGGCCGATCAGGCGGCGGCCCAACTCCTCCTCCATGCGCAGGAGTTTGGCGCTCTCGCCCTCCATCAGCCGGCCGGCCGGGATGCCCGTCCAGGAGGCCACCACATCGGCCACGTCG
Organism: Kitasatospora sp. NPDC057965; assembly: GCF_042887135.1. Taxonomy (NCBI): domain Bacteria; kingdom Bacillati; phylum Actinomycetota; class Actinomycetes; order Kitasatosporales; family Streptomycetaceae; genus Kitasatospora; species Kitasatospora sp. NPDC057965. Next base: position 363,821 of record NZ_JBHVPZ010000004.1, read on the forward strand.
TCCGGGCCGACCTCCTCCTTGACCATCGAGGCGGAGGTGTCCTCGCCGGCGGCGCGCTCCTGGGCGTCGGCGAGCTCCTTCTCGGCGGCCGGGATCTCGGCGTACATCAGCTTGGACGCGCGCTCGAAGTCGCCGTCCCGCTGGGCGCGTTCGAGGGTGCCGTGCAGGTCGTCCAGCCGCTCCTTGAGCTCGCCGACCCGGTTCAGGCTCTTCTTCTCCTGCTCCCAGCGGGCCGTGAGCACGCTCAACTGCTCGTTCTTGTCGGCGAGATCGCGGCGCAGCCGGGCCAGCCGGTCGACCGAGGCCGGGTCCGACTCCTTCTCCAGGGCCAGCTCCTCCATCCGCAACCGGTCGACGGCGCGCTGGAGTTCGTCGATCTCGACCGGGGAGGAGTCGATCTCCATCCGCAGCCGGGAGGCCGCCTCGTCGACCAGGTCGATCGCCTTGTCGGGCAGGAAGCGGGAGGTGATGTACCGGTTGGAGAGGGTGGCTGCGGCGACCAGGGCGGCGTCCGCGATCTGCACCTTGTGGTGCGCCTCGTAGCGGCCCTTGAGGCCGCGCAGGATGGCGATGGAGTCCTCGACGCTGGGCTCGCCGACCAGCACCTGCTGGAAGCGGCGCTCCAGGGCCGGGTCCTTCTCGATCCGCTCGCGGTACTCGTCCAGGGTGGTGGCGCCGACCATCCGCAGCTCGCCGCGGGCCAGCATCGGCTTGAGCATGTTGCCGGCGTCCATCGCGGAGTCGCCGCCGGCACCCGCGCCGACCATGGTGTGCAGCTCGTCGATGAAGGTGACGACCTGGCCGTCGCTCTGCTTGATGTCGTTGAGGACGGCCTTCAGCCGCTCCTCGAACTCGCCGCGGTACTTGGCACCGGCCACCATCGCACCGAGGTCCAGGGCGACCAGGCGCTTGCCGCGCAGCGACTCCGGCACGTCGCCGGCCACGATCCGCTGGGCCAGGCCCTCGACGACGGCGGTCTTGCCGACGCCGGGCTCGCCGATCAGCACCGGGTTGTTCTTGGTCCGGCGGGAGAGCACCTGGACCACCCGGCGGATCTCCTGGTCCCGGCCGATCACCGGGTCGAGCTTGCCGTCCCGGGCGGCCTGGGTGAGGTCGGTGCCGTACTTCTCCAGCGCCTTGTAGGTGCCCTCGGGGTCCGGCGAGGTGACCCGGCCGCTGCCCCGGACGTCCTTGAAGGCGGCGAGCAGCGCCTTCGGGGTGGCGCCCTGCTGCACCAGCAGCTCGGCGACCGCCCCGCCCTCGGCGGCCAGGCCGACCAGCAGGTGCTCGGTGGAGACGTACTGGTCGTCGAGGTCGTCGGCGCGCTTGCCGGCCTCGGTCAGCACGGCCAGGGTGTCGCGGGCCAGCTGCGGCGCGGCGACGGTGGCGCCCGAGGCGCTGGGCAGTCCGGTGAGCTGGCGGCGGGCCTCGGCGTCGATCCGGGACACGTCCGCGCCGACCGCCTCCAGCAGCGGCCTGGCGATGCCCTCGGGCTGTTCCAGCAGGGCGATCAGGATGTGCACCGGCTTGACGTCCGGGTTGCCGACGGCGCCCGCCTGCCGGATCGCGGCGGACAGGGCGTCCTGCGTCTTGGTGGTGAACTTGCTGGCGTCCACTGCTGGGGGGTCCTCCCTCGTCGTGCGTGATGTCTGCCGTCTACAGCATGCACTAAGTTGAGTCTATTCCGCTCAACTTTTGGATGAACGGTCGGGTCGGGTCCGCAACGCGGGGCGTTCGGCCGGTCCGGCGGGCTTGCGGTCCGTCCGCGGTGGGAGGGCGCGCGCCTGCGCCATCCTCGCCTGGTGGGTCCCGGCCGTCCGCCGGGTCAGCGCCAGCAGCTCCCGGGCCGGGCCGGTCGGCCGCTGTCCGGCCGGCCAGACCGCCCGCAGCGGCCGTCGCAGGTCCAGCTCCTCCGCCAGCCCCACCGCCACCAGCCGACGGGTCGCCAGCTCCTCCACCACCGCCAGCTCGCTCAGGCAGACCGGCCCGGCCCCGGTCATCGCCGCCGCCTTGAGCGCCGTCGAGGAGGCCAGCTCCAGCCGCGGTGTGGTGGTGCCCCCGAACGGCGCCAGCGCCATCTCCAGCACCTCCCTGGTCCCCGAGCCCGGTTCGCGCAGCACCAGCGGGGTCGCCGCCAGCTCCCGCCCGGACAGCGGCGAACGGCGCCGCGCCCACGGATGGTCCGGCGCCACCACGACCACCAGCCGGTCGGCCGCCACCACCGCGCCCGCCAGCCCGGCCGGGGGCAGCGGCCCCTCGACGAAGCCGAGGTCCGCGTCCCCCGCCAGGACGTGGCCGGCCACGTCCGCCGAGTTGGCGGTGCGCAGCGTCACCGCCAACCCCGGGCTGACCGCGTGCAGCGCCAGCAGCCAGCCCGGCATCAGGTACTCGGCGACGGTCAGGCTGGCCACCACGGTCAGCCGGGCGTCCCGGCGCTCGCGCAGCGCGTCGATCCCGGCGTCCAGCGCCTGCGCCGCCTCCACCACCTGCCGCGCCCACTCGACCACCAGCCGGCCCGCCTCGGTGGGCCGGGAGCCGCGCGGGGAGCGCTCCAGCAGCGGGACGCCGATCTGCCGTTCCATGCCCTTGATCCGGGCGCTCGCGGTCGGCTGGCTCACCCCGAGCTCGGCGGCCGCCCGGCCGACGCTGCCGAGCCGGGCCACCGCGAGCAGTAGCTCCAGCGCACCGAGTTCGGGGACGCGCGGAGAGAGGGCCATAGACTCAGGCTATGCCCTCATAGAGTGCGCGGCGCTACCGGCACCGGCCGCCGCGGGCGACGGTGGGTGGCATGGCCACCTTGCTCAGCACCGCCCCCGACGCCCGCCCGCGGCCGTCCGCCCGGCTCCGCCGCCTCGACCTCGCCCAGCTCGGCCCGAACTGGTACGCGGTGGTCATGGGCACCGCGATCATCGCCAACGGCGCCGCCGCGCTGCCGGTCCGGTGGCCCGGGCTGACCGGCTTCGCCGAGCTGATGTGGGCGCTCGGGCTGGCCGGCCTGCTGCTGATCGGCGCCGCCCGCGGCGTCCACCTCACCCGGCACCGCGCGGCCGCCCGCGCGCACCTGCTGGACGACCCGGCCACCGCCGTCTTCTACGGCTGCCCGCCGATGGCGCTGCTCTCGGTCGGCCTCGGCACCCTGACCGTGGGCTCCCGGGTCATCGGCACCGGCCCGGCCGTCGCGCTCGACCTCGCGCTCTGGACGGCCGGCACGCTGTACGCGCTCGCCGTCGCGGCCGGCATCCCGTACCTGATGATCACCCGGCACACCGTCTCCCCGCTCGCCGCCAACCCGACCTGGCTGCTGCCCGTGGTCGCCCCGCTGGTCGCCTCCGCCACCGGCCCGGCGCTCGTCCCGCACCTGCCGGCCGGCACCGCCCGCGAGGCGCTGCTGTACGGCTGTGCGGCGCTGTTCGGGATCGGCCTGCTGGCCACCCTGGCGGTGCTGCCGGTGGTGCTCACCGGCCTGGTGCACAGCAAGCTGCCGGCCCTGGCGCTCACCCCGTCGCTGTTCCTGGTGCTCGGCCCGCTCGGCCAGTCCACCACCGCCGTCCACCAGATCGCCGACGCCGCCGGCCCGCTGCTGCCCGGCCTGGCGCCCACCGCGCTCGCCCTGGCCGAACTGTTCGGGGTGGCCGTGCTCGGCGCCGCGATGCTCTGGCTGCCGCTCGCCGTGGTGGCCAACCTGCGCGCCCGGCGGGCCGGGATGGGGTTCGCGATGACCTGGTGGGCGTTCACCTTCCCGGTCGGCACCTGCGTCACCGGGGCGGCCGCGCTCGCCCGGCACACCGGGTTCGCCGGATTCACCTGGCTCGCCGCCGGGCTCTTCGCCCTGCTGCTGGCCGGCTGGGCGCTCGCGGCGGGCGGTACGGCCGCCGCGCTGGCCGGCGGGCGGCTGCTGGCCCGCTGAGCCCGGTCCGCGGGTGCGGTCCGCGGGTGACGGTGGGCCGCGTGGTCCGCCGCGCGGGAACCGGCCGGGTTTCCGGAACACGCGACTCCGCGGCCTACCGGCCGGACGGTCGGAGAATCCCCGGCCCCACCTCGCTGACCTGCGCTTTCGCGGCGGTCGCCGGCGGACCGCAAGCGCACACGCCGGAGCGCCGGTGCAGGTTCCTGCAATTGCGAGAACATGCAGCAGGGTGGCACTTGTTCACCGGCCGTCACGCTGTGAGGGTGGAGTCACGCCAGGTCGTCCGGGCAACCGCAGCCCGAGGAAGGCGACTTGCTCTTCAGTACTGGATGCGACCGGCACGTCCGCACGTGCCTGCATATCGGGGGGGAGAGCGCCGGCCGGGACGCCATGTGTGGTGATGGCCCCCGGGACCGGAGTCGGCGAGGCGTTGCTGCTCCGCCTCGCCGGAAGCGCTGGGACCGCGGCGTACACCGGCGGCCCCCGGATCCGGGTGCGACGGCACCCGGGGTCCGGAGGGCCGCCGGCCACCAGTACGGTGATCACCGCCGCGCGCGGCGCGCGCGGAGCACCACCAGCCCCGAGAGCATTCGGCAGGGAGCGTTCGACGTGACGTTCGAGGCGACGGCGGACCCGACGGTCCTCCCGGGCGGACCGGCCCCGGACGGCTCGGCCGGTGCCACCGCGGCCGTCGGCGAACCCGACGAGCCCGCCCGCCGGCTCTACCTCGCGATCCTCGCCGAGGGCGGCCGCGTCCGGATCGCCGACGTCCCCGAGTCCGACCAGGACGCCGTCCGCCGGCTCGTCTCCGTCGGCCTGCTGATGCTCAATCCGATGGACGCCTGCTACACCGCCGTCAGCCCCCGCTCGGTCAGCGACCGCCTCGGCGCGGAACTGCGCAGCGAGGCCACCCGGCTGCTGGTCCGGGCCGAGAACCTCCCCGGCGCCCTGGACGCCCTCACCCGCGCCTACGACGCGATGCCCCGCCCGCCCGAGCGCTCCGGCGGCGCCGTCTACATCGAGGGCCACATCCACATCCGGCAGCGGATCTCCCAGCTGGTCTCCGACTGCCGCACCGAGGTCCTCACCGCCCAGCCCGGCCCGCGCCCGGCGGACGCCCTCAAGATCGCCATCCAGCAGGACGTCCAGCTCCTCCAGCGCGGCTGCTCGCTGCGCACCATCTACCAGCCGGTCGCGGTCTCCGAACCGCCCGCGCTGGCCTACGTCGAGGAGGTCACCCGGCGCGGCTCGCTGATCCGGATCCTGGACGAGCCCTTCCAGCGGCTGATGATCTTCGACCGCTCGGTCGCGGTCATCTCCGCCAACGACGACCACACCACGGCCGCGTTCATCACCGACCCGGCCGCGATCGCGTTCATCGTCAACGCCTTCGAACGCGACTGGGCGCGCGCCGACGCCACCGACTGGTCCGCCGTCCTCAGCCAGGGTCCCGTCCACAAAGCCCCCGACCGGGTCGGGCGCCTGCTCGCCCGCGGGCTCACCCAGCGCGCCGTCGCCACCCGGCTGGGCCTGAGCGAACGCACCGTGGCCGCCCACATCTCCCGGCTGCGCGACCGCTACGGCGCCCAGACCCTCTTCCAGCTCGGCTGGCTGATGCGGGGCGGCCGTGACGACGGATGAGCCCACGCCGTCCGAGCAGGACCTCTACCTGGCGGCGCTCGCCGGCGGCGGCCGGCTCAGCCCGCCGGACACCGCCGACCCGGTGGCGCTGGCCGGGCTGCTCGCCCGGGGCCTGCTCGTCCGCACCGCCGACGGCTATGCGGCCGCCAGCCCGCGCGCGGCCGGCGACCGGCTCTCCGCCGACCTGTGCAGCGAGGCCACCGGTCTCCTACTCCGCGCGGACCGCCTTGCGGACACCCTTGCGCCGCTCACCGCCGCCTACGACGCCGCCCACCGTCCGGCCCCCGCCACCACCGGGTCCATCCGCGTCGAGGGGAATGCCGACATCCGGCAGCGGATCTCGGAACTCATCTCCGACTGCGGTGACGAGATGCTCGCCGCCCAGCCCGGCCACCGCCCGATCGCGGGCCTGCGGATGGCGTCCGTCCAGGACGTCGCGCTGCTCCGCCGCGGTGGCGCCATCCGCACGCTCTACCAGCCGGTCGCCCTCGCCGACCGCACGGTGGCCGAGCACGCCGCGCTGATGGCCGGGTACGGCTCGCAGTTCAGGGTGCTGCACGAGCCGTACCCGCGGATGCTGGTGTTCGACCGCGCGGTGGCCGTCATACCGGACGCCGCCGACGCGGCCGGCGCCGTCTTCGTGCACAACGCGGCCACCGTCGCGTACCTGGTCCGCCTGTTCGAGCGCGACTGGGCCCGCGCCTGCCCGGTCGACCGGTCCGCCGACGCCCCGCACCCGACGTCCGCCCGGATCGGCCGCCTCCTCGCCCGCGGCCTCACCCAGCGGGCCATCGCCGCCCGGCTGGGGCTGAGCGAGCGGACGGTGGCCGGGCACATCGCGCGGCTTCGGGAGCTCTACGACGCCGAGACGCTGTTCCAGCTCGGCTGGCAGATGCGGGGGGCCCGCGATGACTGAAACGCGGTCAGCCGGTGGCGGCGCCGGTGGGCCAGTAGCCGGACGGGCCGACGGCGGGGGGCTGCTGGCGGGGGACGGTGAACTGCTCGCCGGGGGCGGTCCAGAAGCCCTCGCGCAGGGAGAGCGCCATGCCGGCCCAGTCGAGGGCGGTCTCCACGGTGTGGTGGAGGGCCTCCTGGGACCAGGTGTCGTCGAAGACCAGCGGCAGGACGGGGGCGACCTGCTCGATGGTGGCGATCAGCGGGTTGTGGGTGATGGCCTCGTCGACGAGCAGGACGATCGGCTTGCGCAGCGCCGACGCCCAGCCCAGCTCCAGGCTCACGCCGGCGGAGAGCGGCGCGCCGACGTAGGCGAAGACCAGGTCCGCGGACTGCAGCGCGCGGAAGTCCGACGGCACACGGGGCTCGGGGGCGCGCCCGGCGACGGTCCAGGCGTCACTGTGGTGGGCGCTGTACACGGCGGCGCCACTGCGGAGGAGGGTGGTGCGCAGGGTCGTCAGCCGCGTCCGGCTGGCGAGGGTCACCACACTGTCCGCGGGCCCGGTCAGCCGCATCAGCGGCGCGGCCAGGAACACGCGTGCACGCCGGCCCTCATGGGCCTGGCTGTCGTGGTGACGCAGGTAGGGCTCGGTCATGTCGACTCCGGGGGAATGGCCGACCGGGGTGGTTGGTGTCGGCAGATGCTGTTGGTGAGGGCTGCTCAGCTGACAGGGCTTGGGGAATCGTTGGTTGAACAGAGAATTTGAAGGTACATTGGCAAGTTTGGCGAGCCTGCAATGGACCATCGAGAGCGAACTGATCGTCCATCGGTGACCGCTGCCCCGTCCAGGTTTGCGTGGTGTCATCTGGATGCCTGGCAGGGAGATGACGCACTGGGCGGCGGAAGCATGGTGACACCGGGCCGTGTTGTACGGCACCATGAGTGGACGTTCGTTCTAGATGTCCGGTGGCTGATCCATTCAGAGGAAGTGATGTGCGTATGTCTCGTATGCGCCGATCCGGCCGGAAGGTTCTGCTTCCGCTCGTCATGGGTGTGGCGGCCCTGGTGATCGCCTGGGCCGGCGTGCCGCAGGGGCAGTCCGCCGAGACCGGGCGGAGCGAGCATGTCGCGGCCCTCACCGACGCCGACATCAACTGGACCTGAGCCGCCCGCGGTTCCGGTGCCGGCGCGTGGACGCGCGGCCGGGAGCGGTGGACGCGCTACGCGTGGGGGTCGTCCTCGTTGGCGGCCCGTCCGAGAACGTAGCCGAGCTGGAACAGGGAATCCACGTTGTAGTCCTCGCGCATTTCGGCGATGTGCCGGGCGAGCGTTCTCTCGCTGATCCCCAGGCGGCGCGCGATGACTCGGTGATTCGTTCCCGAGAGCAGCAGTTCGATGATGGTCTGCCGTAGCCTCGATACCACTTGGCGCGGTACTGCCGGGTGGCCGTCGAATTCGAGTGCGCGGCCCCAGTTCCGCTCGAACACTTCCTCGGCCAGGTATTCGATGACTGATTGGTCGTGTATGAAGGCAGCCAGGCTCATGTCATCATCGACCGGGATGACGGCGATGCGCCGGTCGATGATGATGAGCCGGGTGTAGGGCTCGTCGAGCGTTCTGAACTGCCACCCGGCGGCGGCCAGCGTGGTGACGTAGTCGCGGGTGGGCTGGTGGTACCGCGTGCTGGCGTGATAGATCGTCCGCATCGTCGCGCCGCGCCGCAGGACCTCCAGGTCGCTCTCCAGGTTCGCGGCCAGGACGTCCGGTGGTCGCGGGCCGCCGGGTTGCATCGCCAGCGCCTCCTCCAGCCCGCCGGCCGTGGACTGCCGCACCCGCTGGTTGATGAGGGCCTTGCCCCGGACGTACTCGATCTGCCCGCCGCTCTGGCCCGGCGAGTGGAATTCCTCGGCCAGTTCGGCCAGTTCGGTCGGAAGCGAGACGGCGCGGGACAAATGTTCCAGGGCCTGCCGCTGCCAGGTGAGGCTCAGACTGGCGGACAGCTGGGCCGGATCGGCCGCGATCAGCATGCGCGGTTCGTCCAGATCCGGAACCAGGAGACCGATCGACAGGAGTTCGTCGAACACCTGTGATTCGTCCGGGTCGTTTCCTTTCCGGGCAATTCTGCCGTCCTTGCGGAGGACGGCCAAATAGAGTTCCCGGGCATCGGTCGAGAGAATCCGCGGCGCTCCGGCCGCGGCGCCGCTCTGCTCCCGACCGTTCATTCTCGTCTCCTTGTCATCGACCGGCGGAAGCGGTCAACAGGGGCACGGGCCACGCCGCCTCATCGGCGATCCTAGAGGTACGGCGTGTCGCGGCGGCCGGGATCCGTTGACCGGCGGTTCGGTCCAGGTCCTCAACACTCTCTCACCAACGCCGTGCCGCCGGCACCCCCCGGCCAGGGGGAAACCGGCGGCGGTGCGCGGTGGCGACAGGGGCCGTCAGCGCTTGGGACGCCAGACGACGAGGGCGCTGGAGTGCGGGGTGGGCGGCTGGTAGGGGACGAGGTCGCGGCGGTAGGAGGCGTGGATGGTGGCCTCGCGCTGCTGGAGCGCGGTGGCGGCGCCCTCCAGGGAGTCGACCAGCTCGGTTATCCGGGACTGGAGCGCGGTGACCTGGTTCTCCAGTTCGATGATCCGCTTGATGCCGGCCAGATTGATGCCCTCGTCCTGGGAGAGCCGCTGGACCTCGCGCAGCTGCTGGATGTCGCGCGCGGAGTAGCGGCGCCCGCGCCCGGCGGTGCGGTCGGGACAGACCAGGCCGAGCCGGTCGTACTGACGGAGCGTCTGCGGGTGCAGGCCGGAGAGCTCGGCGGCCACCGAGATCACGTAGACCGGGGTGTCCTCGGTCAGCACGTACTGGGGCTGCGGGGCGGTCCGGCGGGTGGTGCGGCGGGCGCCGCCGCCACCGGGCAGGCCCTCGCCCAGGCCGGGGCCGATGGGGTCGTCGGGGGTCATCTGGTCGTCACGCTCCCTCCGCCGCCCGGAAGAGAGCGGCTCGTGGGTCGTCGGAGGCGGTCGCCTCGCGGTACTGCTCCAGGGCGGTCAGCGCATCGCCGGTGACGCTCTGGGGCACCACGACCTCCACGGTGACCAGGAGGTCGCCGCGGGTGCCGTCCTTGCGGGTGGCGCCCTTGCCGCGGGCCCGCAGGGTGAGGCCGTTGGCGCTGCCCGGCGGCAGCTTGAGCTTCACCGACGGGCCGTTCAGGGTCGGCACCTCGATGGTGCCGCCGAGGGCGGCCTCGGGGAAGCTGACCGGGACGGTCACCGTCAGGTTGTCGCCCTTGCGTCCGAAGACGGGGTGGGAGTCGACGTGGACGCTGACGTACAGGTCGCCGGGCTGGCCGCCGCGCTCGCCCTGGGCGCCCTTGCCCTTGAGCCGGATCCGCTGGGCGTCCTGGACGCCGGCCGGGATCCGGACCTGCATGGTGCGGGCGGAGCTGGCGCGGCCGCTGCCGTGGCAGTCCGGGCACGGGTCGTCGACGATCATGCCGCGGCCGCGGCAGTCCCGGCAGGGCTCGGAGAGCGCGAAGGCGCCCTGGCCGCGGCTGACGGTGCCGGAGCCGACGCAGGTCGGACAGACCCGCGGGGTGGTGCCGGACTTGGCGCCGGTGCCGTTGCACAGCCGGCAGGGGGCCTGACTGGTCATCCGCAGCGGGACGGTGGCACCGTCGACGGCCTCCTCGAAGGAGAGCGTCACCTCGGTCTCGACGTCGGCGCCGCGCCGCGGCTGGGCCTGCCGGCCGCCGCGGTTGAACAGGCCGCCGAAGACGTCCCCGAGGCCGCCGGTGTTGCCGCCCTGGGTGCCGCTGAAGAGGTCGCCGAAGTCGAAGCTGTAGCTGCCGGTGCCCCCGGGGCCGCCGGGGCGGAAGCCGCCGTTGGCGAAGAGGCTGCGGGCCTCGTCGTACTCCTTGCGGCGCTTCTCGTCGGAGAGGACGTCGTACGCCTCGGAGATGTCCTTGAACCGCTCCTCGGCCTTGGTGTCGCCCTTGTTGGCGTCGGGGTGGAACTCGCGCGCCAGCTTGCGGTAGGTCTTCTTGATCTCCGTGGCGCTGGCGTCCTTGGGCACGCCGAGGACCTTGTAGTAGTCCTTCTCCACGTAGTCCTTGCCGCTCATGGCCGGCGCCACCTCCCGAGGTCCATCGTCACAGTGCTGTCAACGGTCCGGGCACGGCGTTCCGTGCCCGGGCCCATCGACAGCGCGCTGCGGAGCCGGCCGCCGTACTGGCCGGCGTACGACTCCGCAGCGCAGGGGTTTTCAGCTGTCACCGCTGGTCAGCTGTCCGAGCCACCGTCGGCCTGGTCCTTCTTCTCCCCGCCCTTGGCGGTGTCGGAGTCCGGACCGGACGTGGTCTGGGTGCCCGGCTGGGGCTCCGCGACCGCGACCATCGCCGGGCGGATGATCCGCTCGCCGATCCGGTAGCCGGGCTGGAGGATCTGGACGCAGGTGTCCTCGGTGACGTCCGAGGAGTAGCTGTGCATCAGCGCCTCGTGCATGGTCGGGTCGAAGGGCTCGCCCTCCTTGCCGAACTGCTGCAGGCCCAGCTTGGCGACGACCGTCTCCAGCGACTCCGCGACGGACTTGAAGCCGCCCGTCACCTCGCCGTGGTCGCGGGCGCGGCCGATGTCGTCCAGCACCGGGATCAGCGACTCCAGGATGTTGGAGACGGCGATCTCGCGGACCGTCAGCCGGTCGCGCTCGACCCGCTTGCGGTAGTTCTGGTACTCGGCCTGGAGGCGCTGGAGGTCGGCGGTGCGCTCGGCCAGCTCGCGCTTGGCCGAGGCGGCCTCCTCCGTGCCGGAGGCGGCGGAGCCCTCGGCCCCGGCCGCGGCGGCCTCCTCAGCCGCCTTGATCACGGCCTCCTCGGCGGCGGAGTCGTCGCCGGGCTCGGCACCCTGCGGCTTCTCCGTCATGCCGCACCGCCCTTGGGCTTCTCGTCGTCCACGATCTCGGCGTCGACGACGTCGTCGTCCTTGGCACCGGCGTCACCGGCCGCACCCGCGCCCGCACCGGCCGCACCGGCGGCGTCGGCGTTGGCGTACAGCGCCTGGCCGAGCTTCTGGGCGGTGGTGGAGACCTTCTCCGAGGCCTCGCGGATCTTCGCGATGTCCTCGCCCTTCAGGGCCTCCTTGAGCTCGCCGATGGCGGTCTCGACCTCGGTCTTGACGTCCGCCGGCAGCTTGTCGGCGTTGTCGGCGATGAACTTCTCGGTGGAGTAGACGAGCTGCTCGGCCTGGTTGCGGGTCTCCACGGCCTCGCGGCGCTTGTGGTCCTCCTCCGCGTACTGCTCGGCCTCGCGCATCATGCGCTCGATGTCGTCCTTCGGCAGCGCGGAGCCGCCGGTGACGGTCATCTTCTGCTCCTTGCCGGTGCCGAGGTCCTTGGCACCGACGTGCATGATGCCGTTGGCGTCGATGTCGAAGGTGACCTCGATCTGGGGCAGGCCGCGCGGGGCCGGCGGCAGACCGGTCAGCTCGAACATGCCGAGCTTCTTGTTGTACGCGGCGATCTCGCGCTCGCCCTGGTAGACCTGGATCTGCACGGACGGCTGGTTGTCCTCGGCCGTGGTGAAGATCTCCGAGCGCTTGGTCGGGATCGTGGTGTTGCGCTCGATCAGCTTGGTCATGATGCCGCCCTTGGTCTCGATGCCGAGGGACAGCGGGGTGACGTCGAGCAGCAGGACGTCCTTGACCTCGCCCTTGAGGACACCGGCCTGGAGCGAGGCGCCGATGGCGACGACCTCGTCCGGGTTGACGCCCTTGTTGGCCTCCTTGCCGCCGGTCAGCTCGCGGACCAGGTCGGCGACGGCCGGCATGCGGGTGGAGCCGCCGACGAGGACGACGTGGTCGATCTCGGAGAGCGAGATGCCGGCGTCCTTGATCACGTTGTTGAACGGGATCTTGCAGCGCTCCAGCAGGTCGGAGCTCAGCTGCTGGAACTGGGCCCGGGTGAGCTTCTCGTCCAGGTGCAGCGGGCCCTCGGCGGAGGCCGTGATGTAGGGCAGGTTGATCGAGGTCTCGGAGGACGAGGACAGCTCGATCTTGGCCTTCTCGGCGGCCTCGCGCAGACGCTGCAGGGCCATCTTGTCCTTGGACAGGTCCACGCCGTGGCCCGCCTGGAAGACCTTGACCAGGTGGTCGACGATCTTCTGGTCCCAGTCGTCGCCGCCGAGGTGGTTGTCACCGTTGGTGGCCTTCACCTCGACGACCCCGTCGCCGATCTCCAGCAGGGAGACGTCGAAGGTGCCGCCGCCGAGGTCGAAGACCAGGATGGTCTGGTCGTCCTTGTCCAGGCCGTAGGCCAGGGCGGCCGCGGTCGGCTCGTTGACGATGCGCAGGACGTTGAGGCCCGCGATCTCACCGGCCTCCTTGGTGGCCTGGCGCTCCGAGTCGGAGAAGTACGCCGGGACGGTGATGACGGCGTCGGTGACGGTCTCGCCCAGGTAGGCCTCGGCGTCGCGCTTCAGCTTCTGCAGGATGAAGGCGCTGATCTGCTGGGGGTTGAAGTCCTTGCCGTCCAGCCCGATCTTCCAGCTGGTGCCCATGTGGCGCTTGACCGAGCGGATGGTGCGGTCGACGTTGGTGACCGCCTGGCGCTTGGCCACCTCGCCGACGAGCACCTCGCCGTTCTTCGCGAAGGCGACGACGGACGGCGTGGTCCGCGCACCCTCGGCGTTCGTGATGACGGTGGGCTCGCCACCCTCCAGAACGCTGACGACCGAGTTCGTCGTACCGAGGTCGATGCCGACCGCGCGTGCCATCGTAGATACCTCCACGGAAGAGTTGAGCTTTACGGGCTCAAGAATGCATGACGATGGCGAGGGCGTCAACAGGGATGAGTCCATGGCGCTCAACTTTGCTGAGCGGTTCGCCCGGAGCGCGGTGGCGGGCCGCGTCGGCTGTGCGCCCGCGTGACTGCCGCCATACCTTGGGCATCTTCAGGAGAAGTGTTCGCGAACGGTAATGTCCGGCCCGTCGGTGCTGGAAGTTACCGACGAGTACAATCCCCTCGGAGAGACTGCACACCAGTAACACGCAAGCCGCAGGAGACGGAGAGCCGATGCAGCTAGCAGCGATCGTCATCTCGCTGGTCACATTCGTGGTCGGCACCGCGCTCGCCGCTCGTGCGGCGCTGTACATCTACCGGGTGGTGCGGACCGGTCAGCCGGACCCCACCCGCTTCGGGCAGCCCGCGCAGCGGGTGAAGACCGTGGCCGTGGAGTTCGTCGGCCACACCAGGATGAACCGCTGGGGGATCGTCGGCGTCGCCCACTGGTTCGTCGCGGTCGGCTTCCTCACCCTGGGCCTGACCCTGCTGACCGCGTTCTTCCAGCTGTTCGACGCCGAGTTCGTGCTGCCGGTGCTCGGCGGCTGGCTCCCGTACGAGCTGTTCACCGAACTGGTCGGCACCTTCACCACGCTGGGCATCGCGACGCTGATCGTGATCCGCCTGATGAGCCTGCCCGGCCGGGCGGGCCGCAAGTCCCGCTTCGCCGGCTCGATCGCCTGGCAGGCCTTCTACGTCGAGTACACGATCCTCGGCATCGGCCTGTGCATCATGATCCTGCGCGGCCTGGAGGGCGCGCTGGAGAACGTCGGCTCCTACGAGGCCAAGTACCTGATCTCCTACCCGCTGGTGGCGGCCTTCCGCGGGCTGTCCCACGGCACCCTGGAGAACCTGGTCTACGTCTTCGCGATGCTGAAGATCTGCATCTCCTTCGCCTGGGCGATCACCATCGGCCTCAACCCCTCGATGGGCGTGGCCTGGCACCGCTTCCTGGGCTTCTTCAACATCTACTTCAAGCGCGAGGAGGACGGCTCCACCGCGCTCGGCGAACTGCGCCCGATGACCAGCGGCGGCAAGCCGATCGACTTCGAGGACCCGGCCGACGACGCCGTCTTCGGCGTCTCCCAGGTCGAGCACTTCTCCTGGAAGGGCATCCTCGACTTCTCCACCTGCACCGAGTGCGGACGCTGCCAGTCGCAGTGCCCGGCCTGGAACACCGGCAAGCCGCTCTCCCCGAAGCTGCTGATCATGAGCCTGCGCGAGCACGCCTTCGGCAAGGCCCCCTACCTGCTCGCCGGCGGCGGCAAGGACATGGAGGGCACCGAGCGGGCCACCGCCGAGCAGCTCGCGGACGTCCCCGCGGCCGCCCTGGCCGAGGCCGAGCGCCCGCTGATCGGCACCGCCGAGGAGAACGGCGTCATCGACCCCGACGTGCTGTGGTCCTGCACCACCTGCGGCGCCTGCGTCGAGCAGTGCCCGGTCGACATCGAGCACATCGACCACATCGTCGACATGCGCCGCTACCAGGTGATGATCGAGTCCTCGTTCCCCACCGAGGCCGGCACCATGCTCAAGAACCTGGAGAACAAGGGCAACCCCTGGGGCATGGCCACCAAGGCCCGCCTGGACTGGGTCAAGGAGCTCAAGAAGGAGACCGGCATCGAGGTGCCGGTGATCGGCGAGGACATCGACCCCGCCGAGGTCGAGTACCTGTACTGGGTGGGCTGCGCCGGCGCCCTGGAGGACCGCGCGAAGAAGACCACCAAGGCCTTCGCCGAACTGCTGCACACCGCCGGCGTGAAGTTCGCGATCCTCGGCAAGGAGGAGTCCTGCACCGGTGACTCCGCCCGCCGGCTGGGCAACGAGTTCCTCTTCCAGATGCTCGGCGCGCAGAACGTCGAGACCCTGAACGCGGCCCTGGAGGACGCCCCGGTCAAGCGGATCGTGGCGACCTGCCCGCACTGCTTCAACACCATCGCCAACGAGTACCCGCAGCTGGGCGGCCACTTCGAGGTCATCCACCACACCCAGCTGCTGCAGCACCTCATCGACGAGGGCAAGCTCGTGCCGGTCAACCCGGTCGAGGGCCTCATCACCTACCACGACCCCTGCTACCTGGGCCGCCACAACAAGGTCTACAGCCCGCCGCGCGAGATCATGGACAAGGTCCCGGGGCTCCGCCAGCAGGAGATGCACCGCCACAAGGAGCGCGGCTTCTGCTGCGGCGCCGGCGGCGCGCGGATGTGGATGGAGGAGCGGATCGGCAAGCGGATCAACACCGAGCGCGTCGACGAGGCGCTGTCCCTGAACCCGGACATCGTCTCCACGGCCTGCCCGTTCTGCCTCGTCATGCTCTCCGACTCGGTCAACGGCAAGAAGAACGAGGGCGCGGCCAAGGAGCACCTGAAGGTCGTCGACGTCGCCCAGCTGCTGCTCGACTCGGTCAAGGCGACCCCGCCGGCCGAGACGGAGGAGCCGCAGACCGTCGGTGCCTGAGGCGCGGTCGGGCGCGTCCGGAGGGGTTCCGGCCGGCGTGCCCGGCGAGGGTCCGGCCGGCCCGACACGGTCGTGAACCGGCCCGGTTCTTCGACAGTTCTGCAACAACCGCCCGGCCCGGGGGGTGCCCACCGGCGCCCGCCCGGGCCGGGCTTTTCGGGTCCCGCGGGCCGCGCCGCGGTCACCGGACCGGCCGCCGGGCGCCGGGCCGCCGGGCGGCCCCGCGGTAGGGAGGAAATACAGTAGGCGCCGGACCGGCCGCGAGCCGGTCGATCCGTTCCGGCCCCCGGGACGGCGTACAGCAGACCGACGGAGGTATCGGCCCGCCGGGCCGGGCCGCAGAGAGCACAAGGGGAACAGCGCAGACCATGACCGAGGCGATCATGCTGGTCGGTGGTAAGGGCACGCGACTGCGTCCGCTGACCACCCACACCCCCAAGCCCATGCTGCCCGTGGCGGGCGTCCCCTTCATCGCGCACCAGCTGGCCCGCGCGGCGGCGGCCGGGGTCACCCGCGTGGTGCTCGCCACCTCCTACCTCGCCGAGGTCTTCGAGGACCACTTCCAGGACGGCACGCCCTACGGCATCGAGCTGGTCTACCTGACCGAGCGCGAGCCGCTCGGCACCGGCGGCGCCATCCGCAACGCGGCCACCGGGCTCACCTGCGGCCCCGACGAGCCGGTCCTGGTGTTCAACGGCGACATCCTCTCCGGCGTGGACATCGCCGCCCTGCGCGACGGCCACGTGGCCGCCGGGGCCGACGTCACCCTGCACCTCACCCGGGTCGAGGACCCGCGCGCCTTCGGGCTCGTGCCCACCGACGCGAACGGGCGGGTGCTGGAGTTCCTGGAGAAGCCGGAGACGCCGGAGCAGATCGTCACCGACCAGATCAACGCCGGCTGCTACGTCTTCACCCGCTCGGTCATCGACCGCATCCCGACCGGCCGCGAGGTCTCCGTCGAGCGCGAGACCTTCCCGGAGCTACTGGCCACCGGCGCGCTGCTGCGCGGCGTCGTCGACACCTCGTACTGGCTCGACCTCGGCACCCCGGCCGCCTTCGTGCGCGGCTCGGCCGACCTGGTGCTCGGCAAGGTCGACTCGCCCGCCGTCCCCGGCCCGACCGGCGACGCCCTGCTGCTGCCCGGCTCGACCGTGCGGGACGGCGCGGTGCTCAGCGGCGGCACGGTGGTCGCCGAGGGCGCGGTGGTCGAGGCCGGCGCGATCGTCGAGGGCAGCGTGATCCTGCCCGGCGCCGTCATCGGGCCGGACACCCTGGTCAAGGACTCGATCGTGGGCGCCTTCGCGACCATCGGCGACCGCACCGCGCTGGACGGCGCGGTGATCGGCGACGGCGCGATCGTCGAGTCGGACAACGAGCTGCCGAACGGTGTGCGGATCGCCTGCGGCACGCTGCTGCCGGTCGGCGCCGTGCGCACCTCGGCCGGCCCGGGCGGGTGCCCGGCCGGGACCAGCGCCGCGGCGGCGGTGCACGGGCCGAAGGTCGGCGTCCGGGGCTGAGCCCGGGGACGGGCGGCGGGCAGGTGGGCCGGCGGTAACAGGCTCGCTGCAAACCGGCCCCGGTCCGGTGCCCGTCCGCCACGGCGCCCGCCCGGCGGGTACCTTCGGAACGTGGCTGGCAATCGATACGACAGCGGTCAGGGCGCCGACCCCCATGGCGGGTGGTCGGGGCCCCCGCAGCAGCAGGCGGCGCCCGGGGGGTACGGGCCGACGGACGGGCCGGAGTACTTCACCGGCCCGCAGCAGGGGCCGCACCAGGACCCCTACGGCGGCTACGACCCGTACGGGCCGCGCGCCCCGCAGGCTCCGCACCCGGCTCCGCACCAGGCCCCGCACGCGGACCGGTACGCGGCCGACAACCCGGGCCACACCCGGGCCTTCCCGGTCGGCGCCGACCCGTACGCGGGCGAGCCGTCCTCCTACGGCCGGCCGCCGTACGGTCAGCAGGAGCAGCCGTACCAGGAGCAGTACCAGGAGCCCTACGGCCAGGACAACGTCGCCGTCTACCGTGCCGGCGGCCAGTCCGCGCCGCAGGCCGTCGGCCCCCGGCCGACCTGGCGCGAGCTGCTGACCGGACTGTTCCGCACCCCCACCGCGATCTTCGACCGCACCCGCGACCACCAGGTCTGGCTCCCCGCCGTCACCGTCTCCCTGCTGTACGGCGCCCTCGCCGTGCTCGGCATCGGCCTGACCCGCGACGACGTGGTCAACTCGACCTTCACCGTGGCGCTCACCGCGATGCTCGCCGCCGCGATCGGCTTCACCCTGGCCGGCGCGATGCTCGGCGCGGTGACGTACGGGCTGGCCCGGCAGTTCGGCGGCGACGGCCCGTGGCAGTCCACCGTCGGCCTCGCCGTGCTGATCGGCTGGGTCACCGACGCGCCCCGGCTGCTGCTGGCGCTGGTCCTGCCCGCCGACAACCTGCTCGTCCAGGCCGTCGGCTGGGCCACCTGGCTGCTCTGCGGCTACCTGCTGGCCCTGATGGTCCGCCGGGTGCACGACCTGCCCTGGGGCAAGGCGGCCGGCGCGGCCGCGCTGCAGCTGCTGGCCCTGCTGGTGCTGATCAAGCTGCCGACCCTGGGCTGACCGGGGGCGTCCCCGCGCCGACGGGGACCCTCGGCGACAATGGACGACGGGCCTCGCCTCGCGGGGCCCGTCGCGTTTTTCCCGACCACGTTCCTTCCCGCCCTCTTCCCACCCTCTCCCCACCCTCACCCGACCCTCACCCGCACGGAGCCCGGCATGACCCTCCCCACCACCCACGTCAGCTTCCCGTCCGGGGCGGTGACCGGCGAGTCGACGGTGCTCGCGGTGCACCCGCTGGACGACGGCCGCTACGCCGTGGTCACCGGGGCGACCCCGTTCCACCCGCTCGACCACACCTGGCCCGACCAGCCCGCCGACCTCGGCACCCTCACCGTGGACGGCGTCGAACTGGCCGTCGTCGACTGCCTCACCGGCGCGGTGGGCCCGGACGGCGGCGCGCCGCTGGTCGGCGCCGGCATCCCGGTCCGGCGTGGCGACGAGGAGTGGTCCTGGCTGGTCCTGCACGTCCTCGCGGCCGACCCGGGCGACCTCGTCGGCCGCACCGCCGTGCTCGCCGTCGACGCCTCCCGCCGCGGCGCGCTCAGCGCCTCGCACAGCGGCTGCCACCTGCTCGCCCTCGCCCTCAACGAGGCGCTCGCGCCGCGCTGGCGCAAGGACCCGGGCCGCGCCGACGCCTTCGGCCACCCGGACTTCGACAGCCTCGCGATGGCGACCTCGGTGATGGACACCGAGGCGAGCACCGACACCTACCGGCTCGGCAAGTCGCTGCGCAAGAAGGGCTTCACCGCCGAGGCCACCGAGGAGCTCCCGGCCCTCGCCGACGCCCTCCCCGAGCTCACCGAGGCCGTCAACCGCCGGCTGGCCTCCTGGGTCGCCGCCGACGCCCCGGTGCGCATCGACGTCCCCGGCCCGGAGCTGACCGCCCGCCGCGAGTGGCACTGCGAGCTGCCCGAGGGCGCGGCGCGGATCTTCTGCGGCGGCACCCACCTGCACCACCTGGGCGAGCTGGCCGAGCTGCGCACCGAGCTGCGGCTCTCCGAGGACGGCAGCGAGCTGGTCGCGGTCACCCGCCCGAAGCGGGCCTGACACGCCGGCGGGCGGTCACCCCTGTCCAGGGGTGACCGCCCGCACCGTGCGCTCCGCTCCGTCCCGCTCGGGCCCGCTCAGACCTGCGTGCGGTGGAAGTTCAGGTAGGACCGGGACGGCGTCGGACCGCGCTGCCCCTGGTACCGCGAGCCGTACCGCTCCGAGCCGTACGGGTGCTCCGACGGCGAGGAGAGCCGGAACAGGCAGAGCTGCCCGATCTTCATCCCCGGGTAGAGCTTGATCGGCAGCGTGGCGACGTTCGACAGCTCCAGCGTGACGTGCCCGCTGAAGCCCGGGTCGATGAAGCCGGCCGTGGAGTGCGTCAGCAGCCCGAGCCGGCCGAGGCTGGACTTGCCCTCCAGCCGCGAGGCGACGTCCTCCGGCAGCGTGATGACCTCGTAGGTCGACGCCAGCACGAACTCGCCCGGGTGCAGGATGAACGCCTCGTCGCCCTCCGGCTCGACCAGCCGGGTCAGGTCCGGCTGCTCCTCGGAGGGGTCGATGTGCGGGTAGCGGTGGTTCTCGAAGACCCGGAAGAAGCGGTCCAGGCGCACGTCGATGCTCGACGGCTGGACCATCGTGGGGTCGAACGGATCGATCACCACCCGGCCGTTGTCGATCTCGGTCCGGATGTCCTTGTCAGAGAGCAGCACGCTTCGAGGTTACGTGCACGACGCGGCCCCGGACGAATCGCCCGGGGCCGCGGCCTTCACATCTCTCCCGTCCCAGCCCTCGTCAGGCGAGGAACTCCGCGGCCTCCAGCCGCAGCGCCCGGGCCAGTTGCGGCTCGGACAGCTCCCGTACGTCGGCCAGCACCGAACTCCGCAGCCGTCCGCACTGCGGACACCTGATCAGCCGACCGGGCCCCAGCCGGCCGGGTCCGAGGTTCTGCATCGGGAACGTGGTGGTGCTGAACAGGTGCCCCTCGGCACAACGAACGACGGCGCGCTGCTCCATCGGTCCCCTTCCCATCCTTACCCCAGTACTCACCCGTACTCGTCGCCCCGAACGGCGGAGCCCCCGGGACCAGCGTCACATTAGGGGATGTACCGGACATTCCACACCAAGGCTCGCCGCCCCGCGCCCACCCGCCGGGGCACTCTCACGCGGCCCACACAGTACGCCCCCGCCCACCCCCCGCGCCGCCGCCACCACCCACGGCCACCTGTGCAACCACCGTCACGGATGGGGTACAGTGAGGGACGGATCGAGCCGTCTCTGACGGCTCATCAGGCGGGCGTAGTTTAATGGTAGAACATGAGCTTCCCAAGCTTAGAGCGCGAGTTCGATTCTCGTCGCCCGCTCCAGTAGGCAGAAAGCCGCAGGTCATATGACCTGCGGCTTTTGTGTTGTGTTGTGTCGGGTGGGGCGGGGTCAGGTGCGGGGGAGGGTGCGGATGGGGCGGGTGGCGAGGAGGGCGGTGGCGGTGAGGAGGGCGGTGGCGGCGCCGAGGAGGAGGACGCGGTCGGTGCCGAAGGCGTGGGTGGCGGGGCCGGCCAGGGCGCTGCCGAGGGGGTACATGCCGACGGAGCCGGCGACCTCGTAGGCGTGGACGCGGTTGAGGACCTCGCCGGGGACCTGGGTCTGGACGCTGGTGGCCCACATGACGCCCCAGACGCCGATGCCGGCGCCGACCGCGACCTGGGCGGCGGCGAGCAGCCAGACCGGCCAGCCGAGGACGATGCCGAGCGGGTAGAGGGGGTAGGCCAGCATCGCCACGGCGCCGGCGGCGAGCGGGCGGGCCGGCTTGTAGCGGATCGCCAGCAGGCCGCCGGCCACGGTGCCCGCGCCGAGGGCGCAGTTGAGGAGACCGAACGCGGTGGCGCCGTGGCGGGGGACGATGACGCCGGCGGCCACCGACAGCTGGGGGCCCCAGGAGAGCACCGCGAAGACCATCCAGATCACGATCACGCCCCAGAGCCAGCTGCGGGCGCGGAACTCCCGCCAGCCGACGGCGAGGTTGTGCCAGAGGCTCCCGCCGGGCGGCGGGGCGGGCACCGTGCCGAGCCGGAGGGTGAACAGGCAGGCGGCGCTGGTGCCGTAGGCGACGGCGGAGATGACCATCACCCAGGCGGTGTCCCCGAGTCCGACCAGGACGCCGGCCAGCGCCGGGCCGCCGAGGCCGGTGAGCGCCTCGGAGGTGCGCAGCACGCCGTTGGCACCCTGGACGTCGCGGGAGACCAGCGGGACGGTCGAGGAGGCGCCCGGCTGGAACATCGCGTTGGCGGTGCCGGCCACCACCAGCAGGGCGTACAGCTGCCAGAGGTGGCTGATGCCGTGCAGGAAGAGCAGGGCGAGCAGCACATGGGCGGTGAGGTTGGCCAGGTCGGCGGCGATCATCATCCGGCGGGCGGTGAACCGGTCGGCGAGCACGCCGCCGAACAGCACCAGGCCGGCGAACGGGCCGACCAGGAAGGCCATCGCGTACCCGGCGGTGTCCAGGCCGTACCCGCCGCTGAGCAGGCCGGCCGAGACCGCGACCGGCAGCATGGCCCAGCTGAGCAGGCCGGCGCTGCGGGCGGTGAAGTAGTGGCGGAAGTTGCGGGACCAGATGGCCGGTTCGGCGGTCGGTGGTGCCGCGGCGGGCCGGTGGGTCAGGAGGTCGTCCATGGGCGTTCGATCCCTCGGGGCGCGGGGTTGATGATCACACCGTAGGGAGCGGGTCTGGTGCGACACCGGGAGCCGGACCGGAGGCCGGGAGGGGGCGGGCCTGCGCGGGCACACCGGTGCTGACCTGCGGTTACCTCACCGGAGCGGCGGTCGCAAGGGCGGACCGGCAGAACCGTGGAAACTGCCGGACCGCCGGTCAGCGGATCCCGGACCCGCCCATCGCCCGGGAGAGCCGCAGTGCCTCGCGCCGGTGTCCGAACGCCGGGCCGCGCGCGCCGAGGGCCGACTGCGCGTGGCCGAGCGCCAGCTGGCTGCGCGCCTCGCCCGGCCGGTGGCCGGTCTCGCGGTGCACGGCGAGGGCCGCGTGCCCGGTCTCCAGGGCGGCCCGTGACTCGCCCAGCCGGACCCGGACGCGGGTCAACGCGTCGAGCGCGTTGCCTTCGAGCATCCGGAACCGCGCCTCCCGGGAGAGCGCGAGGGCGTGCTCGGCGGTGCGCAGGGCGGCCCGCGGCTCGTGGCAGGTCCGGACCGTCGCGAGGCCGACGAGCGCGGTGGCCTGCGTGAAGCGGTCGCGCACCAGTTCGGCGAGGCGCAGCGCCTCCCGGTAGCTGTCGGCCGCCTCGGTCGGTTCGTGGGCGCGCTCCTGCGCCGCGCCCAGCGCCAGGAAGGCGTTGGCCTCCAGCGCCCGGTTGCGCAGCGTGCGTGCGGTGGCGAGCGCGGTGTGGGCCAGCCGCCGGCCGGTGGCGTGGTCGCCCAGGTCGGTGTGGGCGCCGCAGAGGCCGTTGAGTGCCACGGTCTCGCTGTACTTGTTGCCGCTCCGCAGGTGGACGGGCAGGGCCTCGCCGAGCACCCGGATCGCGTCGCCGGGGCGGCCCAGCGCCCGGTGGACGATCCCCAGGTTGGTGTGCGCGACCGCCTCCGCGCGGGCCGCGTCGAGCGCGTGGAAGTGCCCGGCCACCCGGGAGAAGTGGTCGGCGGCCTCGTGCAGCCGGCCGAGCCTCCAGCAGATCAGGCCGAGGGTGGCCTCGTCGTCGGCATCGGTGTCGGCGTCGGTGTCGGTGTCGGAAACCTCGCCCGCGGGGCGGTCCGGGTGGCCGGGGCCGCCGGGGCCGCCGGGCCGGGGGCGGTGCAGCAGGGCGGCGGTGGTGAGTTCGGCGCAGTCGCCGGTGTACATGCCGGTGGAGAGGTAGCCGTGCAGGCTCTCCGCGAGCCGCCGGGCGACGGCGATGAGACCGGCGTCGGACGCCTCCAGGACGGCGCCGGCCAGGTTCTCGCGTTCCTCCTCCAGCCACCGCGCCGCCCGGCCGTGGTCGGGGAAGGGGGGTGCGGCCGGCGGCGTGCGGGAATCCGGGTCCGGGGCGGGGGCGGTGGGGAAGAGCAGCCGGGCCGCCGCGTCGGCGTGCCGCAGGTACCAGGCGAAGAGCCGCTCCCGGGCGGTCTGCGCCTCGGTGCCGCCGACCAGTTCACGGGCGTAGGAGCGCAGCAGGTCGTGCAGCCCGAACCGGCCGGCCGCCCGTTCCTGCACCAGGTGGGCGTTGGCCAGGACCGCCAGCAGTGCGGCGGACGCGGCCGGGGCCGCGTCCGCGAGGGCGGCGGCGGCGTCGGCGGAGAGGTCCGGGCCGGGCATCAGACCCAGGAGCCGGAACATCCGCCGGGCCGCGGGCGGCAGCGCGCGGTAGGAGAGGTCGAAGGCGGCCCGTACCGTCGAGCGGTGGTCGCCCTCGACGTGCAGCCGGCCGAGGACGTCGCCACCGGCCAACTCGGCGCAGTAGTCGGCGATTCCGGTGCCGCGGGAGGCCAGGTTGGCGCCGGCGATCCGGATGGCGAGCGGCAGGCCGCCGCAGAGCCGGACGAGTTCGACCGCGGCCTGCTCCTCGGCGGCGACCCGGCACTCGCCGACGGTGCTGCCGAGCAGCCGGCGGGCCTCCTCCGGGCCGAGCACCTCCAGGGCGAGTTGGCGGGCGCCGTCGCTGGCGACCAGTCCGGCGAGCCGGCTGCGGCTGGTGATCAGTACGGCGCAGCCCGGGGCGCCCGGGATCAGCGGCCTGACCTGTTCGGCGTCGCGTGCGTTGTCCAGCACGATCAGCATGCGCCGGTCGGCCAGCAGGGTGCGGTAGAGCGCCGCCGCCTCGTCCCGGTCCGCGGGCAGCCGGTCGGGCCGGACGCCGAGCGCCCGGAGGAAGCGGGCCAGGATGTCGTCGGGACTCAGCGCCGGGAGCCGGGAGTGGCCGCGCAGGTCGACGAACAGCTGCCCGTCCTCGAAGTGCGCGCGCCGGGCGTGGGCCCAGTGCGTGGCGAGGGCGGTCTTGCCGATGCCGGGCGCGCCGACCACCGCCACCAGGTGCGGACGGCGTGCGGGGTCGGTCGCGACGAGGGCGTCCAGCTCCTCCAGCTGGCGCCGCCGGCCGACGTGGACGCCGGTGGCGGCGGGCAGTTGGGCCGGCCGCGGGGCGGTGGGCGCCGGGCCGCCGACCGGTGCGAGCGGCAGTTGCCGGCGCAGCACCCGCAGCTGGGCGTCGTGGACCTCCGCGCCGGGCGCGATGCCCAACTCCTCGTCGAGTCGGGTGCGCAGGCGGGCGAACACGGCGAGCGCGGCGGCCTGTTCGCCGCAGCTCGCGAGCGCGAGCATCAGCCGGGCGTGCAGGCCCTCGTGCAGCGGCTCGGCGTCGACCAGCTCCGACAGCACCGGGACGGCCTCCGCGGAGCGGCGCAGCAGCAGCGCCGTGTCGGCGTGCAACAGGGCGGCCCCGAGGCGTCGTTCGCCGGCCGCCACCGCGGCCGGGTGCCGGCGCAGCGCCGGGTCCGCGTCCGCGAGCACCGGGCCCCGCCAGTACCGCAGCGCCCGCGTCAGCGCCCGGTACGAGGCCTCCGGGTCCGGGGTGCGGTGCGGGCGCCGCGCTTCGTCCAGCAGCTCGTCGAAGCGGCCGAGGTCGATCTGGTTCCGGGGTGCCTCCAGCAGGTAGCCGGTGGGCGTGCGGACGACGGTCGACGGCGGGGCGGTGCGCGGGCCGTCCGGGGTCAGCAGCCGGCGGACCTGGCTGACGTAGCCGTGGACCAGGCTCCGGTGGGAGTCGGGCGGCCCGGACGGCCAGAGGGTGTCGGTGATCTCCTGCCGGGTGGCGGGCGCGGGGTGCTTGAGCGCGAGCAGGCCGAGCAGCCGGCGCACCATCGGGCCGGTCACCGGGACGGTGGTCCGGTCGTGCCGGAGGACGAGCGGGCCGAGGATCAGCAGCCGCGGCCGCCCGGCGCCGTCCGCCGGTTCGGCCGGGGTGGTGGCCAGCAGCTCCGCCAGCTCGCCGTCGGTCAGCCGCAGGGCCTCGGCCAGCTGCCGCAGGGTGCCCGCCCGGGGGCGCCGGACCCGCCCGTGTTCGAGGTCGCGCAGCGCCCTGGTGCTGACCCCGGCCCGTGCCGCGGCCGTCTGCTGGCTCAGCCCGGCCCGCCTGCGGAACGCCTGGAGCCGCGCCCCGAACGCCTCCGACCCGCCCCCCGCTGCCGTCGCCGTGCCCTCCGCCATGGCGTCCCCTTCGTCCGGTGATCAGTGTGGACCGGAGCAATCCACCGGGCAAGCGACGGCCGGCGACGCCCCTGAGCCGGTGACGCCCCCGGGTCGACGGCGCCCCCGGGCCGGGGAGGGGCGCGGGCCCGCGGTCGGCCGCGGGATCGGTCCCGGGGCAGACGCCGGACGGACGCCCGGTGGCCAGGGTCGGCCCGTGAACCGTCAACCGCACAGCCGGCTCAGCCGGTTCGGCACCCTCCGGCACCTGATGGCCCTCGACGTGGCCGGCCCCGCCGGTCGGCGGAGGCAGCGCGGTCGGGGGCCCACAGCAGCAGGGGCTGGGGGCCGGTGGGGTCAGGGACGGGGGTAGAGGCGGAGGAAGGCCTGGACGCCGGTGGTGACGGTGGTGTGGAGGGCGGCGTCGGAGATGGGGACGGCGCCGTAGAAGGACTGGTCGGCCGCACCGCTGAAGGTGAGCAGGGTGAAGTGGGTGGCGGCGAGGTCGGGGTCGTCGAGCGTGAGCAGGCCCTGGGCGGCGAGGCGGGCGAGGTGGTCGGCGAGGTCCCGCTGGGAGGCGAGGGGGCCGGCGGCGAGCCAGGCGGCGAGGACGTCGGGCGGGATGTTGCCGGCCTCGGCGCGGATGGTGCGGCCGAGCGCGTAGTGCTCACCGGCGGCCAGGACGGCCTTGGCGCGGTCGACGGCGAAGGCGACCAGGTCGGCCTCCAGATCGACGATCTTGTGCAGATGACGGTCGGCCAGGCCGGCGATGATCTCGGTGAGTTCGCCCGCGGTCTCCAGGGCGACGGAGAGGAAGAGCTTCTCCTTGTCACCGAAGTGGTTGTAGATGGTGCGCTTGGAGACGCCTGCCTCGGTGGCGATGGCGTCGACGCTGGCCCGGGTGTAGCCCTCGCGGCCGAACACCGTGCTCGCCGCGCGGGCGATGGCCAGGCGTTTCTCCGGCATGCGGCGTGATCCGGCGGTCGATGCCGGGTTCGCTGTGCTCATCGGCGGGTCCCCTCCTCGGCGGATTGCACTACCCGGTGCAGTTTACCGGCCGGAGCGGCTTCGGCGCGGGGCGGTGAAGGGTCGGTGGCGGTGAAGGGCCGGTGGGGGATCGCCGGGGTGGCGCGGGAAGCAGGGAGGCGCGGAGCGAGTCCCCCCGGACCCACTCCGCGCCGCGTCGACGCGCGGCTTTCCCGCCGCTCCCCCCGATCGCCCCGGACTCCCGCCGTCCCCCCTGGCGCCACTCTCCGGCGAGAGCGTTCCGCACAGGCCCGGCAAGCCCCCTTGAGGTGGGGCGTATCGTTGATCGTTACGGTAACAAACCGCGTGGTTGGTTTGTCAATGCTGAATTCCCGAAGCATCCCACCCTCGGGGATCCCGGCCCGGATGGCAAGAGGGGGGCCGGCGGTGCGGGGAAAGCGCTGGTGGGGCCGTTGGTTCGGGTACCTGCGCCGGTGGCACGGATCCGGCGGAACCGTTTGTTCGGAATCAGACAATCCGAACGGAATGTCGGTATCAGCGAAGCAGTCGGCGTTCCTTGGCGACGGCCACCGCGCCGGCCCGGGTGTCGACGCCCAACTTGTCGTAGATCCGGCCCAGATGGGTCTTGACGGTCGCCTCGCTGATGAACAGCGCACGGGCGATCTCCCGGTTGCCGAGCCCCTGGGCGAGCTGGGCCAGGATGTCCGTCTCGCGCTCGGTGAGCTGCGGTGCCGGGGCCCGCATCTGCGCCATGACCCGGGAGGCCACGGGCGGCGAGAGCACCGTGCGCCCCTGCGCGGCCGAGTGCACCGCGGCGAACAGCTCCTCCGGCCGCTCGGCCTTCAGCAGGTACCCGGTGGCACCCGCGCCGATCGCCCGGGTGATGTCGGCGTCGGTGTCGTAGGTGGTCAGGACCAGGACGTGCGGGGCGTCCGGGGCCGCGGTGATCCGGCGGGTGGCCTCCACGCCGTCGATGCCCCCGCCGAGCTGGAGGTCCATCAGCACCACCTGCGGCGCCAGCCGGGCCGCCAGTTCGACCGCGTCCTCACCGCTGCTCGCCTCGCCGACCACCTCGATGTCGCCGGCGCTGGCCAGCAGGGCGAGCAGGCCGGCCCGGACCACGGCGTGGTCGTCGCAGACCAGCAGCCGGACCGGGGACGGGGCGGGGGTGGGGTTCATCGCACGGCTCCAGTGCCTAGGGGCGGTCGGGGGTGAGCGGGATCGCCGCGGAGACCACGGTGCCCTCGCCGGGAGCGCTCTCCACGGTCAGCGCGCCGCCGAGCTGACGCAGCCGGGCGCGCATGGCCGGCAGACCGTGGCCACGGCCGGAGGGATCGGGCGGCGCGGAGGGCGTGGAGGACGAGGGCGTGGAGGACGAGGACGAGGGCGAGGGGGTTAAGCCGCAGCCGTCGTCGGCGATGTCCAGGACGACCTGGTCACCGAGGAAGGAGAGGGTCAGCGCGGCGGCCGAGGCCCCGGCGTGCTCACGGACGTTGGCCAGCGCCCCCTGGGCGATCCGCAGCAGCGCCGACTGCGCGGCCGCCGGCAGCGGCACCGGCGTGCCGTCCAGGTGGAAGCGGACCGGCAGCCCGCTCTCGGCCGACTCCCGCTCGGCGAGCGAGCGCAGCGCCCGGTCCAGGGTGCGGCCGTCGGCGAGTTCGGCGGGCGCGAGGTCGTGGACGAAGCGGCGGGCCTCGGCGAGGTTCCGGGCGGCCACCTCGGCGGCGGTGCGGACGTGGCCGCGAGCGGTCGCCGGGTCGCCGTCCCAGGTGCGATCGGCGGCCTGGAGCAGCATCTGCTGGCTGGACAGCCCCTGGGCGAGGGTGTCGTGGATCTCCATCGCCAGCCGCTCGCGCTCGGCCAGCGTCCCCTCCCGCCGTTCGGTTGCGGCGAGTTCGCGCCGGGTGCGGACCAGGTCGGTGATCAGCGCGCGCTGCCGTTCGGCCTGCCGTTCCATGTACAGGAAGACGCCGGTGGCCAGCGCGGCGACGGCGGGCGGCAGCAGGACGAGGTTGGCGTCCAGCGGGCCCGGCAGCCGGACCTCGCCGACGACCACCAGCAGGGTGAGCGCCGCCACCAGTGGGATCGCGGCCGGCGTGGGCAGCGTCCGCAGGGCCGTGTAGACCAGCGGGACGGCGCACCAGGAGAAGCTCGGCGCGACCAGGACCAGGACCACCCAGAGCACCGTGACCGCGACCAGCGGCCACGGGCGGCGGCGCTGCCCGGGGGCGGGCGGACGGCGGTGGGCGAGCCAGGAGCCGAGCGGTTGGACGACGGCCAGGGCGATGCTCAGGCCGAGCACCCAGGGGATCCGCGGACTGCCGGAGTGGTGGGTGAGGTAGCGGCTGAGCGAGGTGGCGAGCAGGAGGAGGAAGGCGGAGTCGAGCAGGACGGCCAGCCGGCCGGCGTCCGGGTCGGGGAAGGCCAGGACGGGAGCGGGAGCGGGGGCAGCGGCGGCGGCAGCAGCGGAGGGGGCGGCGGGGTCGACGGGGTCGACGGAGGAGGGGCCGGGGTGGTGCACGGGGCCGCTCCTCGTTCCGTCCGCGCCGTCGGGGCCGTCCGGGCCGCGGCGATCCATCGATGGTGACCCGTCCGGTCACCGCCCGCATCAACCGATCGGCTGACGGGTCCGTCGTCCATCATGCCCGGACGTGGTGTCCGGACCGCCGATGCGGCCCCGGGGGTCCGGAACGGAGGATCGAATCCGACCGCACCACCGCCATCCGACGAGGAGCCGGACCATGAAGAAGACCTCCGTTCGCGCCAAGGTGCTGACCGGCACCGTCGCCGCCGCCGCGCTGGCCGCCGCCACCGTCGGCGCCGTCTCGGCCAGCGCCGAGGCCACCGACACCCCGGCCGTCACCGCCGCCGCGGTCAAGACCGACGCGCAGAACAAGAACCTCTCGCAGAGCACCGGTCTGACCATCGAGGCCGCCACCAAGGCCGCCCAGGCCACCCTGGACGCGGCCGCCAAGGCGGGCCAGCGCGTCTCGGTGGCGGTCGTCGACCGCGACGGCGTCACCCGGGTGCTGCTCAAGGGCGACGGCGCCGGCCCGCAGTCGCCGGAGTCGGCGGTGCGCAAGGCGTTCACCGCGGTCTCCTGGAACGCGCCCACCTCGGAGCTGTCCAAGCGCCTCGCCCAGGCCCCGGGCCTGAAGGACATTCCGAACACCCTGTTCCTGGCCGGCGGCGCCCCGGTGCAGTCCAAGGGCGCTCCGGTGGCGGGCATCGGTGTCGCGGGCGCGCCCAGCGGCGACCAGGACGAGCAGTTCGCGCAGGCGGGCGTCGAGGCGCTCGCCAAGTAGGTCCCGCCGGGGACTGCCGGCCGCGCCGAGGGCGTGTGACCGGCCCGCGCGCCGGGGCGGACCCCCGGTCCCCCCGGCGCGCTCCACCTCCCGGCGGGTTCCCCGTACGGGTGAAGGTCGCGCGGGTCGCCGCAGAGCACGGGGTCGGCCGCCGAAAAGTCGCTGCCGCTGTCGGTGCCGCGTGGCAGGCTTCCCGCTATGACGGCGTGGACCCTCAACGACATCGAACGTGCGATCCGCTCCTCCTGGGGTGTCGACACCTGCGCGCCCGAGGACCAGGCCCACTGGCGTGCCGACGACCCCGCCCACGGCCAGTGCCGGGCGACCGCCCTGGTGGTGCACGACCTGCTCGGCGGCGAGCTGATGATGGGCGAGGTGTACACCGGCGGGGTCCGTACGGACCTGCACTGGTGGAACCGCTCGGCCGCCGGCGCCGAGGTCGACATGACCCGCTCGCGCTTCGGCCCCGACGAGCGGGTCGGCCCCGGCCGGCCGGTCGCCCGTCCGCAGCGCCCGGGCCGGCTGCAGGCCCAGTACCAGCTGCTGCGCCACCGCGTCCTCGCCCGGCTGGAGGCCGGATCGGCGGACGGACGGCACGCCGCGGCGGCCTGACCGGGTGGCGGCCCGCCCGGTCGGAGGGCTGACGTAGAGTCGGTTGGTCGTGGCCGGACGATCTCTCCGGCCACCGGGCGACAGCGGGAGCGTGTGAGATGAGCGGGATGACCGTCGGCTTCGTCGGACTGGGCGCGATGGGCCGGGGCATGGCCACCAGCCTGCTGAAGGCCGGCCACACCGTCCGGGTCTGGAACCGCTCGCCCGAACCGGTGGCCGCCATGGTCGCCCGGGGCGCGCTGGCCGCCGACGGACTGGCCGAGGTCTTCGCGGCCGACGCGGTCGTCTCGATGCTCGCCAACGACGCCGCCGTGGAGCGGCTGCTGCTCGATCCGGCTCTGCTGGAGGCCGCCACGGCCGGCGTGCACGTCAACATGGCCAGCGTCTCGGTCGCCCTGGCCGAGCGCGCCGAGGCCCTGCACGCCGAGTACGGCATCGGGTACGTCGCCGCGCCGGTGCTCGGCCGCCCGCCGGTGGCGGAGGCCGGCGAGCTCAACATCCTGGCCGCCGGGAGCGCGGAGTCGCTGGCGGCGGTCGAGCCGCTGTTCGCCGCGATGGGCCGGCGCGTCTGGCACTTCGGCGAGCGCCCGCGCCAGGCCAACACCGCCAAGATCAGCACCAACTTCCTGCTGGCCTGCGCGATCGAGTCGATGGCCGAGGCGTGCAGCCTGGCCGAGGCCAACGGCGTCCGGCCGACGGACCTGATCGAGATGCTCACCGGGACGCTCTTCCCGGGCCCGATCTACTCCGGGTACGGCTCGATGGTGGCCGAACGCCGTTACGAGCCCGCCGGGTTCAAGCTTCCGCTCGGGCTCAAGGACGTGGACCTCGCGCTCGCCACCGGTGCGGCGACGCATGTGCCGCTGCCGTTCGGAAGCGTGCTGCGGGACGCCTTCCTGGACGCGCTGGCGCACGGCGACGGCGAGAAGGACTGGGCGGCCGTCGCGGCCGTCGCGCGCCGTCGGGCCGGGCTCCCGGAGTAGCGCCGGCGGGACCGCCGGACCGCCGTAGGCTCGTGATCCTCGATCGATCAGCAGTCCGTACGGGGGTCCCGATGTCCGAGCCCAGCGGTCGCGCCGACGCGCGCCGGTCCTTCCTCTTCCTCGACGCCGGTACCCGGGCCGACGGCAACTCCGCCCGGCTCGCCCGACTGGCCGCCGGGGCGAGCCTGCCGGCCGGCGCCGACCAGCGCTGGCTGCGGCTGGCCGACCACCCGCTGCCGCCGTTCGCGGACCTCCGGCACACCGGGGACGGCCGGTACGAGCCGCCCACCGGCCACGAACGCACCCTGCTGGACGCCACCCTGGCCGCCACCGACCTGGTCTTCGTGGCGCCGCTGTACTGGTACGCGCTGCCGGCCGCGGCCAAGCACTACCTGGACCACTGGTCGGGCTGGCTGCGGGTGCCCGGCGCGGACTTCCGCGCGCGGATGGCCGGCGGCACCGTCTGGGCGGTCACCGCGTACGCCACCGAGCCGGACAAGGCCGAGCCGCTGATCGGCACCCTGCGGCTCACCGCCGAGCACCTCGGCATGCGCTGGGGCGGCGCGCTGCTCGGCCACGCCGACCGGCCGGGCGACGTGCTGCGCGACGAGCGGGCGCTGACCGCCGCCGAGTCCTTCTTCGCGGACGCCCGGGTCCTGTCCTAGACCGGTGCGGCGGCGGGGGCGCAGGGCCGTCCGGTACCGTCCGGCGGACGTGTACCGGTCACCCTCGCGTCATCTGCCGGTCGCGGCCAAAAGACCCGTCCCGGGGCAGAGTTGGGCCAACCGGACAGGAATCGCCGGGCCGGTGCCGGAAACCGGCACCCCCGTTCCGGCACCGCCGGAGGCTTCGGTAGTCTCCGACGGACTTTCAGCTTCGCGGGGGGATCGCGGCTCGAACGGCCGCCCGGTCCTTCCGTGCCCCCGGGCCAGCGCCCGGCCTTTTCCGTGAGGTTTCCCTTGTCCCTCTCCATACCTCGCAGTCTCGCCCTGGCCGGCGCCGCCGCGCTCGCCGCCTCGATGGCCCTGACCGGCGCCCAGGGCGCGGTGGCCGCCGCCACCACCGGTTCGTCGCCCGCCGCCGCCGCACCGCAGGCCGACAAGGCGAGCGCCCGTTCGCTCGACCTGTCCCTGGACGGGGTGCCGCGGACCTTCGTCGCCGGCGGCGACAGCAAGCTGTTCAACTTCACCGTCGACAACAACACCAAGCACGACTTCGTCTACTACCCGCTGCTCAAGTTCAAGAACGCCAAGGGCACGCTGCGGGCGGAGGACCTCAAGGTCGAGTTCCAACTGCCCGACGGGCTGGACAAGTCCAAGACCTGGCTGCCGGCCAAGCCCGCGCCGGGCGGCGGCGAGACCGACGACGACGGCGTGCTGTTCCTGCTCGCCAAGCTCATCGACGGGCGCGTGCCCGACTTCGAGAACTCGCTGCTCGCGGTCAACAAGGGCAGCAGCCTCACCGTCACCGTGCGGGTCTCGGTCGGCAAGGACGCGCCGCTCGGCACGGCCGGCGTCGTCCCGGTGGTCTTCGCCGCGAGGTCGGAGGGCAACAAGCCGACCGGGGAGGGCGAGTTCAGCTGCGACGGCATCCGCGGCGAGCGGTTCAAGATCGTGGCCGGGGGCGGCGGCAAGCCGAGCCCGACCGTGGCACCGACGACCACCAAGCCGACCAGCCCGAGCGCGAGCCCGACCGTGAAGCCGACCGGCAGCCCGTCGGTCACCACCTCGCCGTCGGCGACCGGCACGCCGTCCGCCACCGCCACCGCGACGGCGACGGCGACCGGCAGCCCGAGCGCCACGGTCGCGCCGAGCACGAGCACCAGCCCGTCGGCGACCACCGAGCCGTCCGCCACCGCGACGCCGTCGGCGACCGCCACCGCCACGCCGAGCGCGACGACGACGCCGTCGGGCAGCGCGTCGCCCAGCGCGTCGCCCAGCGCTTCGTCGAGCGCGTCGCCGAGTGCTTCGCCCAGCGCGACGGGCGGCTCCGGTGCGAGCGGCTCGCCGAGCGCCCCCGCCGGCACCGCCCCGGCGACCCCCGCCCCCGGGGGTACCCCGGACGACGAGGAGGCCGGCGGCCGGCAGCCGATCGACTTCCCGGTGAAGGTCCCGGCCGTCGCGCCGCTGCCGATCACCCCGGAGGCCGTCGTCAAGGCGCGGGCCAACGCGGACAAGGCCCTGGCCACCACCGGTGGCGGTGACAACACCACCGGCATCGCGATCGCCGGTGGCGCCGTCCTCGCGGCCGGTGTCGGCACCCTGGTGGTGCTCCGCCGCCGCCGCGCCGCCCAGCAGGGCTGAGCAAGGACGACCGCACCCGCCCGTGTCCCCGGCCCACCGGGGGCACGGGCGGTTCCGTCCGCCGCCCCGGCCGTGCCTAGGATGAGCCCCCTGGGGCCTCCGAGGGACGGGCCCGGGGGGCCGACACGGCAGGCGAGGTAGCGGGGTGCGGGGACGGGGCGCGGAGCGCTCGGCAGGGCCGGGACGGTCGAGGCGCGCGGCGCGCGTCGAGAAGGACCACGAGGCCGCCACCGGCCGGATCGCAGGCCTGCCGATCCGCAGACACCACGTCCTGCTGCTCGCCTGGACGGTCCTCTGGTTCCTGCTGGTCGAGCCGAGCGGCGGCTTCTCCTGGCACTACCTGCGCCAGGGCGAGGAACTGCTCTTCAGCGACCGCCCGGACGGCGGCCTGGCGCTCTACGCCGACCACCCCGAGCTGCAGATCGGCCCGGTCAGCCTGGCGGTGGCGCGGCTCTTCGACCCGTTCCCGGCGCGGACCGGCCAACTGCTGGCCGAGGCGGTGATGTCCGGCCTGGGCCTGGCGATGCTGGTGCTGGTCGGCCGCACCGCCGCCCACCACTACCTGGGCACCGGCACCAACCACCGCCGGCTCCAGCAGCGGCTGCTGATCGCCGGGCTGGCCTTCATCCCGATGTGGGTCGAGGTGTCCGTCCGCTTCGCGCACCTGGACGACGTGCTGGCGCTGTTCTTCACCACCCTGGCCGTGCACGAGCTCAGCCGGGGCCGGGCCACCGCGGTCGGCGTGCACCTGGCGCTGGCGGTGGACGCCAAACCGTGGGCGCTGGCGTTCGCCCCGCTGATCCTCGCGCTGCCGCGGGCCAGGTGGCTGCGGACGGCGCTCTGGTTCGTCGGACTCGTCGCCGTCGCCTGGCTGCCGTTCTACCTGGGCGATCTGAACACCATGGCGGCCGCGAAGTTCACCATCCCCAACCAGCCCGCCTCGGCGCTGCGCTGGTTCGGGGTGACCGATCCGGCGACGCCGTGGTGGGACCGCCCGGCGCAGTTCGCGCTCGGCCTGGGGCTGGGCAGCCTGGCGGTCTGGCGCGGCCGCTGGCCGGCCGTCGTCCTGCTGGGGGCGGACGCCCGGATCCTGCTCGACCCGAGCGTCTACACGTACTACTCCGCGTCGGTCCTGCTCGGCACGCTGCTCTGGGACACGGTCGGGCAGCGGCGGCTGGTGCCGTGGTGGAGCTGGATCGCGCTGGTCGCCCTGTACGGCGGCACGCTGTTCCTGCCGTCCGACCCGGCGCGCGGCTTCGTCCGGCTCGCCTTCGTGGTGGTCTCGGCCGGGTACGTGCTGCTCTGGCCCACCCGGCAGCGGGGCCGGGGCGGTGACGGGTCCCGGCGGGTCGCCCGGCAGGCCGGCGCACGGCGGCGCACCGACCGCGAGCCGGCCGCGGCCTGATCCGCGTCGAAACCGCTTGACCCTCACGCAACGGGAGGAAGGAGGGTCGTGGTCAGCACGGAGGGAGGACCCGGATGAACACCGGGAACGGGTACCCGGTCGGTGCCGTGGCGAGGATCGCCAAGGTGACCGTCCGCACCCTGCACCACTACGACGGGATCGGCCTGCTGTCCCCCCGGGGCCGCACGCCGGCCGGCTACCGCCGGTACGACGAGGCCGACCTCGGACGGCTGCAGCGGATCCTGTTCTACCGCGAACTCGGGTTCTCCCTGGAGGAGATCGCGGCCGTCCTGGACGACGACTCGGTGAGTCCGAGCGAGCACCTGCGGCGCCAGCACCGGTTGCTGACCGACCGCATCGCCCATCTCCAGAAACTGGCCGCGGCCGTCGAACACGCCATGGAGGCAGAGAAGATGGGGATCCAGCTGACCCCGGAGGAGAAGTTCGAGCTCTTCGGCGAGAACTACCGCGAGGAGTGGGAGACCGAGGCCGAGCAGCGCTGGGGCGACACCGCGGCCTGGACGGAGTCCCAGCGCCGCACCGGCGGCTACGACAAGGCCGACTGGGAGCGGATCAAGGCCGAGACGGACGAGCTCAACGCCCGTCTGGTGGAGGCCTTCACCGCCGGCGAGCCCGCCGACGGCGGCCGGGCCACCGACCTCGCCGAGGAGCACCGGCAGCACATCTGCCGGACCTTCTACGACTGCACCTTCGAGATCCACCGCGGCATCGCCGGGATGTACGTCGCCGACCCGCGCTTCACGCGGGTCTACGAGGACCTCGCGCCGGGGCTCGCGCGGTGGCTGCACGACGCCGTGATCGCCAACGCGGCCCGGCGCACCGGCGAGCAGGCGTAGCACGACGGAGCGGCCGCGCGACGGGGGCGTGCGGTCGTTCCGGACAGTACGAAATTTTCTTCGAACACCCCGCAACCTCGCGGGGACTCGGACGTCTGAAAGGGTGAGGGCCGATCCGGCGCGGGTCACCACCGCGCCGGTGCCGGGCCTCGCCGCAGAGGCAGAGTCCGACTACCACGGGGAACCCACCATGCGCCCGTCCACTGTCCGGCGTCTCGTCAGGACCGTTCCGCTGGCGGCCGTCGTCGCCGGGGCGGCCGGTTACGCGCTGCTCCCCGCCGAGAGCGGTGCGGGCGCCGGCCCGGTCCGGGCGGCGCGGCCGGTGCCGGTGGAGGTGCTGCCGGCCGGAGCGGTCGCGACGGGTCCGGCGCTGACGGGGGCGGCGCCGTCGGGGGCCTCGATGAGGTCGGCGCTGACCGCGCCGGTGGCCGAGGCGTCCGCACCGGTGTTCGCACCGGTGCTGGTCCCGGCCGGGTACGCGGACGGACTCCCGGCCGCCGCCACGACGGCCCTCGCGGCTGCTCCCGGCCCGTCCTCCACCCTGTCCGCCACGCCGCCCTCCACGCCGTCCGCCCCGGCCGGCGGGGCGCTGCCCAAGCCCGGCGGCTCCCCGGTCTGGCCGGAGGTGCCGCCCCTCGCGATCGCCGAGCAGGTCGACGTCTCGATCCGCCCGCTCGGCGGCACCTGGGAGGCCCGCGCCGACGGCAGCTACGTCGACTTCGAGGTGACCTGGACCAACACCACCCCCATGCGCTACGACGAGATCGTCCCGGTGGTGCGGGTGCTCCCGTACGACTACCCGGCCGCCGTCGCCCGCCCGGGCACGACGGCCAAGGGCATGCTGGACCGCAAGGACCTCGACGAGTGGCGCGAGGTCAAGCTGGACCAGGTCGGCGTGGGCACCGGCCCCCAGCAGGGCACCTTCGCCCTGGACCCGGGGGAGCGCCGGACGGTCCGCTACCGGCTGACCCTGGCCTCCGGCGGCATGGCGGGCCGGCTGCCGATCTCGGCCGAGGGCTGGATCGGCCGCGGCGCCAAGGCGGTGCGGGTCGGCGGTACGGACGCCCGGGTGCAGGTGACGGTGGCCCAGCCGGTCCAGCTGTCGGCGACCAGGCCGACGGACGCGGCGATGGGCCGGGTCCCCTCCGAGGTGCGGCTGGAACTGACCAATGTGGACGGCTTCGCCAGCCACACCGTCGTACCCGCCCTGGCCGTGCCCGACCCGCGCACCCAGACCACCGGGCCCGGCCCGGGGCCGGAGGCCCTGATCACCGAGGTGCTGGTGGACGGCGAGTGGCGCCGCCTCCAGGGCACCCCGGGCGCCGAGGGACCGGTCCCGCTGGACACCGCCGGGCTCTCCCGGGTGCTCGGCCCGGGGGAGAGCGCCGTCTACCGCTTCCGGATCACCGTGCCGACCGGATGGCTGGCCTGGATGGGCATCGACCTGACGGTCGGCCACAGCGTCGACGGCCAGGCCCAGCCGACCCGCAGGGCGCACATGCGCCTGTCCTCCTGACGACCGGCCGTTCGCCGACGACGATCCGTCCGGGCCCGTCCGGGCCCGGACGACCGATGACGATGTCCTGACGCA
This sequence comes from Kitasatospora sp. NPDC057965, assembly GCF_042887135.1. Classification (NCBI taxonomy): domain Bacteria; kingdom Bacillati; phylum Actinomycetota; class Actinomycetes; order Kitasatosporales; family Streptomycetaceae; genus Kitasatospora; species Kitasatospora sp. NPDC057965. The sequence continues at coordinate 401,339 of NZ_JBHVPZ010000004.1, forward strand.
CCGGCGTGCAACCGGTCCGCCGTCGGGGGAATGCGAAGACGGATGTCCATGGCCATCGGGTCGGCCTCGCGGGCCGCCCAGGGGCGCGGGGCGACCCTGCGCGGGCTGGTGACGCTGCTGTTCGGCGCCCGGGAGGTGCAGGACCCGGGCGAAGTGCTCGACGTGCCGGTCACCGCGCAGCCCGCCGGCCGGCGCCGCGCCGGGTTCCGCCTGCTGCCCGGCGGCGGCCGCTCGCGCGAGGCCGGGCCGACGCTGACCGACCTCTATCTCACCCACCGGCTCAGCCTGGTCCGCCTCGCGGTGCTGCTGGTCGACCATCAGGACCAGGCCGAGGACGTCGTGCAGGAAGCTTTCGCCAAGCTCTACCAGCGGCACGGAGAGCAGCTGGACGACCTGGACAACGCGCTGGCCTATCTGCGCACCGCCGTGGTCAACGGCGCCCGGTCGGTGCTGCGCCGCCGCCGCACCGCCCGCGAGTACGTGCCGCCCCACGAGGCGGACGCGCCGTCGGCGGAGGACCACGCCGTCCTGCACGACGAGCACCGCCGGGTGCTGGTGGCCATGCAGGAGCTGACCCCGCGCCAGCGCGAGGTCCTGGTGCTGCGCTACTGGTCCGACCTGTCGGAGTCGGAGATCGCGGAGATCCTCGCGGTGTCCCGCGGCACGGTGAAGTCCACCGCCAGTCGGGCCCTGGACGCCCTGGAGAAGAAGCTGGAGCACGCCCGATGAGCGACGAGCGGCGCCCCACTGCGGGCGCGGAGCGCGGCGGCGGGGCGGGCGGGGAGCACGGCGCCGGCCCCGGCACCGGCCCCGGCGGCGAGTCCCCGGTGGAGTGCCTGCTCCGGGAGGCGATGGCGGCCCGCGCCGCCCGGATCACCACCCAGGACCTGCGTCCGGCCGACCCGCCGAAGGGTCCCCGGGTACGGCGCCGGCCCGCCTACCTGGTGGGCCTGCCGCTGATGGGGCTGGCCGCGGCGACGGTCATCGGCGTGCTCACCATCCCCACCGACACCCTCGCCGACCGGCGCGACGACGGCCCGGCGGCGACGATGAGCACCAGCCCGGACCCGTCCCGGGGCACCGACCCGCTGTCGCCGACCGCGCGGCCCTCCGACGCGCTCGGCGTCCCGGCCGGGGCGCCGCCCGGGGACTCCCCGCAGGGCTCCGCGGACCCCGCCTCCGGGCCGGGGTCCGTCCCGGGCCGGGACGGGACCGCCGGCGGCGGTGGGCCGGGCAGCGGGGCGGAGCAGCGCTCCCCGCAGCAGTCCGAGGCGGCGCCCGGGGCGCCGTCCGGGGCCGCGCCGGCTCCGGGCGCCGCCGGCACCGGGGTGGCCCGCCCGTCCCAGGGCATCGAGGTGAGCTTCGACGGCCTGACGGGGGCGGAGGCGATCGCCGGCGGCGAGCTGGTGACCTTCTCGGTGAGCTGGCGCAACACCACCCAGGAGTCCTACGAGGCGGTGGCGCCGGTGGTGGCGGTCCGGGCGCTCGCCGACCCGGTCGGCACCGACCGCACGGTGCGCGGCCGGCTGCAGCGCGAGGACGCGGGCGGCACCTGGACGGAGGTCCCGCTGACCGAGGCGACCGGCGCCTATCTGACCTCCGGCGACCCGGTGGCGTTCGCGCTGGCCCCGGGCGCCGTGCACACGGTCCGCTACCGGCTGGACCCGGCGATCGACAGCGCGGAGGGGACGCTGTTGCTCCAGGCCCTGGCCGTGCTGCCGACGGCGCAGCGGGCCGAGGAGGCGTCGACGCTGACGGCGCTGCGGCTGAGCAGGGCCCCCGCCAGTGCCCGGAAGGCACCAGTGCTCACGGTCGACAGGACGGCGCTCGGCGTGGTCACGATGACCGTCCGCAATCCGGGGGCGGCGCCGCTGGCCTCGGTGGTCCCGACCGTCCGGCTGAACGGGAAGGACGCGGCCAAGATCGTGGTCCAGGCCCGGTACGGCTCCGGCGCCGAGGGGCTGCGCACGCTGCCGGCCGCGCCGGACGGGAACGGACAGCTGGTGGTCGACACCACCCTGCTGGAGCGGCTGGTGAAGCCGCGCGAGTCGACGGCCTTCACGTTCCAGTTCGGCGTGCCGGACGACTGGCGGCCCGAGGGCGTCGGTGACTTCGCCGTGCTGCTGGGGGCCAGGGGGGACGGTCAGGACGCCGCACCGGTCGTGGTCTACCCGGGGTTCAACCTCCTCACCGCGCCACTCCCCTGAAAACGCCGCCGGCGGTCCGGCCCCCACTGCTCGGGGGCCGGACCGCCGGCGGATCGGGCGCGGTGTGCGCGCCGGCTCAGGCCAGCGAGGCCATCCACGCCTCGACGTCCTCGGCGCGGCGCGGCAGGCCGGCCGAGAGGTTCTCGTTGCCGTCGGCGGTGACCAGGATGTCGTCCTCGATCCGGACGCCGATGCCGCGGTACTCCTCCGGGACGGTCAGGTCGTCCTGCTGGAAGTAGAGGCCCGGCTCGACGGTGAGCACCATGCCGGGCACCAGCAGCGCGTCGACGTGCTCCTCGGTGCGCGAGTGGGCGCAGTCGTGGACGTCCAGGCCGAGCATGTGGCCAGTGCCGTGCAGGGTCCAGCGGCGCTGCAGGCCCAGCTCCAGGACCTTCTCCACGTCGTACACCGAGCCGTCCAGCAGGCCCCAGGCGAGCAGTCGCTCGGCGAGCACCCGCTGCGAGGCGTCGTGGAAGTCGCGGAACCGGGCGCCCGGCTTCACGGCCGCGATGCCGGCCTCCTGCGCGTCGTGCACCGCGTCGTAGATCTTCCGCTGCAGCTCGTCGAAGCGGCCGTTGATCGGCAGGGTGCGGGTGACGTCGGCGGTGTAGAGGGTGCTGGTCTCCACGCCGGCGTCGAGCAGCAGCAGCTCGCCGGGGCGGACCTCGCCGTCGTTGCGCACCCAGTGCAGGGTGGTGGCGTGCGGGCCGGCGGCGCAGATCGAGCCGTAGCCGACGTCGTTGCCCTCCACCCGGGCGCGGCGCCAGAAGGTGCCCTCGATCCAGCGCTCGGAGGTGGCGACGGCCTGGCCGAGCTCGCGCACGCAGTCGGTGAAGCCCTTGACGGTGGCGGCGCAGGCGGCGCGCAGCTCGCCGATCTCCCACTCGTCCTTGACCAGCCGCAGGCCGCTCAGGAACTCCTTGAACCCGGCGTCCTTCTCGGCGTCCAGGACCCCGTCGAGCGCGGCCTCCAGGCCGGCGTCGTAGCCGCGCACGATCCGGGTCGGCACGCCGTCCGCGGCGCGCTCGGCCAGTTCGTCGGCGGCCTTGCGGACGTCGCGGACCGGCAGGCCGAGCAGCTGCTCCTGCTCGGTGAGGCTGTGCCGGCGGCCGACCCACAGCTCGCCGTAGCCGTCCAGCCAGAACTCGCCGTTCTCGCGGTCGGAGCGGGGCAGCAGGTAGAGGTGGAAGGTGTGGCCGGTGTCGCCGGCGGGCTCGGCGACCAGGACGGCGTCCTCGGTCTGGTCACCGGTGAGGTGCACGTACTCGCTGGCGGCGCGGAAGGCGTAGTCGCAGTCGTTGGAGCGGACCTTGAGGGTGCCGGCCGGGACGACCAGGCGCTCGCCGGGGTAGGCGGCGGACAGCTTGGCGCGGCGCTCGGCGGCGTACGGGGCCTGCGGGACCGGGGCCAGGCCGTGCAGCTCGGTGTCGGCCCAGCCGGACTTCATCGAGGCGGCCAGCTCGTCGGAGACCGCGGAGTAGAGGCCGTTCTTGCGGCCCTTGTACTGCTGCGGCTCCTCGTCGCCGCCGACGGCCTCGGGGTTCTCGGCCACCGCGGGGGTGCGGTCCTCGGTCACGTACGTCGCCTCCTTGCGCGTGGTGCCGCCCGGGGCGTGTCGGATCGCGACACAGGTGGGCGGCCGTGCGTCCATGGTACGGACGCCCGGCCGCTCACCCGTTCGGGCCTTCGCCGGGTCCGTTCGAACCGGCCGGGCCGGGCTACTCGAAGCGCGCGGCGAGCAGCGTCAGGTCGTCGGTGGCCGGGACGCCCCCGGCGCCGGCCGCCTCCCGCTCCGCCGCGACCGCCACCAGGTGGGCGCAGAGCCGCTCGGGGTCGATCCGCACGTCGCGCGGGGCGTCGGCGGCGGCCCGGCGCAGATTGGCCTGCCCGGCGTGCAGGGTCGGGCCGAAGCGGCGGGCCAGTCCCTCGGTGCAGAGCAGCAGCGTGTCGCCGCGCTCGGCGGTGAACTCGACGCCGGGCGCCTCCCAGCAGGAGAGCACGCCCAGCGGCGCGGAGAGCGAGGTCTCCACGAACTCGGCGCCGTACCGGGTGACCAGCACCGGCGGGCAGTGCCCGGCCCCGGCCAGGGTGACCCGCCGCCCCTCCGGCTCCACCCAGGCGTAGACGGCGGTCGCGGTGCGGGCCGGCTCGGTGGTCTTCAGCAGCAGTTCGAGGTCGCCCAGGACGGACACCGGGTCCTCGCCCTCCAGCACCGCGTACGCCCGCAGCGCGGCCCGCACCCGGCCCATCGCGGCGGCCGCGCCGGGGGCGGAGCCGGGTCCGGCGCCCGGGCCGTCGCCGGACACCGAGCCGACGGTGAGGCCGACCGTGCCGTCCGGCAGCGGGATGGCGTCGTACCAGTCGCTGCCGCAGGAGCGGTCCAGGCCGGCCGGGACGAGCCGGGCGGCCAGCCGCAGGCCGGCCGGCTGGGGGAGGTGGTCGGGCAGCAGGCCGGCGCGCAGCGCCTCGGTGGTGCGCCGGACCTTCTCCGCGTCGAGCTGCTTGGCCAGCAGCGGGGCGGCCACCTCGCAGTAGCGGCGGGCCAGCTCGCGCTGGCGCTCGGTCGGGGCGGCGGGGCGGTCGTAGAACCAGAGCACGGCGGCCAGCGGGCCGTCCTCCTCGGTGGCGAGCGGCAGGCCGTAGCAGCCGCCGAGGCCGAGGTGGCCGGCCAGCTCGCGCAGCCGGGCGCCGATCGCGGGGTCGCCGACGAGGTCGTACGACTGCAGCTCGGCGGGCCGGTCGTGCTCGCGCAGCAGCCGGGCGAGCAGGCTCTGGTCGGTCGGGACGGTCTCCAGCGCGCCGAGGCTGGCGCGGTCCAGGCCGAGGCCCACCGGCTGGCTGGGGCCGCCGCCGGGCAGCGCGGTGACCAGCAGGGCGCGGGCGGCGCCGAGCAGCGCGGCGCCGGAGGCGAGCACCGCGTCCAGGGCGGCGGACAGGCCGCGGGAACGGGCGAGCCGGGCGGTGTGCTCGTGCAGGCTGGTGAAATCGGACAGGCGTCCGGCCAAACGGTCCTGCACGCGGGTGGCGGAGGCGGCGGGCCGCGCGCCGTCGGATGCGCCGGGGGCGCCCGGGGCACGGCTCGCGCCCTCGCCGGTGCCCGGCAGCTCGCCGGGCGCTGCGCCGTCCGGCTGTCCCTGCTGCGGCCCGTCCGGCCGGCCGGCGGACTGCCCGCCGGCCGCGGCCGGCTCGTGGAAGCCCGGCGGATCGAGCACGGAGAGCCCGCTGGTGCCGCCGGACTCGGCCGGCTCGGAGGACGTCGACGGTGGGTGGGACTCGGTCATGCCGCCACTCCTGACGCGGTGGTGCGTGTCACGCGGATCATGCGGAACCCCCAGGTACGGCCGTTAGGAGCGAGCACGGCCAAAAGGGCGCGTTTCGCCTCGATTCGCTACTACTCGTCATTGATCGACAGCAATGCCACCACTTCTACACAGGCCATTCGGGGCATGTCCAGAGCCATGACAAGGCAGATGGCCCGTTCCGCGCCGGAGCGGCCCGGCCGGGGGCGCGTTCCGTTCGGTTCGCGCCGGTCGACTGCGCCGCAGTCCGGTGGGACACGGGGCCCCGGCCGCCCGTCGGGCATGGAGCGGCCGGCGAACGGGCAGAACCGGGGGGACGGCTCCGGCGGCCGTCCGGATCGTATGCCCCTGGCGCCGGCCGGCCGGGTCGGCCGGAAGCGACTCACTCGTACGGTGGAACCAACCGCGGCCGGGCGGCGTCCATCCGGTCGCATACGGGATTCTCGTTCCAAGGGCTGTTCTATTCCACGGCCCTTTCACATCGTGCTCCACCGCGTGCTCCAGGCCCGCGCCGTTGTCGCACCGCCGTCCGTTCCGCCGTACGCCCCGCCCGCAGCCCGGCCCCGGTCCGGCCCCCGGTCCGTTCCGACCCGGCTCCCGGCCGGTTCCCTCCGTCCGGTTTCGCGGGCCGGTCCGGCGTCCCCGGACGCGCGGCGGCGGCCGGTCCGGCGACCGCGGGCGGAGCCACCGAGCGGTCACGGAAAGGAACGGGTGCCAATGCGTGACAACCCACTGCGCGACGACCCGAGAGGCCGGTCGGCGGCCCGGGCGGCCCGGCTGGCCGGGGCCCTGACGGCGGCCACCGGGCACCGCTGGCCCGTCGTCCCCGGCGCCGTCCTGGTCGCCGACGGACACTGCTCCTGCGGCGACCCGGACTGCCCGGTGCCGGGCGCCCACCCGCACGACCCGCCGCTGCTCGCGGCCACCACCGACGCCCGGATGGTGCGCTGGTGGTGGGAGCGGCGCTGCCCGGACGCCCCGGTGCTGGTGGCGACCGGGCGGGCGGTCTGCGCGGTCAGCCTCCCGGCGGCGGCCGGTGCCCGCGCGCTCGCCTACCTGGCGGCGCTGCGGCTGCGGCTCGGCCCGGTGCTGGCGATGCCCGGCCGCTACGCGATGCTGGTGGCCCCCTACTCGCTGGACGCGCTCGGCGAGATGCTCGTCCAACTTCCCTGGGTGCCCGGATCGTTGCGCTACCACGGGGTCGGCGGCTTCCTGCCGCTGCCGCCCGGCGGCGGGGACGGCGACCGGGTGCGCTGGGTGCTGCCGCCCGGCCGGGGTGCCGACGGCGAGGTCTGGCTGCCGCAGGTCGAGCCGCTGTTGGGCGAGTTGGTGGCGGCGGCGGTCCAGCTGGACAGCGGCCGCTCGGCATACTGACGATCCGTCGTCGGCGTACTGATCGGGCACGGCCGACCGTCCCCGGCGTGGGGCGTTCGGAAAACAAAAGATCCGGCCGCTGGCGACGGGGGATGCACCAGCGACCGGACTCTTTAGACAGTAACAAGGATCCGCGCCCGCGCCAATTTCCAAGACGCCCTCGCAGCCCGGAAATTGCGGGTTGCGGGCGCCAATGTGACGCGTATCACGCCGATCCGCCGGGTGTGTCCCGGCGTTGCGTCCCGCCTTTAGTTCAGGGTGACCTGACGGTTCACCAGGTTCGCCCGGGCCCGCCGCTCGTCGGCGGTGAGCGGGGCCGGGTCGGCGAGCGTCGCGGCGAGCCGCTCGGCGAACTCCGCGGCCGGCTTCTCGCAGTCGGCCGCGGTCATCCCGATCGGCAGGTCCCAGACCGGCACGGTCAGGCCGTGCGCCCGGAACGAGCCGACCAGGCGGGTGTCCGGGCCGATCGCGGACTGCTCGGCGGCGGTCAGCCGGGCCAGCGCGTCCAGCAGCTGCTCCTCCGGGACGGTCATCACCCAGCGCAGGTGGTTCTTGTCCGGGGTGCCGCACCAGTAGGCGGCGTCGACGCCGGTGAGCTTCTCGGTGGGGATCGCCGAGGCGTTGGCGCGCTCCAGCGAGGCGGCCACCTCGCCGGTCGCGGTCTCGGCGTCCTCCAGCCAGAACTCGAAGCCGGTGTGCACGGCCGGCTCGAAGGCGGCGGTGCCGTCCAGCAGGTCCTGCAGGCGGCGGCCGCCCGGCACGGTCCGGCGGGCCGGCACCGGGGTGCCCGGCTCGGTGGCCAGCGCCAGCTCCAGGGCGTCCGCGAGGTCGCGGCTCAGGTCGCCGGAGGACGACTGGGTCTGCAGGCCCAGCAGGATCGAGCCGTCCTGGCGGCGCAGCGCGGGCCAGGCCAGCGGCAGCACGGTGGCCAGGGTGACCGACGGCACCTCGCCGGCGGCGGCCCCGGCCACCCCGGCGGCCAGCGTCAGCGGCACGGTGGCGGCGGGCACCAGCTCGCGCAGCGCCACCCAGTCCGCCTCGCCCGGCAGGCCCTCGAACGGGCGGTGCACCAGCTCCTGGACGGCGTGCGAGGCCTCGCGGCCGTGGCAGGCCTTGTAGCGGCGGCCCGAGCCGCAGGGGCAGTCCTCGCGGGCTCCGACCACGGGGATCTCGCCCGTGACGGCGGGGGTGGACTGGGTGCGCTGCGGCGCCTTCTTGGCGGCCTTCTTGCCCATGGTGCGGCTCTCCCGGGAACGGTGGTGTTGTGCTCCCGGCAGCCTACTGACGTTCCCCGGGCGCGTGGCGTGCGCCGGGGCGCGGGCGGTCCGGCCCGCGCCCGCCGTCCCGGTGCACGGCCGTCGTGGTGCTCGGGCGTCGTGGTGCTCGGGCGGTCAGCCGGCGTGGCGGCCGTTGCCGGGGTGTCCACCGCCGTGGTGTCCGTCGGCGTGGTGTCCGCCGCCGGTCCGCCGGGCGTGCCGGGCGCGGGCCGGCAGCGCCGCCCACACGGTCACCTCGCCGGGGGCGTCGCGCACGCCCCAGTCGCTGGCCAGCTGGTCCACGATGCTCAGCCCGCGGCCGCCGTGCGAGGTCAGCGAGGGGCTGGACGGCGACGGCCGGGTCTGCGCCCCGCCGTCGGTGACCTCCAGGGTGAGCACGCCGTCGGCGTGCATCTGCCAGCGCACCAGGACGCCGCCGGTGTCCTCGCCGGCCTCGCCCGTCGCGGCGGCCTGCTTGCCGCTCCCGCCGGTCGCGCCGGTCCGGGCCGCTCCGCCGACCAGCAGCGGTTCGACGGCCCCGGAGCGGGCGCCCCGGCCGAGCGCGGGCAGCGGGCCCAGCGGTCGGGCGTAGCGACAAGCGTTGCTCAATAGTTCGGAAAGGATCAGAACGGCATCATCAATGACCGGTTCCGGTATCTCGCGGTCTCCCAGATCTCGACGCAGCCGGCGCCGTGCGACCCCGACACTCGCTGGGCCGTGCGGCACTGCCATGGTCGATGAAGTCGGCACTTCACGCGCCACCATCAACGCCACCCCCGGACCTCCTTCAGCGTATGCCGAGGGATGGATGCCCCTTGGCAATACGTCGGAAACGACCGTGCGGCGATCCCTCGCGCACATTTGGCGGCCGTCCACCGTCGGTGCGCGAGAGGTGATTCGACGCTCACCCTGCGTCGTGAAACTGTATGAATTGCGGCAGAAATCGTCGCCGAAAGGTTTGAGTCCCTACCAAGCCGATCAACGGCCGACGGTGGTTGAACGGTTCACCACAGCGGTACCACGTACCCCGCGATTACCACCGGGTCCGCCACCGGGTCCGCCGGCGGGTCCGTCGACGGACCGGGCGTGCGGGCGGGTGCCCGGGCTCAGCGGCCGAGCTGGGCCAGGACCTCCGCCGGGCGGTTGGTGATGATCGCCGACACCCCGAGCTCCAGGCAGAGCTCGACGTCGGCCGGTTCGTCCACGGTCCACACGTGCACCTGGTGGCCCAGCTCGCGCAGCCTGGTCACCAGCCCCGGCCGGGCCCGCACCAGCTCGATGCCGGGACCGGCGATCCGCGCCCCGCCCGGCAGCGGCGCGCCCGGGCGCAGCCGTCCGCGCAGCACCAGGCCGCGCTCGAACAGGAACACCCGCGGGTACTGCGGCGCGGCGGCCGCCACCCGGGCCAGCGCGAGCGAGGAGAAGCTCATGATCCGGGCGTTGACGCCGTGGCCGCCCGCGCCCGCGTCGCCGCCGCCCGCGCCGCCGATCCCGAACCGGTCCAGCACCCGCAGCAGCTCGGACTCCACCCGGCCGCGGAACCGCACCGGGTGCTTGGTCTCGATCGCGAGGTCCACCGGACGCCCGCAGTCCACCACCAGCTCCAGCAGGCTCTCCAGCCGCAGCACCCCGCGCAGCTCCGGGTCCTCGCTCGGCCGGCCGGTCTTCCAGGCGCCGAAGTCGTGCGCCTCCAGCTCGGCCAGGGTCATCGCGGACACCGTGCCCCGGCCGTCCGAGACCCGGCCGATCCGCCGGTCGTGCACGCAGACCAGCTGCCCGTCGGCGGTCACCCGCACGTCGCACTCCAGGGCGTCCGCCCCCTCGGTGAGCGCCTGGCGGTAGGCGGCGAGGGTGTGCTCGGGAAGGGCGTACGAGGAACCGCGGTGGGCGATCACCTGGACGGGCGGTGCGGTGCGGGCCGTCGCGGGCGAGACATCAGGGCTGGTCACGCCCTACACGATAGGCCGCGCAAGTGACACGGAGGCGAAGACGGTCCCAACCCGGGGGGCCGTCTTCGCCTCCGTGTCCGCCTCCGCGCCCGCGGCTGCGGAGCGGGTCAGCGCGCGACGGCGCCGCGGGCCCGGGTGAACGGGGTGAGCGCCCAGGTGGCCAGGGCCGGCACCAGGAAGCCGAACAGCGAGGCCGAGGTCCACTCCTGCGGGGTGAAGTGCAGCGCCTCCTGCGCGGAGGTCCAGAGGTCCGTCCACCAGCCGGCCACCGCGGTCGGCGCGATCAGCTGGTAGGTGGCGAAGCCCAGCGCCCACGGCAGCAGCATCAGCCAGCGGGACGGGGCGTCGGCGGAGAGGTCCCAGCCGCGCCGCCCGGCGCCGAGGAAGTAGTCGACCGCCAGCACCGCGAACATCGGCACGAAGACCGAGCCGATCAGCCCCAGGAAGGCGTAGTAGGAGTCGGTGAACGCGGTGATCTGCAGCGCGAGCACGGTGATCAGCACACCGGTGCCGCCCGTCAGCACCCGGCGGTCGACCTTCGGCAGCAGGTTGTGGATCGACATCGCGGTCGAGTAGACGTTGGCGAAGGACTGGTCGGTCTCGCGCAGCACCAGCACCAGCAGGAACAGCCAGCCGGCCCAGACGCCCAGGAAGGAGTCGAAGATCCGCTCCGGGTTCCCGTCCGCCTGCAGCAGCGCCATCAGCCCGAGCACGTAGCACCAGACCTGGGCCATCGTGTAGCCGGAGAAGCTGCCCCAGAACGCCGAGCGCGGGGTGCGCGAGTGCCGGGTGTAGTCGGCGGCGAGCGGCACGAACGAGATCGACACCGCGATCATCGCGTCCGTCGCCCGCAGGAAGCCGTGCCAGTTGCCGGCGCCCGGGTCCGGTACGCCGTGCCGGCCGAGCTGGACGGTGAAGTACACCATCGCGACCGCCACCGCGGCGGCGACGAAGCGGCGCAGCACCGCGATGGCGCCGAGCGGCCAGATGGTCAGCGCGGTGGTCAGCGCGCCGGCCAGCACCACGAAGACCCAGCGGTAGCCCTCGGTACCGGTCACCGTCTGCGCGCCGAGCGCGATCGTCAGCAGCTCGTAGACGCCCCAGCCGATGCACTGGACGATGTTGAGCACCGTCGGCACGTAGGACAGCCGGGTGCCGAACAGGCCGCGCAGGTTCGCCATGGCGGGCGCGCCGGTCCGCGCGCCGATCAGCGCGGCCACGCCGAGCATCGCGGTGCCGACCACGGTGCCGACCGCGATCGCGGTCACCGCGGCGGCCAGCGACAGCTCCTCGCCCTTGGCGCCGAGCACGGTCGCGGCGGTGGTGAAGCCGATCAGCGAGACGCCGAGGTTCATCCAGAGCGCGAAGTGGTCGCGGAAGCCGAGGGTGCGGGGCGGCTCGGTGTCCAGCACCAGCGGCGCCTCGGTGCGGGCCGGGGGCTCCAGGACGGCGGTGGCCGTCCGCGCGGTGTCCCCGTCGGGGGAACCGGGGGCGGTGCCCGCGGCGTCCTGCGGCGGGGGGACGTTCCGGGACGCGGGCGCGCCGGAGGACGAGGATGACGAAGCGGACGGCATGGCCGATCTCTCCCTACGCCGGCATTACCCGGACAGGTTCCGGCGGTCTGCGCCCCCTCGACGGCCGCCCACGAGGTCCGTGGCGTACGGTCGACCGGCGCACTCTCAGCCTGGTCGGTCCAAGCTCCCGCGTGTCAGTTCGGAGCGACAGGCTAGTCGCCGTCGGGGGGAACGCCAAGACGGGTCGTGTCGGGTACGGCGCTTCGGCGGCCGTCTGGCCCGGCTAAGGATTCTTATGAGTTCTTCAGAAGGGTCCTTACGGCAATCGAATCGGGTGTGCGAAAAACTATGGTTGTTGGTCCTGTCAGCTATGGAGGTCGTCCGTGAGCACCGAGCGCGAGGTTGGGTCCACCGGGCCGCAGGGGGAGCAGCCCTCCGGCGGCCAGGGGGTGGTGGGTTCCGCTTCTGACGGTCCGGCGCAGCAGTCTGCGGCCGGCCCCGCCCCCGCCCCCGCAGCGACGCCCGCAGTCGACCAGCCGTCCCAGCCGCCCGCCGAGGGGGGTTCCGGCGGGTTCACGCCCACGCTGGCGTTCGGCAAGGTCGGCGCCCCGGAGGCGCCCGCCGCGCCGGCCCCGGCCCCGGCCGCCGAGCCCGGGTACCTGGACGCGCCGCCGCCGGTCCTGCCGCCCGCCGCGCCCGCGGCCCCGGCCGCCCCGGTCGCTCAGGCCGCCGCGCCGTACGGCGACAACCCGTACGCCACCCCGGCCCCGGGCACGCCGGTGCCCCCGGCGCCCGTCGCGCACGACCCGTTCGCCGCCCCGGGGGCCCCGCAGGCCCCGGGCGCGACCGGCCAGCACCACCACCCGTTCGGCGCCGGCCAGCCGCTCGGCGGCTGGGGCGCCGCCCACGACATCACCCCGGGCGCGCCCGGGGCCCCCGGCGGTCCCGGCGGCCCGCTCGGCTACCCGGGCGAGTACCCCGGCGCGCCGGTCCCCGGCGGCCCGCGCAAGAAGCGCGGCGGCCTGATCGCCCTGGTCGCGGCCGTCGCCCTGGTGGCCGGCGTGGCCGGCGGCGCGGTCGGCGTGTCCGTCGCGGACCGCGACGGCAAGTCGGTGAGCGCCAAGGCCGACCGCAGCTCCACCACCGTCCAGGCCAACAACACCCAGAAGAACGAGCCCGCCCCGGGCTCGGTCGCCGGCATCGCGCAGAAGGCGCTGCCCAGCGTCGTCACCATCAAGGCCCAGGGCAACGGCGAGTCCGGCACCGGCACCGGCTTCGTCTTCGACACCGAGGGCCACATCCTCACCAACAACCACGTGGTCGCGCCCGCTTCCAGCGGTGGCAAGCTGACCGTCAAGTTCGCCGACGGCAGCTCCTACGGCGCCTCCGTGCTGGGCCGCGCCGAGGGCTACGACGTCGCCGTCATCAAGCTCGACAACCCGCCCAAGGAAAAGCTGACGCCGCTTCCGCTGGCCGACTCCGACAAGGTCAACGTCGGCGACTCCACCATCGCCATCGGTGCCCCGTACGGCCTGGAGTCCACCGTCACCACCGGCATCGTCAGCGCCAAGGACCGCCCGGTCGCCTCCGGCGACGAGACCGGCGCGCAGGCCTCCTACATGAACGCGCTGCAGACCGACGCCTCCATCAACCCCGGCAACTCCGGCGGCCCGCTGCTGGACTCCGCCGGCGGCGTGATCGGCATCAACTCGGCGATCCAGTCCAACGCCTCCAGCAACGGCCGGGCCGGCTCCATCGGCCTGGGCTTCGCGATCCCGATCAACCAGGCCAAGTGGGTCGCCGACACCCTGATCAAGACCGGCAAGCCGGTCTACGCCAAGCTCGACGTCCTGCGCAACGACGACTACAAGGGCGACGGCGCGCAGATCCAGACCCGCGACGTCCAGGGCCAGCCGGCCGTCACCCCGGGCGGCGCCGCCGACCAGGCCGGCCTCAAGCCGGGCGACGTCATCACCAAGCTCGGTGGCAGTCCGATCGAGAACGGCCCCGCCCTGGTCAGCAAGATCTGGACGCACAAGCCCGGCGAGACCGTCGACGTCGAGTACACCCGCAACGGCCAGACCGCCACCACCAAGGTCACCCTCGGCAGCCGCGTCGGCGACAACTGACCCCCGACCCGCCCCGGAAACCCTGTGCACCGAACCCCGCCGGACCCGTTAGGCTGACCTCCGCCTGGAGAGCTGCCCGAGCGGCCTAAGGGAACAGTCTTGAAAACTGTCGTGCGGTGACCCCGTACCGTGGGTTCGAATCCCACGCTCTCCGCCGGTAGGAGAAGAACCACCTGCTCAAGGCGGGTGCCGACCTCGGGTCGGCACCCGCCTTTGTGCTGTTCGGGGTGGGGCCGGCTGTGGGCCGGGGTGGGGCAGGGTTCACCTGAACGGGGGGTTTGGGGTGGGAACGTCCTCGGGTGGGGGTGCGAGGTCCGTCGTCAGGGCGTAAGGGGCGAACTGCCCTGGGCCCGGCGAGGAGAGACTGATGGCCTGGTACCCCGGTGCGGAGAAGATGGAGCTCGAACCGGAGTCGGACGAGCAGCCGGCGATCACCCCGACACAGGTGATCTTCCACAGCGTGGCGGCCCCGTGGACGCCGCGGCGGATCTACGAGTACTGGCGGGACTCCACCAACCTGGAGTCCCACTTCGGGGTCGGGTACGACGGCAGCGTCGGGCAGTACATCGGCACCCAGACCCGCGCCGACGCCAACATGCGGGCCAACCGCCGGGCCGACGGCACCGGCGCGGTGAGCGTGGAGTCGGCCAGCGACGACCAGAGCACCGATCCGTGGACGGACGCCCAGATCAACGCGTTCGTCGCGCTCGGGGTCTGGCTGCACCAGCGGCACGGCATCCCGCTGCGGATCTGCGGCGAGTGGGACGAGCCCGGCTTCGGCGTGCACCGGATGTTCCCCGAGTGGTCGGACGGCGGGACGGCCTGCCCCGGGGACATCCGGGCCCGCCAGTTCCGCGACGTCGTGATGCCCGGCATCGTCGCGGCGGCCGGCGGTGCGCCGCTGCCCCCGCCGGGCGGCGGCTCCGGCCCCGCCCGGTACCGGGTGACCATCAACGGTCTCGAATACGGCTACGGCGCGCACGGCCCGCAGGTCGAGGAGGTGGGCCAGGCGCTCGTCCGGCAGGGCTTCGGCGGGCACTACCAGTCCGGTCCCGACCAGGACTGGCGGGACGCCGACACCCTCAACTACCAGGACTTCCAGCGCAGTCTGGGCTACTCGGGGTCGGACGCCGACGGCGTGCCGGGCGAGGCGTCGCTGCGTCGGCTGCTGGGCCGGCTGCCCTCGGCGCAGCGGGTGTCGCTCGCCCACGTGGTCGCGGCGGCGCGCACCGACCCGGAGGCCGAGCAGGGCCACCAGACGTACGGCGGCGAGGTGCGGATCGTCGAACAGGCCCTGGCGGACGAGGGGTTCCTGGAGCAGCGCTGGGTGGACGGCTCGCTCGGCACCCGCACCGTGCAGGCGTACGCCGCGTTCCAGCGCAGCCTCGGCTACGCGGGCGAGGACGCCAACGGCATCCCCGGCCGGCGCAGCCTCCAGGTGCTGGGGCAGCGCCGGGGGTTCGACGTGACGGACTGAACGGACCGAACGGACCGAACGGGCTGGACGGGTCGCCGGGAGCGGGCGGCCGGGGGAGGCCGGGCGGCGAAGCCGGTGCTTGACCATGACACCGTGTGAGGGTCTGCACTGGAGGGACCATGTTGAACATCGGAGACTTCGCCAAACACGGCCGGGTGTCGGTCCGCATGCTGCGCCACTACGACGCCGTCGGACTGCTCCGGCCCGCCCGGGTCGACCCGTTCAGCGGCTACCGCTGCTACGAGGCGGCCCAACTGGCCCGGCTCAACCGGCTCATCGCCCTCAAGGACCTCGGCTTCACCCTGCAACAGGTGCGGGCCGTCCTGGACGAGGAGGTGGACACGGCCGAGCTGCGCGGGATGCTGCGACTGCGGCGGGCCGAGCTCGCCGCGGCGATGGCGGCGGACGCCGAGCGGCTGGCCCGGGTCGAGGCGAGGCTCCGGACGATCGAGAGCGAGGGGACCATGTCCACGCACGATGTCGTGGTGAAGCGGGTGCCGTCGGTGCGGGCGGCCGAACTGACCGGGGTCGCGGCGAGCTACGAGCCGCAGGACATCGGGCCGGTGATCGGCCCGCTGTTCGAGGAGCTCTGCGGGCGGCTGGCGGCGGCCGGCATCGCGCACAACGGCCCGTCCGTCGCCCGGTACGAGGACACCGGCGGCGGGGACGGCTCGGTGCTGATCCGGGTGGCCGTGCCGATCGCCGCCTCGGTCGACCCGGCGGGGGAGCACGGTCTCGCCGTGGTCGACCTGCCGGCGATCGAGGAGGCGGTGACCGTGGTGCACCGCGGCTCGATGGACGACTCCCTGGGCGCGGTCCAGGCGCTGGCGCGGTTCATCGAGGAGAACGGCTACCGCTCGACCGGGTACGCCCGGGAGCTCTACCTGGAGTGCCCGGAGGAGGTGGCGGACTGGGTGACGGAGCTGCAGGAGCCGGTGCAACGCGGGTAGCCGGCCGGTCGTCCGGGCGCGGCGCCCGCCGCTTGCCCTGAAACCGGTCGAGGGCCCCGGTGTCGCCCGGCGTGACGACCACCGAGGCCCCGCGTCCGACGGCGCCGCCCGCCCGGCGCGGGCGGCGCTGCCCGGGCCCTACCCGCCCCGAAGGAGAGGCCCCGGTCCGCTCGACCGGACTGCCGGGCCTGCTCGCCGACACGGCGGGCCCCCGGCTGCCCACGGCGCTCGGCGTGGTGGCCACCGGCGCCGCCGGGCTGCTCGCGGCGGCCTCGCCCGTCCTGCGCCGGGGCGGTGTACTTGCCGGGCGGCCGGGCGGGCGGCAGAGTGCGAGGACCGGGCGTGCCCGGACGGGTACGGACGGCGCCCCGGCGAGGTGGGACCGGCGGTGCGGTGGCGCGGGCGGTGCGAGCGGAGGCGGCGATGAGTGACCTGACGGACCGGCTGGCGGAGGGCCTCCCGCCCGGCGCCCTGGCGGTGGACCCGGACGTGACGGCCGCCTACCGGCACGACATGGCGGACTTCTGCCCGGCCGGCACCCCCGCGGTGGTGGTCTTCCCGGAGACGGTCGAGCAGGTCCAGCACGTCCTGCGGACCGCCACCGCGCTGCGCGTGCCGGTGGTCCCGCAGGGGGCCAGGACCGGGCTGTCCGGCGCGGCCAACGCCGTCGACGGCTGCATCGTGCTGTCGATGGTGAGGATGAACCGGATCCTGGAGCTGGACCCGGTGAACCGGATCGCGGTGGTCGAGCCGGGCGTGGTCAACGCCGAGCTCTCCCGGGCCGCCGCGGCCTCGGGGCTCTGCTACCCGCCCGACCCGTCGAGCTGGGAGTCCTGCACGATCGGCGGCAACATCGGCACCGGTGCGGGCGGCCTCTGCTGCGTCAAGTACGGCGTGACGAGCGAGTACGTGCTCGGGCTCGACGTGGTGCTGGCCGACGGGCGGCTGCTGTCCACCGGCCGCCGGACGGCCAAGGGCGTGGCGGGCTACGACCTGACCCGGCTGCTGGTGGGCTCCGAGGGCACCCTGGGCGTGGTGGTCCGCGCGGTGGTGGCGCTGCGGCCGGCCCCCGCGCCGCAGCTGGCGCTGGCGGCGGAGTTCCCGAGCGCGGCAGCGGCCGGTGCGGCGGTCTGCGAGGTGATGGCGCGCGGCTTCACCCCGTCGCTGATGGAGCTGATGGACGCGGTGAGCGTGCGCGCGGTCAACGAGCTGGGGCGGATGGGGCTGCCGGAGTCCACCCGTGCGCTGCTGCTGGTCGCCTTCGACGGCCCGGACCGGGTGGCCGAGCTGGCCGCGGTCGGGGAGCTGTGCCGGGCGGCCGGGGCGACCGAGGTGGTGCCGGCCGAGGACCAGGCGGAGTCGGAGCTGCTGCTGGAGGCGCGCCGGCAGGCGCTGCCCGCGCTGGACCGGCTGGGCACCACGATGATCGACGACGTGGCGGTGCCGCGCTCGCGGCTGGCCGAGATGTTGGAGGGCGTCGCGGCGATCGCGGAGCGGCACGGGCTGACCATCGGGGTGGTGAGCCACGCGGGCGACGGCAACACCCATCCGATCGTGATCTTCGACGCGGCGGACGCCGAGCAGTCGGCCCGGGCGCAGCGCTCCTTCGACGAGATCATGGCGCTGGGGCTGGAGCTGGGCGGCACGATCACCGGTGAGCACGGGGTGGGGCTGCTCAAGCGGGAGTGGCTGGCGCGGGAGCTGGGGCCGGTGGCGGTGGACCTGCAGCGGCAGCTGAAGGCGGTCTTCGACCCGCTGGGCATCCTCAATCCCGGCAAGGTGGTCTGATCCGTCGGCTCCCGCACGCCCTGCCGATTTTCGGACTGTCACAGAATGGCCCGAATTTATCGACACGGTAAGTCGACCGAACCGGCAGGGGGCGCGTTCGACTTTGTCGCGCGCCGTGGGGGTGCACCGGTTCGTGGCCGGTCGACCGGTCTGCGTCGCAGGTGGGAGGGGGTGTGAAGGTTGCGCTCTCCGGTCGGTGGCGATTATGCATGGGGCCGCCGGATATCACGCTAAAGGGCGAAAAGGCGGCCGTGAGGTGGTGCTTTGTCGATTTGTTGCGGAAGTCTGTGTCCAGACGTCGCACATCCGCAGGTGTTCGTTCGGTCGGCGAACTCCCGCACACCTGACACGATCACCGTTCACGGGAGGCTCCACCACGACATCGTCCTCGTACCGGTCTTCTTCCCGAACTCCTGAGTTCCTGAACTCCTGAACTCCTGAGCACCGACCGGGTGCCGTCGACGGCGGGGGCGCCGTCGCCGGAGGCCGGGCCGGACGGGAGGGAACGGATCGCACAGCGCTTCACCGGGCAGCGGAAAGGGTCACCGCGCACCGGTTCCGTGGGCGGCACCGCAGATCGGTGCCGCCCACGGGCGCGTCCGGGGGCCGTGGAGAGGTCCAGTCCAGGGCCCGCGCCCGGCGCCGTCACCGCGCGGCGGTACGGTTGCGCTCCGACAGCGCACCCCGCGCCGGCACGCCCTCCCGGCGACCGGTCCGCCGCGGGGCTGCGGACGCGGCAACCGGAAGGAAGGGCGCGATGGCAGCGGAGGAGGAGGGCCTGACCGGCCCCGGCGAGACCAGGCCGGCACCGGATCCCGGGTTCGGCGGGGAGCAGGCGCCGGCCGCGCCCCGGTCCGTGCCCGAGCTGATGCTCGGCCGCCCGCCGATGGCCCGCCCGTTGCCGACCTTCGACGCCGAGGCCGCCCCGGCCGAACCGGGCCCGCTCTTCGTGGACTGGCTCGCCACCGCGCTGTACGCCGGGGTGCTGGACCCGCAGGTGTTCACCCTCTCCACGGTCGACGCCGACGGCATGCCGGACGCCCGCGTGCTGGTGCTGCGCGACGTGGACGCCGCCGGCACCGGCTGGGTCTTCTCGACCGCCGCCGACAGCCCCAAGGGCCGTCAGCTCGCCGACCATCCGGCCGCCGCGCTGACCGTCTACTGGCCGCAGCTCGGCCGCCAGGTGCGGGTGCGCGGCACCGTCGAACGGGCCGCCGACCAGGTGGCGGGGGCCGAGTTCGCCACCCGCTCCCCGGCCGCCCGGATCGGCGCGCTGGTCGGACGGCAGAGCGAGCCGCTGGCCTCGCCGGCCGAGTACGAGGAGGCCGTGGCGGTGGCGTGGCGCCGACTGGAGGCCACCCCGGACGCGGTCGCCGCCGGGCACGCCGTCTACACGCTCTGGGCGAACGAGGTGGAGTTCTGGCAGGGCGACGCGGAGCGCCACCACGTCCGGCTCCGCTACACCCGGACCGGCCCGGTGCGCACCCCGGAGTGGTCGCGCACCCTGCTCTGGCCGTAGCGCCGGGGCGCCGTAGCGCCGTAGCGCCTGAGAAAGTGTTGGGTAATCGGGTGATCACTCGTTCTTGAGGTCGTCGGCGAGGCGGCGGGCTGCTTCGGTCTCGATGGGGCCGCGTGGTTCGATCG